>JACYLR010000055.1 GCA_015272465.1 Gloeomargaritaceae cyanobacterium C42_A2020_066
GCCCCTGCCAACTCCAGGGCAGGAATTGGGCGAGGCTAAACATCCCTAGGGTCAGGAGTCCCCACAGCAAAATTGCCTGGTCAACTCGGGTATAGAGGGCAGAGTAGAATTTCCGAGAACCCCATTTGAGGTCAATTTTGAGTAACCCGCACAGGTCTTGAATATCGAGGGCGTGGTGCTTGCGGCGCAGGAGCGGTTCCTCCGGGTTGAAAAAAGGCATGGGACTCGCAGGTGACTCCAAGTGGGGTAGGCGCATGGCCTCAATCTTAACGTTTCTTTACAAGGCTCAGGACTTCTGGAGGTAAGCGGCCGGCCCCAGAGCCTCTAAGCGAGCTTGCTTCTCCATGACCGCGGTGGCCATCTGCTCCCGATAGGCCTGAACTTGGTCGAGGAGGTGTGCATTGTGGCTGGCGAGAATTTGCACCGCCAATAATCCTGCATTGCGCGCATTGCCGATGGCCACGGTAGCTACAGGAATCCCGGCGGGCATCTGGACAATGGAATAGAGGGCATCCACCCCCTGGAGCGCCGTGGTAGGCACAGGCACGCCAATGACCGGCAGCGGTGTGAGGGCAGCCACCATCCCCGGTAAGTGGGCAGCGCCTCCTGCACCCGCAATGATCACCCGCAGGCCGCGGACGTGGGCTTGGCTGGCGTAGTCCACCATGCGCCGCGGCGTGCGGTGGGCTGAGACGATGGCAACTTCGTGGGGAATCCCAAACTGCTCGCAGATTTCGACGGCCCCCTGCATCACGGGCAGATCTGAATCACTGCCCATGATGATGCCAACCTGGGGCTGACTCATGGCCTTAACGCTGCGCGATCAGTTGAGCCACCATGGCCATCACCTGGGTACGGCTCAGCTTGGCCTGGCCGCGCCGCAGGGCATCAAGGGTTGCATGGGCTAAGGTGAGGGGAATTCGGCAGAAATTGAGGGCTGGTCCCGGCGGTAGGGAGGCTGTGTAGTCGTCAGCCATCCGCAGGTTTTTGGCGGCATAGGCATGCATGTCCTCAGTTGTCCAGCCATCGGGGAAGAAGCCAACACCCCGCAGCCGATCTTCACCACTGTTGCGCAGGATATTGACGGCCTGCAAACCCCGGCCGAAGCCGACAGCCAGTGCCCGGTCGGTCTGGGTGCCGTCGTACCAGGCCCAGAGATCGGAGAGCAGTAGGCCAACCGAACCGGCCACGCTGAAGGTGTAGCGATCGAGGTCGGCTTCGGTGCGAATAGTCCAGTTACAACTTGACCAGTAGGCCATCCGATCGGCCATGGCCGCCGTGGCATCCCAAATCCGGGGCGCAATGGCTGGGGGGGCCAGCAGTGCCCACTCCCCAACCCGCAGGGTGACCTCAGGCAAGGGTACAGGAATCTGATGGGCGTTGATCGCCAAGGCCATGTTGTTTAAGTGATGGCCATCCGCTGTGGCTTGCAGAGTGAGGCTGATGGTTTGGAGCACCTGCACCTTGTAGGTGTTGTCGAGGGTGGGGTGATCCTCCACTTCATCAATGGCCCGCATACATAGATAGGCGGAGGCCACCGCCTCCTTGAGGCCGGCCGGTAGGCCATTGATGGGGATGAAAAACGTCCGACTGGTCTCCCTGAGGACATCCAGGGCTTTTCTGCGCATATCCATCCGTTCAGCTCCTTGCCACCACGTCTGGGGTGATTGGGTCACCGCAACCATTGGAGCAAAGTATACGCCAAAAGCCCAACTTCTCCCAGGTTAGGAATCCCATAGCAAGAAACGGCCGGCCGGCCGCGGGGGTGCCGACCTGAGATTGGGGAGATTCTGGTAGCTTACGATACCCTATCCAGTCCCTGTGAACATGGCCCGTAGCATTTCTCAACCTGGGTTTGCGCTGGGCCGCCAGAGGGCGTCGGCAACCCGGATGGCATCGCGAATACCCGCAACCTGATGCACCCGCACCAAATCTGCGCCCGCCGCGACGGCTGCACAGCAGGCGGCCGCTGTACCCCAGTCCCGCTGTTGGGGATCGGGTTGGTCGAGAATTTCGCCGATGAAGCGCTTGCGGGAAGGGCCGATCAGCAGGGGACAGCCCAGATCGCGCAAGGCCCCGGCGCGCCGCAGCAACTCCAGGTTCTGGGGGCCGGTTTTGGCAAACCCTAGGCCAGGGTCGAGGATAATTCGGTCTATGTCCCGGCCGGCCGCCCGCTCCCGGTGGGCACGCAGGGTTGCGGTGACCTCGCCCACAAGGTCGTCGTAGTCGGTCAAGGTTTGCATGGTCCGGGGAGTCCCCCGCAGATGCATGAGGATCACCGGCACCCGCCACTGGGCGACAACTGTTAGCAAATCGGGGTCGTAGGTGCCCCCAGAGACATCATTGATCAGGTCAGCGCCCGCAGTGAGGGTCTGCTCGGCCACCTGGGCAGAGGTGGTGTCAATGGAAATTGGGCAGTCTACGCGGGGGCGGATAGCCTGGAGAACCGGGAGAACTCGCGCCAATTCAGCCTCAGGGCTGATCGGGGTGGCACCAGGGCGGGTAGATTGTCCACCAAGGTCGAGGAGGTCGGCCCCGGCGGCGACAAGAGCAAGGGCTTGTTCAACGGCCGCCGCCGGATCGAGGAATTGCCCGCCATCGCTGAAGCTATCAGGGGTAATGTTGAGGACAGCCATCAGGTAGGTACGGCGGCCCCAGGCAAATGTTTGGCCCCGGATCGTCCAGGGCGCGGGTGCAGTGAAAGTCACGGGTCACCTACGCGGTTTCGTCATCCATACCATTCTGGAGAAGTGTCCCAGGGGGATGGCAGATAATGGGTTGATGCCTCATCATCACAGAACAGCGGGGCGCAGGGAGCAGCAATGCGAGCAGTTGTGATGACACGGGCGGGGGGGCCAGAGGTGCTGGAGTTGGGCCAGGTGCCAGATCCGCAGATTTGCCAGCCGATGGAGGTGTTGGTGGCTCTGGAGGCGGCCGGCCTCAATCCGATTGATACCAAGTTGCGCCAGCGAGGAACTTTCTACCCGGAGCAGATGCCCGCAATCCTGGGGTGTGATGCGGCCGGCCGGGTAGTGGCGGTGGGATCGCAGGTGCGAGATTTCCAGCCGGGGGATGCAGTCTACTGGTGCCACGGGGGCCTAGGCCAGGGTGGCGGCAGCTATGCCGAGTTGCAGGTACTGGATGCCCGGTACTTAGCGCCGAAGCCCGCCCGTCTGGACTTTGTGCAGGCCGCGGCGGTACCCCTGGCGCTGATCACCGCCTGGGAAGCCCTCTACGACCGAGCGCGGTTGACGGCCGGCCAGACGGTTCTGATCCATGGAGGGGCAGGGGGTGTCGGCCATCTTGCGATCCAACTGGCCAAGCTCCAGGGAGCACGGGTGTTGACCACGGTCAGTTCCCCAGAAAAAGGCCAGTGGGTGCAGCGCCTCGGGGCGGATGTGGTGCTCTACTACCGGGAGACGGACTTTGTCGAGTCGGTACGCTATTGGACAGAGGGACGGGGGGTGGATGTGGCCCTCGACACCGTGGGGGGCCAGGTGTTTCATGCCACGGCGCAGGCGGTGGCCCACTACGGCGACTTGGTGACCCTGCTCCAACCGCCAGCGGAAGGGCTTGGCTGGGAAGAGGCCCGGCGGCGCAACCTGCGCATCGCGTTTGAGTTGATGCTCACGCCCCAGTTGGCCAACCTGGAGGAAGCTCTCATGCACCAAACCGAGATTCTGCGCACGGCCGGCCGGCTGTTTGACGCGGGTCAACTGGAAATCCATGTGGCCCAAACCTTCCCGCTCTCCCAAGCGGCCGCGGCTCATCGGCTCCTAGGGGAAGGCCGTACCCAGGGCAAGCTGGTGCTCGTCCACAATTCGTAAGGCCAGACCTAAAGGTTAAAGTCCCCTGTGATCTGGCCGGCCGGCCGGGTTTGCCCTGTTTAATGGGGGGAGTTGGGGTTGGGAGGCCCAAGGTCATGATTCTCACCACTCTGGAAGGGGTGCCGGGCAAGCAGATCGTCCGCCACTACGGGTTGGTGCAGGGGAGCACCGTGCGGGCCAAGCACATTGGCAAGGACATCCTGGCCGGGTTTAAAAACATTGTGGGCGGCGAACTGCGCAGTTAC
>JACYLR010000094.1 GCA_015272465.1 Gloeomargaritaceae cyanobacterium C42_A2020_066
ATTGCACGGGAATCAACACCTGATCCGCCGCCACCAAGGCATTAATCGTTAACAAGCCCCGACTAGGAGGACAGTCGATCAGGATGTGCTCGTAGGTGCGGCCGGCCGTGATCAGGCGATCCTTGAGGGTGTAGTAGCAACCGGATTTGTGCTGCATTTCCGTCTCGGCGCGCACCAGGTTGACATCCGCGGGAACTAGGTTGAGGCCGGCCGGGGTTTGGGTCACGGTGTCCGGCAGGGGCCGCTGGCCCGTAAACAGTTCATAGCCACTGGGCTGACCAGGGGCCAGATCGACCCCCAAGCCCGTCGTCAGGTTGCCCTGGGGATCCAGATCAATCATCAGGCAGGAACCGGTCTGGGCTAAAAGTCCTCCCAGGCTGATCGTGGACGTGGTTTTGCCCACACCGCCCTTGTGATTGGCCACTGCGATGATCATGGCATCCCGATCTAGGCAACGTATCTAGCCTCCAGTCTACCGGGCCGGCCGGCCGGGTCTAGGGTTCCTGGGAGATAATAGGGCCGATCCCTTGGTCTAGCCCCCATGGTTTACCCGGTGTTATCCGCTGCACCCTCCTTCGAGCAGGCGATTCAGTACACCCAGTCCCTCCTAGAGGTATGGGCCACTGGCGATTGCACCGAGGCAGACCTGGGTCAGGCGATCACGCCCTTGGTGCGAACCGCCAATGGTGCGCGCGGTTTCTTCGTGACCTATTTAACGACCGATGAACCCTTAGCCGATCACCCGCCGGCCCCCCTCATCCAAGCTCTGACCACCGCCCCGGACACTGTAGCGGAACTGCTGGTGAAAAACCTGGTGATGTCCACGGCTATGGCGATCACCCATCGCCGCAACGGGGATGAAGCGGCCGCCCAAGGATCCGACCGGGTGCAGCGCCGCACTCGCGATCTGATCCAGGCAACCGAGATGCCAGCCGTGACAACCTGTGCCGAAGCCATGCGGTTCAGCGCAGCAACAGGTGAGGGCGCCTATCAGGATTTTCTTGACCGCTGGGGCTACGATGCGGAACAACGTCAGGCGATGGTGGCTATCCTGAATCAGGTCTTCGGGCATGGCTGCCCTTCGCTATCCCAATGACAGATAGCCGGAGCGGAATCAGGCCCCCCCCGATGCCTGGAGCGTCACGGCCGGCCGCACCGGCACTCCATGGGTGAGGAGATGGGCCTTGATCTGGGCAACACTCAACTGGCCGTAGTGGAGCAGTGACGCCAGCAGAGCTGCTTCGGCGCGTCCCACCGTTAGGGCTTCCCGGATGTGGTCGCAGGTGCCCGCCCCCCCAGAGGCAATCACGGGAATTTGCACCCGGGCCGCGATCGCCTGAGTCAGGGCTAGGTCATAGCCCGCCTGGGTACCGTCCGCATCCATGCTGGTCACCAGCAATTCTCCTGCGCCCCGACGCTCCACTTCAATGGCCCAATCCAGGGCATCCCGACCCGTGTTCTCCCGTCCTCCCCGCACATAGACATCCCACCCCGGCCGGCCAGGATCGGCGCGCCGACGGGCATCAATGGCCACCACAATGCACTGGCGGCCGAACTGATCACTGGCCCGGTTAACCAACGCTGGGTCGCGCACTGCGGCCGAATTGAGGCTAATCTTGTCGGCCCCCGCCCGTAGCAGGGCTTTGATCGCCCCCAAGTCGCGAATGCCGCCTCCCACCGTTAGGGGAATAAAGACCTCCTCGGCGGTGCGGTAGACCACATCGAGGATGGTGGAGCGGTCTTCGTGGGTGGCCGTAATATCCAAAAACACCAGTTCATCGGCCCCCGTCTCGTTGTAGACCGCAGCTAGGGCCACCGGGTCCCCCGCATCCTGGAGATTGACAAAATTGACGCCCTTGACTACCCGCCCGCCGTGGACATCCAAACAGGGCACGATCCGTTTGGCCAGCATCCCTTTCCTCCTGGGTCGATCCCCGCAACCCTCCCAGGGTCGCCCTTTAACGGTAGACTATGGGATGGTTTCTCTACCGGAGCAACAACGGCATTATGGGGGCTGAACTGCGCGTCGGTCAAAAGGTGAGGGTCTGCTGCTTGAAAGACCGAGTAGCGAGCGACATCTCCCAACGCTTGGGTCAGGTGGGGCGGGTCTCCGACTACCGGGTCGTCGATGGCAAGGGCATTGGCCTGGTGGTGCAATTCGACGATAAAAACAGCATCTGGTTCTTCCCTGAGGAACTGGAGCCGATGCACACGGCTTCCTAGCCCTATTGGTTCCGTCGGCATGGGCCAATTAATCACCTTTTTGGGGGGCGGCTCCCAGCGGCAGCGGGTGGCAGTGGCCGCAACTCGGTGGTTCGGCGCCCGCGGCCGGCCGGCCCTGTTGGTGACCCAGCCCCCAGCCTTTGAGTTGGCCCATCAACTGGGGGTTGCCCTAGGGCCGGCCCCGGTGAGTTTTGCCCTCGACTGTGATGTGGTGCAGTTGCAGGCCGTCAGTCTGATGGAGCAGCAGTGGGAAGACCTGAAGTCCCTAGAGGCCCAGTACCTAAAATCCCCTTTTTTCAAGGATGTCTACGGCCAGGAACTGAGTATTTTCCCAGGTCTCGACAGTTTTCTAGTCCTCAATGCCCTGCGGGGATACCTGGCCCGCTACGAGGCGGTCATCTACTGTGCGCCCCATGACTTAGAGGGCCTGCGGTTACTGGGACTACCTACCACGGCTGAGTGGTACTACCGCCGCTTTCGCCAGGTATTTGAGTCTTCGGATCTCAACCGTGCCCTCGCTCCCTTTGTGATACCCCTGACAGCGGCAGTGACCAATTTCAGTTTGGAAACTCCCAATCTCCAGCAACCCCTGGATCGGCTTGAAGACCTGTTTACCCAGGCCCAAGCTCTGCTCGCCGATCCCCAACGCTTACTGGCCTACTTGGTGACGGACGCCGACCCGGTATCCGTGACCGCAGCCCGCTGGCTGTGGGGCAGTGCCCAGCAAGTCAACGTCCGGGTGAGGGGTGTGCTGGGGCTGCCCAGTGGCGCCGACCTAAACCCAGCGGATTTTGCCCCTCTGCCC
Organism: Gloeomargaritaceae cyanobacterium C42_A2020_066; assembly: GCA_015272465.1. Lineage (GTDB taxonomy): Bacteria > Cyanobacteriota > Cyanobacteriia > Gloeomargaritales > Gloeomargaritaceae > JACYLR01. The sequence goes on from JACYLR010000094.1 coordinate 3,029, forward strand.
ATCTATCCCCTAGCCATTCCTGCCGGTGTCTGGGAGGTACCTCTGGATCAGCTACCGGATTTCGGCCGGCCGGCCGCGGTGCCTGACCCGGTGCGCTTTGAGGCCGACCAGGTTTTTGTCTTTCTGCCCGGGTTTACCAAGGCGGAGGTGAAACTGACCCAGTACGGCCCTGGCTTGACCATTGAAGCGGGCGATCAGCGGCACAACATCAACCTTCCCCCCACCCTCAAGGGCCGGCCGATTCGAGCGGCGCGCTTTCAGGACAGCTACCTGATCATCCAGTTCTGAGCGTGACGAGCCGCGGGTGGTCAGGGGAGGACTCAGGGATCGGCCGGCCGGCCTATTGGCCTTGGCTGCTGCTGAGTCCGGCCCTGCTGCTGCTGGGGTTTTTTGTCTTCTGGCCCGTGATTTATTTAGTGGGCCTCAGCTTGACGAGTGGCAGTTTTACCCGCGCTGGGGTGCAGTGGGTGGGGTTGCGCCACTACAGTCGCCTAGTGACCGACCCGGACTTTTGGCAAGCCCTAGGCAATTCCCTGGGCTATACCCTGGCTACGGTCATCCCCAGTCTGGGGTTGGGGCTGGGCTTGGCCCTGCTCCTCAATCGCCGCCATCCGGGGGCTGGGGTAGTCCGCACCCTTTACTTTCTGCCGTCAGTGACCTCCCTAGCGGCTGCCGGTCTGGCCTTTCGCTGGCTGTTCCAGACCGAGGGGCCGGTGAATGGGGCCTTGGGCCTGTTAGGGTTTGCCCCCTTTTCCTGGCTGGCGGATCCCTGGGGGGCACGGGCGGTGCTAGTGCTCCTCAGTATCTGGGTACAGGTGGGGTTCAACTGGGTGGTGCTGTTGGCGGGCCTCCAGGCAATTCCCCATCACCTCTATGAGGCGGCCGGCCTGGATGGGGCCACGTCCTGGCAGCAGTTCTGGTGGATCACCCTGCCCAACCTGCGGCCGGCCCTGGTGTTTGCTGCCGTCACCACAACGCTGTTCAGCTTGCGGAGTTTCGAGCCGGTTTATGTGGTCACG
>JACYLR010000095.1 GCA_015272465.1 Gloeomargaritaceae cyanobacterium C42_A2020_066
CGCGTAGGGTACGTACCTGATCATGGGGGTGAATCCGCGCCGCGCTGTCCACATCCACCTGCTGGAGCCAGGCATAACAGGTTGTTTGCCCGATATGAGTGAGTTCCTGGCGTAATTCCGGCTGGGGGGGTACTTGAGGAATGCGTAGGCCGGCCGTGATTGCCTGAATATACAGACCTGTACCTCCCACTAAGAAGGGGATAACGCCCATGGCATGCCAATTGCGGATCAGCGTTTCGGCCGTAGCCTGGTACTCGGCCACCGTCACAGTCCTGCGCGGTGAAACCCAGTCAATTAACTGATGCCAGACCTGGGTACGGGCCGTGGCATCAGGCTTGGCGGTGCCAATATTAAACTCCTGATAGATTTGGCGCGAATCCGCACCTAAGATGACACCCTGAACCCGTTGTGCCAAGTCCACTGCCAAAGCTGATTTCCCAGTAGCCGTCGGGCCTGAAATAACGACCAACATCACCAAGATGCACCCTGCCTCAAATCCATTCCCAGTGACATCCCCAAGCCGCTACAAGCCTGCTCATGATACAATTGGTATGCATTTTCTCATTAAGCTTTCTTCGCCTCTATCATTAACCCCTTGAGTAGACTGCGCCCATGACCCAAGCTTCTGAGTCGGTGACGCCCATCACCCATGACTACGGTGCCCAGCAAATTCAAGTACTTGAGGGGCTAGAACCCGTCCGCAAACGGCCAGGGATGTACATCGGTACCACTGGTATTCGGGGGCTTCATCACCTAGTGTACGAGGTTGTGGACAACGCAGTCGATGAGGCACTGGCGGGCCACTGTGACACGATCACCATTGACTTGAATGCAGACGGCTCGGTCACTGTCACCGACAACGGTCGAGGGATTCCTGTTGATATCCATCCTCAAACGGGAAAGTCGGCCCTGGAAACGGTGATGACTATTCTTCACGCGGGCGGTAAGTTTGGCGGAGGTGGCTATAAAGTGTCGGGGGGTCTCCACGGGGTGGGGGTCTCGGTGGTCAATGCCCTTTCCATGTCTCTCGAAGTCCGCGTCTGGCGCGACGGATCCACCTTCATCCAGCGGTATGAGCGGGGTATACCCGTCACTGCGCTACTCAAGGAACCGGCTCAAGAACAGCGGCGGGGCACCTCTGTGTGCTTCCAACCGGATCCACTGATCTTTACCGAAACCGTTGAATTTGACTACACAGTCTTGGCCGGCCGGTTACGAGAACTGGCTTACTTAAATGCTGGCATTGCCATTACATTCAGCGACCATCGGCCGGCCGGCCTCAAAAATGGCCAGCCCCGCTCCGAGACCTATCGCTACCAGGGGGGGATTCGTGAATATATCGCCTACTTGAACCGCGACAAGCAACCCCTTCACCCAGAAGTCATTTTCATCCAATCCGAGCGCCAGGGTGTCCAGGTTGAAGTCGCCCTACAGTGGTGCATCGATGCCTATAGCGATAATCTGTTGGGCTTCGCGAACAATATTCGAACTATCGACGGCGGTACCCACCTGGAAGGACTCAAGGCGGTGCTCACCCGCACGATGAATACGCTGGCCCGCAAGCGCAACAAGCTGAAAGACAGTGAGGAGAAACTGGCCGGTGAGCACATTCGCGAAGGGTTGACAGCCATTGTCTCTGTTAAAGTGCCCGATCCCGAATTTGAGGGGCAAACGAAAACCAAGCTCGGCAACACCGAAGTGCGGGGCATTGTGGATTCACTGGTGGGTGAAGCTCTCAGCGAATACCTGGAATTTCACCCTCAAGTGGGCGACACCATCCTCGAAAAGGCTATACAGGCTTACCAAGCAGCCGAAGCGGCCCGCCGTGCACGAGAATTGGTGCGGCGCAAGTCCGTCCTTGAAAGCTCGACTCTGCCGGGCAAGCTGGCGGATTGCAGTAGCCGTGACCCCAGGGAATCCGAATTATTCATTGTAGAGGGAGACTCAGCGGGCGGCAGTGCCAAACAAGCCAGGGATCGTCGATTTCAGGCAATCCTGCCCCTGCGTGGCAAAATCCTCAACATTGAGAAAACCGACGACTCGAAAATCTACAAAAATACGGAAATTCAGGCACTCATCACAGCAGTTGGACTAGGCATCAAAGGTGAGGAGTTTGACGCCGCCAAGCTCCGGTACCACCGTGTGATCCTCCTAACTGATGCAGATGTGGATGGTGCACATATTCGCACACTCTTGCTCACCTTTTTCTATCGCTATCAACGACCCATCGCTGAGGAAGGGTATATCTACATTGGGTGTCCACCGCTCTACAAGGTCGAACGGGGTCGGCAGAGCTACTACTGTTACAACGATCGCGAGCTAGAACGGCTGACAAAGCACGAATTTCCCTCTAATGCCAGCTACACGATTCAGCGGTTTAAAGGGTTGGGAGAAATGATGCCCCAGCAACTCTGGGAAACGACCATGAACCCAGAAACCCGCACCCTCAAACGGGTCACTATTGAAGATGCGGCCGAAGCCGATCGGTTGTTCACGATCTTGATGGGGGATCGGGTGGCTCCGCGCCGGGAATTCATTGAGACCTACGGGCCGCAACTAAGCCTAGCAGAGTTAGATATTTAGGACGGCCGGCGCGTCAAGCTTCAGGTGGTGTACTCCGCATTAATTTTGACGTAGTCGTAGCTCAGATCGCAGCCCCAAGCCCGGCCGGCCGCCGTTCCCATCCCCAGACCAACCCGAATAATCACCGGATCCTGTCGGAGGTAGGCACTGGCCGCAGCCCGATCAAAGGTGAGTGGTTCTCCCCCCTCCATCAACAGGAATTCGCCCAACTGAATCCGCAACTGATCCGCCGGGAAAAAGACACCCGCCCGGCCCGCTGCGGCTGCAATCCGACCCCAGTTGGGATCCCGGCCAAACACCGCCGACTTCACCAGCATCGACCCAGCAATCGTTCGGGCAATTTGTCGCGCCTCAGCTTCTTCAGCCGCTCCTGTGACCTCCACCTCAATCAGGCAAGTTGCCCCCTCCCCGTCTCGGGCAATGGCTTTGGCAAGTCGCACACAGACCTCTGTCAGCATGGCTTCTAGCCGGCCGGCCGGCCCACCAGGCTCGGTAATGGCAGGCGTACGAGATTGGCCATTGGCTAGGGCCAGCAGCATGTCATTGGTACTGGTATCCCCATCCACCGTGATCTGGTTGAAACTACGGTCGGCTGCCCGTTGCACCATTTGCTGCCACAGATGGGGAGAAACGGCCGCGTCACAAGTAATAAAGGCCAGCATCGTCGCCATGTTGGGGTGGATCATGCCAGACCCCTTAGCAATACCACCGATGCGGACAGGCCGGTCACCCAAGGTACTTTCCAGAGCAACGGATTTGGTAACTAGGTCAGTCGTGATGATTGCGCGCGCCGCCACCTCAGAGCCATCATCTGACAGGTGATTGACCAAGGTGGGAACAGCAGCCGTGAACTTATCCAGAGGAATCCGCCGACCGATAACGCCTGTCGAAGCCGTCAAAACCTGGTTGGAAGGGATGCCCAAAGCTGCCCCCACTTGGCGGGCCATAGCCAAGTTATCCTGGCGGCCGAACTCTCCAGTCGCGGCATTGGCTTGGCCAGCGTTGCACAGCATTGCCCTAGCTGTGGGCTGGTTCTGCAACAGATCACGGCAGTAGTCCACACAAGCTGCCCGCACTTGGGAGGTGGTGAATACACCTGCCGCAATTGCTTCCTCTTCAGAGACAATCAGTGCCAAGTCTGGAGCACCGGAAGGCTTCAGGCCGGCAGCTATCCCCGCTGCTCGGTAGCCCAGAGGTGCAGTGACACCACCGGGCACTTCCCGCCAATCAGCCTCAGCCGTAGACTCTACCCCTGGCATAGATGAACCCCAAAGCAACGCCTCATTCTAGCCCAAGCCTAGCCATAACAGACACGCCCACTCTTGGTGAAGTAGAGTATGATCCAAAGATTAAGCGGGAGTAAAGATACGCGTTCACCACAATAGTTTTACGCAAGGGTTGAGAAAATGTCGGTAGTAATAAAGATGTAGTGAAATGACTATTAGATGATCAAGAGCTGT
>JACYLR010000057.1 GCA_015272465.1 Gloeomargaritaceae cyanobacterium C42_A2020_066
GCAGAAGATGCAACTGGCGGCGGAGAATTTGGAGTTTGAGGTGGCGGCGCGCTACCGGGATCGGATTCTGGCCCTGCGACAGTCTCGTCCTTCCTAGGTTTCTGGCCTGGTGGTTTTTCATTAGCCAATCACGGCTGACTACGCTTGGTTCACGGGGTCGCAGCTCTTGCGGCTCGTACCGGTCAGGGGTGTGGATTGTCCCACCAGAACCTCAGGACGGTATGCGTGTAAGGCAGCAGTTTCATTTCCGCGAAGTCCTCCAGTGGTGTGTGGTAGGGATATGCGGTGACTTACCTTAATCCGCGTTTAGCCGGGATTGATCTCTTGGCTCTGGGGTGCTATACAACCTACAGTTGCTGTAAATACTTGATTCTGAAGGTCAAAGACCTAGATAGTTATGCGGTCACCCGCCGCATAACACCTAGTTCGGCAATAAATTACGATTCATTCAAATACACATTTATGATCACACTAAATGTCCTTGTCAGAGTAAAACCAGAAGCCCGAGAAGAATTAATACAAATTGGCCAAAAACTATTTGATGACCTCGCTAAAGAGCCAACTTTTGTCGATGCAAGGTTGAGCACCTCAGAGGATGAATCGGATTTGGTTGTTGTTTACGAGCGATGGAATGAAACGAAAGAGTCGTTCATTCAGAACATTCTTCCAAAACCCTTTTACAATCCATATCTTGCGCTGCTTGATCGTGTCGGAATCAGTCGTGAGATTCATTGGATTAACGAACGCCAGATATGGAATTCAGAAAATCTCTAATGTCACTCCTTTTTAGGGGGGAGTTCAACTTTGAAGTGCAACATATTACAAAAAATGCCGAACAAGGCGCTGCACTCAACAGCCCCCACGCGGTCGCTACGCTCCTTGCGTGTCTGCCTGTCACGGATGCTGCTTGGGCAGCCTCCGCGCCAGTCAGCAAGGGGCTGTGAGTGAGCTTTGACGTTATGTAGCAGGGAGGGCAGATACCAGTCCGAGACTCTTGGCGAAAGGTTCAAAGTCCCGGTCGGTATAGAGAAGCGGGAGCCCCCGTTCAATACAAAATGTGGCAATGATGCAGTCCACGGTCTTCCTCACCGTGACCCCACAGCGACGAAGGACTCTATAGTTGTCGGCTGCCTTGACAGCTAGGTCTTGGCCCAGGAGTTCGAACACCGTTAGCTCGAGCAGCAACGACTTGGCAGTCTGGTAGTCCGAATCGGAACGAAAGCCCTGGAGCACCTCCGTTAGGATCAGGTCACCTATTGCTACTGGCTCGATTCCGAGCGTCGAATCGAGAAAGTCGGTCTCCCTGGAGCGGACTCCATTGAAATAGTCCACCCACACACTCGAATCGACCAAAATCATGCGTCAAGTCGCATCCGATCCAAATCATCCTGCCACTTGAGCTTTCCCCGTAGGTCGCGAATTTGCTCCTGGCGCTTCAACCGAATAAGCGCCTTGAGGCCCAACTCCACGGCTTCCTTCTTGGTGGAAGCGCCGGTAACCTCCATCGCCTCAGCAATCAGTTTGTCGTCAATCACAATGTTCGTGCGCATAGCAGTCGGCCGTGTGTATGAATTCCAATGAGCATACACATTGTAATGGAGCAGAGCCTGCCAAATAAGCAGCCGCCTCACCACGGCACTACCGGCCGGCCGCCACTCATTCCCTTCATCTCCAGAGCCAGTCACAATAGCGTGACCACAAAGCCCCGGCTGGTCTTTACGGAATTGACAGCCTACGGGTCGCGATCCGGAGTTCGCTGCCAGCGGGGAACACCTCGGTCGATGGATAGTCCTGGGGCCTTTTGACAGGAGGGCCTTCTTCCCCCGGGGCCGGATCGCCTAGCCTAGGGATAGTTTGGCCGTCAGACCTGCTATGTTCCACCGCAACCCATGACCCAGGATTTACGGGCTTTTCTAAACCTGCTGGAGCGGCGGGGGCAACTGCGGCGGATTTCGGCCCTCGTCGATCCCGACCTAGAACTGGCGGAGATCAGTACGCGGGTGCTCGAAGGCGGTGGCCCGGCCCTCCTGTTTGAGCAGGTGAAGGGCTCGCCCCATCCGGTGGCCATCAACACCCTGGGCACCCTGGAGCGGGTCTGCTGGGCGATGAACATGGAGCGGCCGGCCGACCTGGAGGCCCTGGGGGTGCGGCTCAGCCAGTTGCAACAACCCACGCCCCCCAAGAAACCCGCGGAAATGGTGGCCTTTGGGCGCTTGCTGTTCGATGTGTTGCGGGCCAAGCCCGTGGCCAGTTTCTTGCCAGTTTGTCAGCAGGTCGTCCACCAGGGGGACGCGGTGGACTTGACCCAGCTACCCCTGATTCGGCCCTACTCCAAGGACGCCGGCCGGATTATCACCCTGGGATTGGTGATCACGCGGGATTGCGAAACCGGCATCCCCAATGTCGGCGTCTATCGCCTCCAACTCCAGTCCGCGAACACCCTGTCGGTGCAGTGGCTGTCGATCCGCGGCGGGGCGCGCCACCTACGCAAGGCCGCCCAAATGGGCAAAAAGCTGGAGATTGCCATCGCTTTGGGGGTGCATCCCCTCCTGGTGATGGCAGCAGCCACCCCGATCCCCGTGGATCTGTCCGAGTGGTTGTTTGCCGGTCTCTACGGCGGCAGTGGGGTACACCTGTCCCGCTGCAAAACCCTGAACCTGGATGTGCCAGCCGAGTCGGAAATCATCCTAGAGGGCACGATCACACCTGGGGAAACGATTGAGGATGGCCCCTTTGGCGACCACATGGGCTACTACGGTGAGCGCACCACCGCCCCCCTGATTCGGGTTCATTGCGTCACCCACCGCAAAAACCCCCTCTACCTGACCACCTTCAGCGGCCGGCCGCCCCGGGAGGAGGCCCTGATCGCCATTGCCCTCAATCGCATCTACACCCCGATCCTGCGGCGGCAGGTGCCGGAGATTGTCGATTTCTTTCTACCGATGGAGGCCCTCTCCTACAAAGCGGCGGTGATTGCCATCGACAAAGCCTATCCGGGGCAGGCGCGGCGGGCGGCGTTGGCCTTCTGGAGTGCCTTGCCCCAGTTCACCTACACCAAGTTTGTGATCGTGGTGGATAAGGCGATCAATATCCGCGACCCGCGCCAAGTGGTCTGGGCCGTCACCTCCAAGGTCGATCCTCAGCGGGATGTCTTTATCCTGCCGGACACCCCCTTCGACCAACTGGACTTTGCCTGTCCCAAGCCGGGCCTGGGCAGCCGCATGGGCATCGATGCCACGACCAAGGTCTACCCGGAAACCGAGCAGGTCTGGGGCGAACCCCTAGCCGCCGACCCGGATGTGGCCGCCCTGGTGGAGCGCCGCTGGGCCGAGTACGGCCTCGCTGATCTGAACCTGGGGGAACCAGACCCGGAACTGTTTGGTTACGACCTGAGCAGGGGGTAAAATCGCAGGGCAGTTTCTCCCTGTGCCCCCGCGTGTCTGTTCTCTCTTTTACCACTGAGCGCCACCTCGATCTCTGCCGGATCACACCGCCGGCCGGCCGGGGGTTGCGGGGGCGGGTGCGGGTACCGGGGGATAAGTCCATTTCCCACCGTGCCCTGCTGTTGGGGGCCATTGCTGAGGGCGACACAACCATTGAAGGCATTCTGCCTGCTGCAGATCCCCAGAGTACGGCGGCCTGTTTGCGCCAATTGGGGGTGGCGATCACCGACTTCAGTGCGCCCGTGGTTACGGTAACTGGGGTGGGCCTAGGGCGTTTCCAGGAACCCCAGACTGTTCTGGATTGCGGTAATTCGGGCACGACTCTGCGCCTGTTGCTGGGCCTGCTGGCGGCCTCGGCCGGCCGGTTTTTTGTGGTGACGGGGGATAGCTCCCTCCGCGGCCGGCCCATGGGTCGGGTGGTGCAACCCTTGCAGCAAATGGGGGCCAGCATCTGGGGACGCCAAGCGGCCGGCCGGGCACCCCTGGCAGTCCTGGGACAGGGGTTGAAGCCGATGGACTACCGCAGTCCCGTGGCCTCAGCCCAGGTAAAATCCTGCATCCTGCTGGCGGGCCTGGGCTTGGAGGGAGTTA
>JACYLR010000116.1 GCA_015272465.1 Gloeomargaritaceae cyanobacterium C42_A2020_066
AGCTTGGCGTCCTTGCCCACCTCACCGCCCATGTAGATGTCAACGGCTTCCACCGGCCGGCCATCCTTACGGGTTGTGGTGCCCATCAGGCCAATCTCCGCCACTTGGGGTTGGCCACAGGAGTTGGGACAACCCGTCCAGTGGATGCGCACCGGCCGTCCGAGGTCAAGTTCCTGCTCCAGCTCGTGCATCAGGGCCAGCGCCCGACCCTTGGTCTCGATCAAGCCGAAATTGCAGAACTGGCTACCGGTACAGGAGACCAAGCCCCGGGCCAGGAGGCTAGGGTGGGGCGAAAACCTCTCCAGGAGCGGTTCGGCCAACAGCCGGTTCAGGTAAGAGGTTGGCACATTGGGCAGCAGGACATTCTGCTCCACTGTCAGCCGCAGTTCCCCCGATCCAAATTGGTCGGCCAGCTGAGCCAACTGGAAGAGGTCTAGCGCTGTCAGTCGGCCAACCGGGACGTGTAGCCCCACGGTTTTGAGGCCAAACTGCTTTTGGGGCAGAATGCCCACCAAGTCCCGCTTGGGCTGGTCAACGGCGGTGTGGGGCGCAGCCCGCTGAAGCGGCCGGCCGAACTGGATGACCACGGCCTCCCGAAAGCCGTCTAACCCCCATTCATCGATCAGCCACATCAGGCGAGCCTTTTGCCGATTCAGGCGCAGGCCGTGATCCCGATAGACCCTCAGGACAGCCCCACAGAGATCCACCACCTCATCGGGCGCTACCCAGGCATCCAGACCGACGGTTTCAGCGCAACGCTTTGCGGAGAAGAACCCCCCCACAAGGACGTTGAAACCCAGGACGCCTTCCCTCGGGGCAGGCACGAAAGCCAAGTCGTTGATCTCAGCATGGACACTGTTGTCCCGGCAACCTGCTACGGCAATGTTGAACTTGCGCGGCAGATTGGTGTAAGCCGGATTGCCCCGGCCGCCCTGGGTGATGTGGTCTTGGATGAGACGCGTCAGCCTGCGAGTGTCAAACACTTCTGCCGGATCAAGGCCAGCCAGCGGTGACCCCGTAATGTTGCGGACATTGTCCATCCCGGACTGAATGGAGGTCAGCCCTGCCCGTTCCAGAGCCGCAAAGATATCAGGCACATCCTCAATGGCAATGCCCCGCAGTTGCAGATTCTGGCGGGTGGTGATGTCGGCCACCCCATCCCCACCGTAGGGGTAAATAATGTCCCCGAGGAGCCGCATCTGGTGGCTGCTCAGAATGCCATTGGGCAACCGCAGCCGCAGCATAAACTTGCCTGGGGTGTGCTTGCGAAAAAACAGCCCCACCCACTTCAGCCGGTAGTCCCGATCCTCTTCCGGAATCGACTCCCAGCCTATCTGGGCGAAATGCTCCAGGTCTGCTTGGACTCTTAGGCCATCCTTGCGAGCCTTAATCTCCTCAAATTTGTTGGCCATATTGCCTCGCCCCCAGGGCTGCCCTATGGCCAAACATGCTAGGTAATGCCTCCCCTGAGTTCTCGTATCAAGTGATACAAAAAATTACGGACTATGAATAAATTGCATAGGTGTGATGAAAAAAAAGCATCTCAGGGTTAGGGGGGCTGGAGTCGCAGCTGTATCGGGCGGTACGGAAATCAGCGGCCGGCCGGCCTTTAGAATAAGCCGGGTTGTGGTTTCCAGGGTTGCCCCGCTGTGCGTGTTGAGCAGATCCAAGCCTTCCTAGCAGTGGTTGAAACCCAGAGTTTCCAGCAGGCCGCCCTGGCGTGTGGCCTCACCCAATCAACGATTAGCCGCCAGGTGCAGGCTTTAGAGCAAGCGTTGGGGTATCCCCTGGTGCATCGGACGGGGGGCATTAGCCTCACACAGGCTGGTCAGGCGTTTTTGCCCCATGCCCAGCGGATCTGCCAGGAGTGGCAGTCGGCTCAAACGGCGGTGCGGTCACGCATGGGGGGACAGCAGACGGAGTTGTGTATTGCTGCAATCCATTCGGTCTGCGCCCACCTGTTGCCCCAAGTGCTACAGCAATTCCGCTACGATTTCCCCCAGATCCAGTTACGGGTGACGGCCCTGGGGAGTGACCGCGCCCTGAAGGTCTTGCGCGATGGCCTCGTGGATATTGCCCTGGTTATGGATAATCCTCTGCTCACCCGCAGCGGTGCCCTGACGGTTCAGCCCCTGTATCGGGAGCCGATTCATGTGGTGATGGCCCACAACCATCCCCTCGCCGGCCGGCCGGCTGTAGACTGGGCTGATTTGGCCACCTATCCCCAGGCCGTGTTCAAAGATGGGTATGGTATGCGTAACCTCCTGGTCAATCACATGAGCCGACTGGGGCTTAACCTCGATGCTGCCCTCGAACTGAATACCCTCGATGCCTTTCGCGGGGTGGTTCGCCAGGGGTATTTGATCGCCCTGTTGCCCGCTTTAGCCCTGGAGGAAATGGCTACGGATGCAACCCTATGCATTTGCCCAACCACCGCTCCCCTTCTAGAACGCCAGGTGGTGCTAGTCAGTTCCTCCGACCGCCAGCAGATTCCGCCCATTGCCCATTTCCTCCACTTGGCGGGATGCCTAACGCCGTCCCTAGTTGGCCGGGATAGCCTGGCATGGGCGGGGCCTTAGGTATGAGCCAGATGTTTCGCGAATGGCTGCGCAAGGTGGGCAGTGGAACGCACACCCATCAAGATCTCAGTCGTGATGAGGCGGCCAGTGCCACCCGTCAGATGCTCCTGGGGGAGGCAACCCCGGCCCAAATTGGGGCCTTTCTGATCGCCCATCGCATTAAACGCCCGACGGCCGCAGAATTGGCGGGTATGCTTGATGCCTACGATGACCTAGGGCCAACCCTTCCTGATCTGGGGGTACCCCTGGTGATTCTGGGCAATCCCTACGATGGCCGCACCCGCACCGCACCCCTGACGGTCTTAACCAGCCTGGTGATCGCTGCCGCCGGCCGGCCGGTATTGATGCATGGTAGTACGGTATGCCCAACCAAGTATGGGTTGCCCCTGATCCAGGTGTGGCAGATGCTGGGGATCGACTGGGCCGGCCGGTCTCTCACAGCCCTTGTAAAGGTTCTGGAAGCGACCCGCTTGGGTCTGCTCTACCTCCCAGATCACTTTCCGGAGGCCGAGGCCATGATGATCTATCGAGATCAGCTTGGCAAACGTCCTCCGCTGGCAACCCTGGAACTGATGTGGCACCCCTACGAAGGCGTTGCCCATGTGGTCAGTGGTTATGTCCACCCGCCCACGGAGACCCTGATTCGCGACACCCTCGCCCTGCGGGCTGTCTCCCATCTGACCACGATCAAGGGCCTGGAAGGCAGCAGCGATCTGCCCCGGAACCGGGCGGCAATTGTGGGTTTTGGGGAACCCTGGTCTCACTTGGTGCTGAAGGCCCTGGAGCATGGCTTGGGTGGGCCTGAGATCGCGCTACAGCCTCCCTTAGATCTGGGCCAGGCGACGGGGGAAGTCTTGGCCGGCCGGCCGGGGGTGTTGTGGGAAGCGGCCCTCTGGAATGCCGGCACCTACCTGTGGCACCTGGGCTGTTGCCCAACCCTGGCCGAGGGCTTGGCCGCCGCCGAAGTGGCCTTCCAATCGGGCCAGGTTGCAAATCATCTTGAAATATTGCGTGGTGCTTTAGCCCGATCGCCTGTTCTCTAAATCACGCAGTATTCTCCGAGCTTGTCACTCAACAGCCCTATGAATACTTACTTATAGCCGATTTAAATTACCATGCAGCGCTATCTACAATAATGAGCTAAGATTGACGACGTGTCTATTGAGGAGTAGCCTTCCATGCCCTACAGCCTTGATTTAAGAGTGAAAGTCATTAGTTTCTTAGAGAGTGGTCACGGCATCACTGAAACTGCCAGAATATTCGGAATCAATAGAGCAACCATTTATCGATGGCTAGATAGACCTAAGGGCACCTCTATTTATGCCTTGCGTGAGCTTATCGTGATACAGAATAAG
>JACYLR010000072.1 GCA_015272465.1 Gloeomargaritaceae cyanobacterium C42_A2020_066
CCGCAATGTAGACCGCATCCTCGTGCTCAAGCAGGGGCAACTGGTGGAGCAGGGCACCCATGCTGACCTCCTCGCCCAAGAGGGTCTCTACGCCTATCTCTATCGCCTCCAATTCAGTCGGCCGGCCGGGTGAGCACCAACACCCCCATTAGGCCGCCCATCAGGGGATAGTGCACAGCGTGAAACCCCAGGGTCTTGGCCAAGGCCACCTGTTCTGGCCCCGTGGGAAAGCGCTGGAGGCTCTCCCAGATGTAGGCATAGTCTGGTCCCAAGCCGAACCCTCGCGCTAAAGGCACCACCAAAGTTTCCAGGTAGGCGCGCTGAAAAGATTGGATCAGCGGGTCGGCCGGCCGGTGAAAGTCCAGTAGGGCTGCCCGATATCCCGGTTGGAGGACGCGATAGATCTCCTGGAGACAGCGGCGGCGATCCCGAACATTGCGGAAGCCATAGCCCATCGTCACCCCCTGGCAACTGCCGTCAGCGAAGGGCAAAGCCAACACATCCCCCTCCACCCAGGTGATCTGGGGAGCCGGATAGCGCCGTTGTGCTTGGGCCAGCATCGGCCGGGCAAAATCCACGCCGTAGACCTGCCCCTGCGCCCCTACAGCCTGGGCCAGCAGGTGGGCCAAATCCCCGGTGCCGCAGCACAAATCGAGGACAATGCTGCCCACAGGGGGTGCCACCCACTGCACCGCCATTCGTTTCCAGACGTGATGCAGCCCCAAACTGAGGGCATCGTTGAGCGGGTCGTAGACCGGAGCAATCCGGCCAAACAGGGCCTGAATCTCATCCACAGGTCAGCACAGGACAGATGCAACTCCCAGTATGAAACCCGACGGGCACTGCGGTTTGCCCCTAGGCCCGCGCCATCCCCCGCTGCTAGGTAGGGAAATCCCAACTTGCCGGCCGGCCGCAACGGGCCACAATGGGTACAGAGGGCTTAGCGATCAGCCCACGCAACGCGTCCACCGGATTTTGCCGAATTTGCCAGGAGCCACAATGCTGGAACAGGGCACGATCACCATCCACACCCAAAATATCTTCCCGATCATCAAGAAGGCCCTTTACTCGGATCACGAGGTCTTTTTCCGGGAATTGATCTCCAACGCCGTGGATGCCATCCAAAAACTAAAAATGGTGGCCTTCGCTGGAGAGTTGGCCGGGGAACTGGGTGAACCGGAAATTGTGATCAGCCTGGACAAGGAAAACCGCACGCTCAGCATTGCCGATAATGGCATCGGTATGACTGCCGATGAGGTGAAAAAATACATCAACCAGGTTGCTTTTTCCAGCGCCGAGGAGTTTGTCGAGAAATATCAGAAGCAGGGAAGCGACCAGCCCCTTATTGGCCACTTTGGCCTAGGATTTTACTCCGCTTTTATGGTGGCAGATCAGGTGGAAATCACCACCCTATCTTACCGAGAAGGGGCTGAAGCAGTGCGCTGGCAATGCGATGGCTCCCCGAATTTCACCCTGGACACCACAACCCGGGCCGGCCGGGGTACTACGGTTACCCTAACGCTCCAGGAGAGTGAAACAGAATTTCTGGAGCCGGGCCGCATCCGCGAGCTGGTCAAAACCTACTGCGACTTTTTGCCCGTAGCCATCAAGCTGGAGGGCGAAACGCTCAACCGGCAGCAGGCGATCTGGCGGCAGTCTCCGGCGGATCTCAAGGATGAGGATTACCTGACGTTTTATCGCTATCTCTACCCCTTCCAGGACGACCCGCTGCTGTGGGTACACCTCCAGACCGACTATCCCTTCCTGCTCAATGGCGTCCTCTATTTCCCCAAACTGCGGCCCGATGTGGATGTTTCCCGCAGTCAACTCAAGCTCTTTTGCAACCAAGTATTTGTCAGTGACCATTGTGAGGAGATTCTGCCCCGCTTCCTGTTGCCGATGCGCGGCGTGATCGACAGTCCTGACATCCCGTTAAATGTGTCGCGGAGCGCGCTCCAACTGGATCGGACGGTTCGTCAGATCGGCAACTTTGTCGCCAAAAAGGTGGCCGACCGCCTCAAGGAGATGTACCACAGCCAGCGGGAGCAGTACATTGACGTCTGGCAAGATCTAGGAACGTTTGTCAAATTTGGCTGCCTGAATGACGACAAGTTTAAGCAACAGGTAGAGGATATTCTCATCTTCCGCACTACGGCCAAAGTCGAGGCTGCTACCGCCGAGCAACCCGCCGTAGAAGTGCCGGGCGAATCCGGGGATGCCTGGCAGACGGCGACGCCAGAAGGCCCCAGCGGCCGGCCGGCCTACACCACCCTCAAGGAGTACCTGGCCCGCAACCAGGCACGCCACGAGAACCGCGTCTTTTACTGCACTGATGAAGTGGCCCAGGCCACCTACGTGGACTTACACACCCGTCAGGGCCTGGAAGTTCTGTTTATGGACAGCTTCATCGACACCCACTTCATTAGTTTCCTGGAGCGGGAGTTTGAGCAGGTTAAGTTCTCCCGCGTTGATAGTGACCTAGACCCGGCCCTGCTCAGCCAGGATCAGGGTAGTGAACTGATCGACCCCAAAACCAACAAGTCCAAGGCCGAAACGGTCAAGGAACTGTTTGAGGCGGCCCTCGGCCGGCCGCGGGTGACCATTCGCACCGAATCCCTCAAGGGCGAGGGTGAGCAGGCCCCGCCCGCGATGGTATTACTTCCCGAATCCCTGCGGCGATTGCGGGAGATGACGGCGCTGATGCAGCAGGGCAAAATGGAGTTTCCAGAGGAGCATACCCTGGTGGTAAACCTGGGTCATCCCTTGGTGCAGCACCTGTTGACCCTGAATCAAACCCCGGTTTTGCAGGTGCCTGGGGCAACCCCTGCCAATACCCTCGCCCAAGACCTGTGCTGCTACATCTATGACCTAGCCCTCTTGGCCCAAAAGGGCTTTGATGTGGAGGGAATGAAAGGCTTTGTGGAACGTTCCAATCGAGTCCTGACCCAGTTGGCCGGCCGGGTGGCGGGGGGATAACGTTACACCTGCATGGCCGGGGGGCGGCACACTCACCCTGGACTGAGGTCTACAGGATGTTAATCTTCTTGCCCTCACAGGGACAAACTCGTTTACAGATGACGTTTATGCCACTTGACACCCATCTTCATGGGACGAATCAACTGAATGGCCGAGAGAGAAGCCACAGCCCGAATAAAGATCAACAAGCTGCTTGAAGCAGCCGGCTGGCGCTTCTTCTCGGATAGCAGTGGCTCGGCCAACATCCAAACTTGAGCCGACTGTGGTTATCAAGTCTACCGACCTGGATGCCCTAGGTCAGAACTTTGAGAAGATCACGCGCGGCTTCGTCGATTTCCTTCTGCTCGATTCCTGCGGCTTCCCGTTGGTCGTCCTGGAAGCCAAAGCCGAGGATAAGAACCCGCTTGAAGGGAAAGAGCAGGCCCGCAAGTACGCCCGCTCTCAGAACTGCCGCTTCGTCATCCTCTCCAACGGCAACCTGCACTACTTCTGGGATTTGGAGCGCGGTAATCCCTACGTCATCACGTCGTTCCCGACACCTGACTCGGTTGCCGGCTACAAGCACGTCACTCCGAATCCCCAACGTCTGATCGACGAGAACGTCGCCGACGACTACATCGTCCTGACTCAGCACCCGACCTATCAATCCGAAGCTGGCTGGAAGAACGAAGTTGAACGCCCCGCATACATCCAGGCCAACAAGCTGCGCTTTCTACGCCCATACCAGCTCAAAGCTATCCATCAACTCCAGGCTGCTGTCCGGGACGGAAAAGATCGTTTCCTGTTTGAGGTGGCGACGGGCACCGGCAAGACACTCACCGCTGCGGCCGTGGTGAAGCTCTTCCTACGCTCAGGCAATGCCCGGCGCGTACTTTTCCTGGTGGATCGCCTCGAACTGG
>JACYLR010000221.1 GCA_015272465.1 Gloeomargaritaceae cyanobacterium C42_A2020_066
ACCGGGGGACGTGATTATTGACGGGGGCAATTCCCTCTACGAAGACACGGAGCGCCGTGCCCGAGACCTGGAAGCCATGGGTCTGCGGTTTGTGGGCATGGGGGTCAGCGGCGGCGAAGAGGGTGCCCTGAATGGCCCCAGTTTGATGCCCGGTGGCACACGGGAAGCCTATACCGACTTGGCGCCGATCTTTACCCAGATTGCGGCCCAAGTGGATGACGGGCCATGCGTCACCTACATCGGGCCAGGGGGCGCGGGGCACTACGTCAAGATGGTGCACAACGGCATTGAGTACGGCGATATGCAGTTGATCGCCGAAGCCTATGACCTGCTGCGTACCGCCCTGGGCCTGGGCCACGAGCAACTCCAGCAAGTATTCGGCGAATGGAACACCACGGATGAACTCAACTCCTTCCTGATCGAGATCACGGCGGAGGTCTTCAAGTACGTGGATCCGGAAACCGGCCGGCCGCTGGTGGACTTGATTTTGGATACGGCCGGCCAGAAGGGCACCGGACGGTGGACGGTGATCAGCGCCCTGGATTTGGGGGTAGCGATTCCGACGATTACGGCAGCGGTGAATGCCCGGATCATGTCCTCGATCAAGACCGAGCGAGTGGCGGCTTCTCAGGTACTGGATGGGCCGGCCGGCCGGTTTGAGGGGGACAGCCAGACCTTCATTAACCAGGTGCGGGATGCCCTCTACTGCTCCAAGATTTGCTCCTATGCCCAGGGAATGGCCCTGATGGGCAAAGCATCCCAGGAATTCGCCTACGGGCTGGATTTGGGGGAAATCGCCCGCATTTGGAAGGGAGGCTGCATCATCCGGGCCGGGTTCCTCAACAAGATTAAGCACGCCTACCGGGAAGATGCTGGCCTCGCCAACCTGCTGTTGGCACCGGAGTTTCGCCAGACGATTCTGGATCGCCAGGACGCGTGGCGGACGGTGGTGGCAACGGCAGCCCGGTTGGGGATCGCGGTGCCGGCCTTTAGCGCCTCGCTGGATTACTTCGACAGCTATCGCCAGGCCAGTCTGCCCCAAAACCTGACCCAGGCCCAGCGTGACTTCTTTGGGGCACACACCTACGAGCGGGTGGACAAGCCCGGCGTCTTCCACACCGAGTGGTCTCACATTCCCCATCCGGTGGGTATCTCCTGAGTCGGGTTCGGCGTTCTTCTGGCCCAGTTCAGGTCTGGGGGGTACTGCACTGGCCCCAGGGTTTGGGAGTCGCCCGCGGATGAACGGTGGGCCGGGGGGCAACGCTATGTTAGAGATTAATCCCCCGGCTGGCCGACGACACAGGCTCTGAGACTCCCCTCGTCTGTGCCCTGGGCCGTTGTACTCGGTGCTCCTGCTGCCCATGCCCGCCAGTGCTGCCCTCGTTGACCTGTGCCAGACCCAGATGGATTTGATGGGGACGCTGCTGCACATCGGTGCGGCCGCCGTGTACCTGCGGGAGGAACATCCGGATCGCGTCTGGGGGTTTCAACCCAT
The DNA here is from genome assembly GCA_015272465.1 of Gloeomargaritaceae cyanobacterium C42_A2020_066. Lineage (GTDB taxonomy): Bacteria > Cyanobacteriota > Cyanobacteriia > Gloeomargaritales > Gloeomargaritaceae > JACYLR01. The sequence continues at coordinate 1,496 of JACYLR010000221.1, forward strand.
TGCGGTGTATCCGGTGGCCCAGGGTTCCCGGCCGGCCGAGGACTATAGTCTGTCGGACTACGCGGCCCAGGTGCTGGGGGATGTGACGCCACTCCTGGAACCGCGCGGCACCTTGGCCTTGCCGGGGGCCGGATTTGATGTTTCCCTGGAGGGTACGCGCCTCGTCCTGCCCCTGATCCATCAAAGTGTGCTTCTGGGTCTGCTCGTGGCAGCCCGCCCTGGCCGGCCGTGGTCTGCATGGGAGCAAACCCAGTTACAGACGATGGCCCATACCCTGGCCCTGGGGTGTGCCCTGGAACAGGGCCGCGTCGGATGGGAACAGCAGTATCAACGGCAGGCGCTGCTGGAGAGTGAGCGGCAAGATATTTTGGCCAGTTTGGTGCATCAGATCAAAAATCCCCTGACTGCCCTCCGCACCTTTATTCAACTTCTGCTGAAGCGACTGCCCCAAGCGGATGGTAACCGTAGCTTGGTGGGGGATGTGCTCGTTCAAGTGGAGCGACTCCAGACCTTGATTCTCCAGTTGAGCCAAGTCGTCCATTGGCGGCCGGCCGAGCCACTCCAGTTGGCCGGTGAGCCAGCCCCGTTGTCGCTGTTGCCGGCTCTCGATCTGAGTCCGGTGGACTTGGCAGCCCTGTTGGATCGGGTGATCCCCACGGCTCAAGTGCAAGGGGAGGCCCACCAGCAAACCCTCACGCTGGTTCTGGCACCCCAACTGCCCCCGGTTACCGCCCATCCCCAGGGTTTGAGTGAGGCGGTGACCAACCTGCTCGACAATGCCCTCAAGTACACGCCAGCGGGGGGGACGATCCAGGTACAGGTCTATCCTGAGGCGGGCGGCGTTGTGATTGCGGTCAGTGATAGTGGGCCAGGCATTCCCCCAGCGGAGTTGGAGCGGGTTTTTGAACGCCACTATCGCAGTCCCCACACGGCCGGCCGGGCAGCGGGCAGCGGGTTGGGGCTGGCGATTGTACGGGATTTGGTGACCCATATGGGGGGAACGGTGCGGGCTGTGAGTCCCTGTCCCCAAGCAGTGGCCGCGGCCGGCCCTGGTACCTGTGTGTCGATCTGGCTACCGGCGGCGGCAAGTGCCGGCTAGGCCCCAGGGACATTGGTTTAGAGAAGCCAGCACACTTGACCTGACGCCCCGCTTCATCACGAATCTGAATCTGCCAACTTGGATTGACATATAGCAATTTCAATGAAGTTTGAGACCCTCGACCTCACCTCCCCACGTCCGCAAAGCACCCTCTAGAGAATGCTTCTAGGGCAGGTAGGGAGAGTCGGGAAAACCAAAACGGCGATAACTTGGGGCTGAGAAATCGGCCGGCCGGGCTGCTTTTGAGCTGTGGCCAGATTACCCACGCGCAGCCTCGCTATCCAATGGCCAGACCCGATGGGATCTGATTTAGACTATGGGACAGCCACGGTTGGCAAGCTCCGCTCGCTGGGCCTCTCTGAAGATGCCATACATTTTGCCCAACGCCAGCCGGGGCCGTTAGAGTGTTATACAGTTACTCGCCGCATAACACATAGTTAGCCTGCTCAACCCCTTATCCTCTAGGTGTGCCAAAATTTCTATAGTTGAGTTATGATCTGCCTAATCTAGTTACGGATCTAACAGTAATCCATCCACAAGCATGGCAATTTTGCTCAACAGTTTCATAGAAAAAACTAATTTACTTGAACAAACAGAAATTGACAAGGTTAGACTGCTAGCTTTTTATCACCACAGTCACCAGGAAGACTTTGAATTTTCGGTAGATATAGTGTGTGATTGGTTCGAGAAACTAGGCTTACATAAGCCAAACAAGTTTCGACTAAAGCAAAATTTGAGCAAGTCTCGATCTTTTGTAAAAGGTAGAGCGCAAGAATTTTTTCGGCTTCATGCTAATGAGTTAAACTCTTTAAAGAGAGACCACTCATTGAGCAATCCATTAGACGAGGAGAGCACTGTTGAGCAAGAGGAAATTGCTGCTGTAGCAGAAGAAGAACAAGAGAAACTAGCATCTGCAAACGAGCGAGAACTTCAAATTCCCAATACTTTCGGTGAATGGTTGCACGGATTTAAGGATGATATTAACGACTTAGAAAAAGCACCTATTACAGCTTACTATGTCCAAAAACAGTCGCCCCAGAATGATTTTAAAACTTCTGAGGTTAACAAGTTCTTGCAAGATCATGGAGTCAAATTATCGAATCCATCGAATTCCCTAACGAGGTTGGCAGAAAAAAAGCTACTTTTCCAAACTCGTAAGAATGGAAAATTAAAGTATATGCGGATTTCTTCCGATGGTGTAAATCATCTTAAGTCATTGCGGCGATGGGTAGTAGTAAATAAGTAGTGAAAGTTTCTTCAGGCAGAATCTAAAGATGCAT
>JACYLR010000163.1 GCA_015272465.1 Gloeomargaritaceae cyanobacterium C42_A2020_066
TCAATCTTAGCTCATCATTGTAGATAGCGCTGCATGGTAATTTAAATCGGCTATATCTTGGACAATGCAAGTTTTCGCAGGAGTGCCAGGATGAGATGTGAGGGAAGGAGGATGTGAACTCCTGTATTTACCGAGACACTCGCCTGATATGAACCAGATAGAGCAGCAGTGGTATGGGATAAAACAGCGGGTGAGGAAGAGCGAAGGGACAGAGGAGAGTTTACAGGAGCGAGTGGATGAAGCGATTCGTCAAGTGTGTTAACCTAAATGGCAATAGCTATACCTAGGCAGCTACTTGGCGATCTTGGACCCAAGCCTACTCATTACCCAGATCACCGTGGCGGACATTATCAGCATTCACCCCTGGTATAGCGCCTAATATTGGATACCGTTTCTGGGGATGATCCTCGGCAATGCCTTGACAGGGGCCGCGCTGGTTCTCAACCAATTGCTGGCGAGTCTAGCGGCCGGCCGCCACCAGATCGAGACCCTGTTGGCCCACGGTGCCACGCGCTGGGAAGCCAGTCAGAGTTTCTTTAGGGGGGCTGTGCAAACTGCGCTCACACCGACCCTCAACTCCATGGCTGTGATGGGCCTCGTCAGTCTACCTGGCATGATGACGGGCCAAATCCTAGCTGGGTCAGCCCCAACCCTAGCCGTACGTTACCAGATGGTGATCATGCTCAGCATCGGGTCGGCTACGGCACTGACAGTTCTGGTCTTAGCCGGATGGGTGATCCAGCGACTGTTTGACCCGGAGCATAGACTCCGCCTCGATAAACTCGAAGCTACCGAGGTGCGCTAATTGAGTAAGTTACTGGCAGGAACGGTGCGCGAGCTGGCCCACGAGATGGATTAATCCGGTTCCTGAGCCTCTTCCTCGTCACGGCGGGACTTCATCTGCCGCAGTACTTCTAGCCCAGCCCCAGCCACCAAGCCAATCCCTGCGCCGATCGCTGCGTACTGACGGTTAAGTTCTCGGTAGGGTTGGCTAACGAAGCGACTTTGGGCAATTCGTGAGACCCCAAGTCCCAGGACTGCACTCACCAAGGCGGTTACCAGGCTCGAAAAAACCAGTAGTCGCAGGTTCATGGCTGTTCTCCCGATGCTTGCCTGTGGGTCTTGCCCCCATTCTCTACCATGGAACCGGCCGGCCGGCCTTGGCCAGAGGCTGTAGCAAAGCGACACATTCAGGCAGTTTATCCTCGCACGACACCCCGAAGTGCTCCCAGTTACCTAGTGAGGGGCAAAGCCTAGGGAGTAGGCTAGCTTCAAGAGATGAGAATAGATGGAAGCAGCCAAGGAAAGCGCAATGGGCAAAGGTACAAAAACATCCGCCTTCGGAACCACCGCCCGCATCAATCACGACGCGTCCCCATACTACGATTCCAAGCTCTACAGTGACTGCCCCAAACCCCAGAGGAAGCCTTTAGCACCAACACCAGATAGCCTGTTTCCAGTTACCCATCTGAACACCATCCTTTTGGGCAGTTCGGAGACTATGGATGCAATTCCAGATAACTCTCTGCATTTGATGGTCACCTCCCCGCCCTACAACGTCAGGAAAACCTACGATGAAGATCTTTCACTACAGGAATACCTCAACCTACTGAGAAAAGTATTTTCGGAGACCTATCGAGTCCTTGTCCATGGGGGGCGAGCCTGCATCAATGTGGCCAATCTGGGCAGAAAACCCTATATTCCCCTCTCGGACTATATTTCCCAGATCATGCTAGATATTGGTTTCTATATGCGTGGTGAAATTATTTGGAGCAAGGGGGCCGGGGCCGGTGTGTCTATGGCCTGGGGTAGTTGGCAGTCAGCCTCCAATCCGGTTCTGCGCGACACCCACGAGTATATTCTTGTCTTTTGTAAGGGAGCCTTTGAGCGCAAAAAGCCCAAGAACAAGGCCAATACTATTACCAAGGAAGACTTCATGGAATGGACGAAATCTGTCTGGTCTATGAACACGGAATCGGCCAAAAAAGTCGGTCATCCCGCTCCGTTCCCCGTTGAATTACCCTACCGGCTGATCCAGCTCTACACCTACACGGGAGACATTATCCTCGATCCCTTTATGGGCAGTGGCAGCACAGCGATCGCCGCCCTCAAGGCCCAGCGAAACTACGTGGGCTATGAAGTCGATCCAGCCTATGTTGAATTGGCGTCCGCCCGCATTGCGCCCTACACGGAATCCAGGAACCCTGGGCATTGAATGCCTAAGTTATGACTGCCAACTAGATCAGGGTCGCATATCCTCGGCCACGCTCAGTTCGGGTAAGTTCCAGAAGGCACCCCCAATCGCCGAGTGACGCACCCCCTGAATATGATTGCGGACCGCCTCAAGGTCGAGGGCATTGACCAGATGAATAAAGGGTAAATTGTCCTGAGCGACCCGTTGAAATTCGGCGTAGATGGCTTTGCGGCGGGCTTCATCCAATTCCTGAGCACCTTGGATGAAGAGTTGGTCGATCCGCTGTTCCCAGGGAGTCACCTCCCAGCCTTGGAGTGGCGGTTCTCCCCGTTGGGGACCCAGATTGAAATTATGCAGTCCACCGCGACTGCTCCAAATGTTAAACCCCCCTTGGGGATCAATGCTGCCTCCGCCAAAACCGCCTAGATAACAGTCGAAATTACGGGCACGGCGAATGCGCTCCACGTAGGGATTGAAACTCATCGTCTGGACATCCACCTGCATGCCAATGCGCGCCAAATCATCTTTGATCTGGGCAGCCATGGCCGGCCGGTTGCGCCGCTCCACATTGGTCAACAGGGTAAATCGCACGGGATTCCCATCCCAATCCAGGAGTTTGCCCGCCAGACTGTAGCTGAACCCCGCTCGCTTCAGGAGTGCTTGGGCCTGTTCCGGCCGGTAATCGTAGACTCTGAGGCCCTCAGCCGGAGAGAGATAGTAGGGACCGTTGCGATCCAGGGGTGAATTTTGCAACTCCCCCAAACCCCGGAAGATCGTGTCGCGCATGCGTTCCCGGTCAATGGCATAGGCAACCGCTTGCCGAAACTCCAGGGTGTTGAACCAGCGGGATTTGACCGGATCGACCAGAGGCTGGCCAGCGGCACTGCGAGCACGGTTCTGGTTAAAGGCCAGAAAGGTCGTGACATTTTGGGGGCCGCCATTATAGATCGTGAATTGCCCCGGTTTCTCTTCCCGTTTGAGTAAGGGGAAGGCTTCCCCCGCCACCTCTAGCCCATCCAGTTCCCCGGATCGGAACCGCAGCAACTGGGTATCGGTCGATTCGATAATCTGCCAGACCAGTCGCTCAATCAAAGGCATCGGCCGGCCGGCCGCATCCTTTTGCCAGTAGTGGGGGTTGCGCCGAAACACGACCCGCTGGCTGGGGGTATAGCGCTCCATGCGGTAGGGACCGTTCCCCACGATCTGATCCACGGGTGTATCCGTACCCCAGGTGGACAGGAACGCTAACTGTCCGTCCTTGCCCCGGGTGGTCACGGCCGGCCGGAGGGCATGGGCGGGCAGGATCGGAATTCCCCCCGCAAATCGCAGGAAGGGAGCAAAGGGTTCGGGCACCGTGAACTCGACCCTCCGTTCATACAACTGGCGCACCGTAGGAAACGCCCCTGTTTCCCCAATCCGCAAAATGTCCTGAACACTGGAGGGAATCGCCGGATTGAGGTAGACATCCCGGTAGGAGAACACCACATCCGCCGCAGTCAACGGCCGGCCGGCCGACCAGCGCAAGTCGGGTCGCAGGGTAAACACGATCCTCTTTTTGTCCGGGGCAATTGTCCAAGACTCGGCCAGGGCTGGCTCCATCTCGGCTGTCAC
>JACYLR010000112.1 GCA_015272465.1 Gloeomargaritaceae cyanobacterium C42_A2020_066
CGGATCCTCGGCCCAAGGTTTTGTAGGATTGCGGCAAGCCAGACTTTACCCAGTGAGCCATGACCCTCGTAGGCACTGAGGATTTCTGCGGCGATCTCCTGACCTGGTTGCAGGAGCGCACCCCCTTAGCCAGTCTCCCCAGTCCAGTCCTGGCTGACTTGGCGACCCTTTTGGTGCGGCGTACCTATCCAGCCGGCACGACCTTGGTGGCCCCTGACCGCCGCCCCGATGCCTTGGCGATTCTGATCCAGGGGAATGTGGAGCGGTTCTATCCCACCCCGGCCGGCCGCTTGGGGGCCAGTAGTTTGCTTCCCGGCTACCTAATTGGTTTTCAGGAACTAGCCTTAGATCGGCCGGCCGCCGTGGTTGTGGAAACCCAATCCCCCACCGAGGTCTGGCATCTCCCCGCAGCCCCCTTCCGCGCCTGGCTGAGCCGGTATCCCGAAGTCAGTCTGACCCTGGCGCAGCACTTGGCCCAGGAGGTGGTGGAGTTGCGGGGACAACTGCTGTTTGAGCAGGAACGCCAAGCAGCCCTGCGGCCCTTTGTGGTACCTCGGATCAAGCGCGGCATTGTGGGAACCAGTCGCTATGCCCAGCGGTTGCGGCAGCAGATCAAACAGGCGGCCGGCTGGCCCCAGCCGGTGGTGGTTTTTGGCGAACCGGGTCTCCAGAAGGACAATATCGCCGCCCTGATCCACTTTGGCTCTGTCCACCGTCGTCAACCCCTGATTCAACTCAACTGCGCCACCCTCCAGGCCAGTGGGGCCGATCTGTTCGGCCGGGCCGGGGGGAAACCTGGACTGTTGGGTTACCTAGGCCAGGGCACTCTGGTGCTCAACAATATCCAAGATCTGGCCCCAGAACTGGTTCCCCGGCTCCAGACCCTGATCCAGACCGGCCGCTATACCCCCGTCGGCCGGCCGGAGGACGCGCCCGGTGCCGATCAACCGATGCAGGCGAGGGTGATCCTGATCGCCGAAACCACCCATCCCCTGACCACGGCGATTCCCCAGGTGATCCGGGTGACACCCCTACGCGTGACGCGGGAAGACTTGGCCGCCCAGGTGAAGTACTACCTCAGCCTCTACTGTCAAACCCACGGTATTCCCCAGCCCCGCCTCACCCCGGAGGCCCTGCGGCGGCTCCAAAGTTATGACTTTCCTGGCAATTTGACGGAACTGGAAAACCTGGTGGCTCGTGCCCTGCGCCAGAGCCCCGGTGCCACCGAGTTAGGAGAAGAGGTGTTCTGGCCGGCCGAAGTGCGGGGGCGGCGGTTCCGCGTCAACCTGCTCAACAGCTATCCCTGGTTGCGCCAGGTGCTGCGCAGCCCCTGGTGGCCCGACCGGATTAACTATGGTTTCACCCTAACGGTCTTTGCCTTTGTCGTGGCGGTGCTCTTTCTTGGCCCCCAGACCCGCCAGACCAACTTCGCCCTCAACCTGTTTTGGGCCTGGTGGTGGCCGGTGGTGCTCCTCAGTTTCCCCCTTGTGGGACGGCTCTGGTGTGCCATCTGTCCCTTCATGATCTACGGTGAACTGGCCCAACGCCTTTCCCTCTGGATCTATCCCCGTGCCCTGGGACGCTGGCCGCGCCAAGTGGCTGAGCGGTGGGGGGGCTGGTGCCTCTATGGCCTGTTCACCGCCATCCTGCTCTGGGAGGAACTCTGGCACCTGGAGGATACGGCCTACCTGTCCGGTGCGCTGTTGCTGTTGATTACGGCCGGCGCGGTGGTCGGTTCGCTCCTATTTGAGCGCCGCTTCTGGTGCCGCTACCTCTGTCCAATTGGGGGCATGAATGGCTTATTCGCGAAGCTGGCAGTGACGGAACTGCGCGCCCAGCAGGGCATCTGTGCTGCCGCCTGCACCACCTATCAGTGCTACAAGGGCGGCCCCAGTTTGGGTGAAGGCCAAGAAACGGGTGGCTGTCCTCTCTATTCCCATCCTGCCCAACTGGTGGATAACCGGGACTGTGTCCTGTGCATGACCTGCCTGAAAGCCTGTCCCCACCGCTCTGTAGCCCTCAATCTACGGCCGCCCGCCATTGAGTTGTGGACAACCCACACCCCCCGCGCCTCGGAAGTGGCCCTGTTGCTGCTGCTGTTGGGGGCCGTGTTCCTCCACCACCTGCCTGAGTTGCAAGCCTGGGCCGGCCGGCCGGCCGTACCCCTGTCCTTTGCCGAACATGCCCTCTGGTCTGTTGTGGCGCTCCTAGGGCCGGGCTTGATTCCCCTGGGCTGCTATGCCCTCATTCCGGCCGGCCGGGCACTGGTTAACCGCTTGGGACAAACCTGGCCCAAACCCCGACCCTGGCTGACCCTCGCCTACGGCTACCTCCCCCTCATTTGGGGCGCCAACCTGACCCACTACCTGCCCTTGGGATTAGGGGAGGCCGGCCGGATTGTTCCTGTCACCTGGACTACCTTTGGCGCAATGAGTCCCGTGGCTTCACCGGTTCTTGTTGCCCACCCAGCGGTGATTGCCTTTCTCCAGGGCACGACTCTGATAAGTACTACCCTGGCCAGCCTCTGGGTCAGTCAAAATATTGCCCGTCAACCTTTTTGGGCACTCCTGCCCCAACACCTCGGCATTCTGGGGCTGGGCGTCGGCCTCTGGCGGCTGGTGCTAGGCTGATCCCCGCCCGTTGTGACACGTCCACCTATCTGGTAAAATCGGCTCCTGTTGGTTGGTAACTTCCAATACAGAGTGCCCAACCTCACTGGGCAATGGCTTGGGCGGCCGGCCGTCCCGGTTTGGTGTATATCTCTAAGTAACGAATCCGACGTGACCTGAGGGAACCTCTATGACCAGTCAGCCAGACCGTGTGGTCGTCATTGGTGTTGCCGGAGATTCAGGTTGTGGCAAATCCACCTTCCTGCGCCGCCTGACCGATCTGTTCGGATCGGAACTGATGACCGTCATTTGTCTGGATGACTACCACTCCCTGGATCGCAAACAGCGCAAAGAGCAGGGGGTTACGGCCCTCAACCCCAAGGCCAATAACTTCGACCTCATGTATGAGCAGGTCAAGGCCCTGAAGGACGGCAAGTCCGTCGATAAGCCAATTTATAACCACGAAACCGGGATGATCGATCCCCCGGAACGTATCCATGCCAACCGGATCGTTGTCATTGAGGGGCTGCATCCGTTCTATGACGAGCGCGTCCGCGAACTCGTGGACTTTGGGGTTTACCTGGACATCAGCGATGAGGTCAAGATCGCCTGGAAAATCCAGCGGGACATGGCCGAGCGGGGTCACACCTATGATGATGTGCTGCGTTCTATCGAGTCCCGTCGTCCTGACTTCAGTGCCTATATCGATCCCCAGAAGCAGCACGCCGATGTGGTGATTCAGGTACTTCCTACCCAACTGATTCCCAACGATACAGAGCGGAAGATTCTGCGGATTCGGATGATCCAACGGGAAGGCCGGCCGGGCTTCCAGTCTGCCTACCTGTTTGATGAAGGTTCCACCATCGACTGGATTCCCTGTGGTCGCAAGCTCACCTGCCACTACCCAGGCATTCGCTTGCACTACGGCCCCGATAGCTACTATGGTAACGAGGTTTCGACGCTGGAACTGGACGGCCAGTTCGAGAACTTGGAGGAGCTGATTTACATTGAGCAGCATCTCAGTAACACCTCCACCCAGTATTACGGTGAGATGACCGAGTTGCTGGCCAAGCACCCCGAATACCCCGGCTCCAACAATGGGACAGGGCTGTTCCAGGTTTTGGTTGGCCTGAAAATGCGGGCCATGTATGACTACCTAAACGCCAAAGAAGCTCCAGTAGCCGTGGGTGTAGGTAGCTAATTCGAGAGTCCAAGCTCATCGCGATTCGGTTTTCTAGTCAATCTACCTATCCAGTTTTTCTCTGTTGAGAGGCCAGAATACCGCCGCAACCCGACCTGCTGGATATCTAACCATCTTTAGGGGAATGAGACACTTTTTTCGACTTCATGGGTGTCCCTAATTAGCCTTAGGGCTTGACGGTAGGCCGAAGGCAGAAAGGACAGGGGCGAGGATGGGTGTCTCATGCTTCACTTAAGTGGCCCTATAAGCATGCGATAAGCCGAGATTCAAAACCTATTGACCCCTATTGTTAATAGGCTCCTATCAGGACAAGGAAATCGAGGTGTCCTAAATATGAGGTGCTAGAGACCCATTCAAGAATCACCTTCGTGACAGCAGTCCTGGGTTCTCGCGGATGAGCACGATGATCTGAATCAACTCAAGGGCCGGCCGGCCGATGGTAAGGTAAGGGCCATTGATGCTCCCAGGGCTGCTGCCCTCCGCCTGGAATCCACCCACCGAGCCTTGAATCTCTCGCCCAACTCCAACCCTGCCCACACCCCAGTGACCCAGCGGCCGGCCGTGGGGCCTTTGTGTCTAGTCATTGCGGCCTTGGCCTTTGCCGCAGCGACAGCAGTGGCCATGCAACTGACGCAGTTAGGTGAAGCGCATCCGGTAGAGGGCCGCAACCCTATTTCCTTTTGCAATGTCCTGTTTGTCGGCAACCTCTGCGCCCTGCTGGTGCTCCTGCCCCTCTACCATCAGCCTTGGACGGCCGGCCGCTGGCACAGCCTGACCCGACCCCAGTGGCTTGCCCTCGGTGCCGTTGCTCTGCTCTCCGGTGCCCTCAGCCCCGCCCTTATCTTTACCGCCTTGGAATACACCGACGCCAATACAGTCCTGATTCTGGGGCGACTGGGGCCGCCCCTGACCCTGATCCTGGGTGCCCTCTGCTTTCGTCAGACCCTTGGGGTTTGGACTTGCCTGGGCGCGGCCTTGGCCTTTGGAGGAGGGCTGGTGGCCCTGGCATTCCATTCACCTGACCCAGCTCCGGTGATGGTGATGGGAGGCGTGGGCCTGGGACAAGGGCCAGTGCTCGTTCTATTGGGTACCCTGAGTGGGGTTTTGGGTGGGCTATTGAGTCGAGCCTTCCTGGTGGCGCTCCCCCTGGGAATACCGCTGCTGGTGCGGCACGGGGCGGGTACAGTCATCTTCTTCGGGATTGCCAGCGTGGTGTTTGGGCCACACCATTTCCAGGATGCCTTTAGCCCAGTTCTTTGGCAGTGGATGCTGATTTATGGGGGTGGCATCATTGCCTTGGGGCAAGTTTGTCTGGCAGTCGGGATGCGTCTGACACCGCTGCTGCCCACCCATCTGGTGCAATCGGCCAATCCGTTGTTGGGATTGCTGGCTAACTTTGTGATTTTGGGGCAGATTCCTACTGCGGCCCAGGGCTGGGGAATGGCCTTGATCCTCACCGGCACCCTGGTCAGTTTGGTGGGTTGGGTCACGCATCCTGTCCAGAACCGGGGAATGCGTATGATGGCGGAAGCCGCTGTATTCCGAGGCGTGTAGGTCTGCATGAGGACGACTACCATCGGGAATCAGATGCGGAGTTGCCCTTCAGGGGTTCAGGAGTCTGACGGTGTTTAAGGTCGGCCGGCCGGAGTGGGCCACTTGTGCCCAAGGAGACCTGGGAGATTACGTCACGGCCTTGGTCTGGTCACCCCAGGGCGACGCCCTAGCTGCCATCTCCGGCGTTGGGCACTTGCAACTTTGGTCACCCCCAAACGGCTGGCGAACCCTGCGGCCGGCCGATGGATTTTCCCTCGATGCAGTGGGGTTTGCCCCCACGGGGCAGGTGCTGGCCACCGCGGGTCAGGCCGGCCGGGTGGAGATTTGGGATTTGGCCCAAGGAAAACCCTGGGTGATCGAGCATTCGGGACAGTGGATCGACCGCCTGGCCTGGCATCCCACCCACCCCCAACTGGCCTTCAACCTGGGTACCCACGTTCAGATTTGGGACACGGCCGGCCGGCAACTGGAGGCCACCCTACCCCTGGAAGGGGGCGCAGCCAGCGGACTCATCTGGCATCCCCAGGGCAGCCATTTGGCTGTTGGGACAGGGGCCGGTGTGCTGATCTGGCCGGCCGGGGCCTGGGAGGAAGACCCCCACCGCTTGGCCACCCCTGCAGCGGTACTCAATCTGGCCTGGTCACCCAGTGGGCAGTACCTGGCGGCCGGCCTGCTGGATCGTTCCCTGCGGGTCTGGCCCCAGGATCTGAACGACCCCTGGGCAATGACAGGTTTTCCGGCCAAGATTCGCCACCTGCTCTGGTCTGAGGCCCTAGGCGGAGGGACGCCGCGCCTGGCTTCCACCAGTGCCGATGGTCTGGTGGTCTGGAGTCGCCACCGGCGCGAGGCGGAGGGTTGGCAAAGTCATGTGCTCCAAGGGCATACGGATACGGTGCAGGCCCTGGGGTTTCAGCCTGGGACGCTGATGCTGGCCACGGCCGGCCGGGAGGGACGGCTCTGTATGTGGTCTGATAGCTACCGGCGGGTGCAGACCCTAGAACAGGATCAGCCCTTGACGACCTTGGCCTGGCAGCCCCAGGGCAAGCTGCTTGCGGCCGGCACCGAAACCGGTATAGTCCTGCTCTGGCAACCCAGTCAGCGGGGGCGGGGCTTCGGCCGGCCCTAGTCCAAGACTTCAGTTGTGCGAGTTCTGTCCTGATTATCTGTCATGGAATGCCATTGCACCCGCACCACCTGCCCGGCTCCGGGGATTTTGGTGCCCGATTTACCTCAGGCCCAACTCACCGAGCAGGTCTGCCCCACCTGTGGCATGCCCCTCTGCCTGGCCGGCCGGTACTGGCCCGTGCGGCTGCTGGCCGAAGGCGGATTTGGCGATACCTACCTGGCCCGCGACCTGCTCACCCCGTCACGGCGCTCATGTGTTGTCAAGCGGCTGCACACGGGGCGCTTCACTCCAGGCGAACAACTGGCCAAGGCTCAGGATCTCTTCTACCAAGAAGCCGAGGTGCTAGAGATTCTCGGTACCCATCCCCAGATTCCCTACCTCCACGCTTTCTTCACCCTGACGCCGCCGGTCTTCAACGCCGAGCCTGAGGTCGAGTACTTCTACTTAGTCGAGGAGTTTATTCCGGGTCAGGACTTACTCAGCGAACTGCAAGCCCGCGGCCCCTTTTCCGAGGGCTGCATTCTCGACATCCTCGATAGCTTGTTGCCCATCCTCAGTTTCATTCACGACCAGGGCATCATTCACCGGGACCTCAAGCCCGCCAATATCATTCGCCATGAGGATGGCACCCTCTATCTAGTCGATTTTGGGGTCGTGCGGAAAACCTACAGTGCCCTGTCTCGCCAGTCCACCATTGTCGGCAGTCCCGCCTTTGCGCCGCCCGAACAGCAGTACGGCACCCAAGTTGTCCCCGCCTCAGACCTCTACGCCCTAGGGGTGACCTGCATTACCCTGTTGACCGGCTACGACCCCACGAACCTCTACGATGCTGGGGAGCAACGCTGGCATTGGCGGCCCCTCACCCAAATCAGTCCGGGCTTTGCGGATATCCTCGATAAGCTGCTCCAACCGCGCATCTCCGAGCGCTACAGCACGGCCCAAGCTGTCCAGGCGGATCTGCGAACTGGGCAACCCGACAAGCCCGTGCCTGATCGGATCGCCCGGCTGATCACCCCCGATCTAATAACCCGGCTGCGCGGCCCCCAGGGCTTCGGCATTCGCGATCGGCGCTACCTGCTCAAGGTCTATCCCCGTACTTTTGTGGGGTCAGAGGCGACGACCTGGATGGTACGCAACCTGGGGCTAGATCGGATTGAGGCCGTGACCTTAGGCCAGGCGCTGTTGACCCGCGGCCTGATTCACCATGTGGTCGATGCTCACTCCTTCCGGGATGGCTTTTACTTCTATCGGTTTTATGCGGATGAGTCGGAGACAGATGTGGCCCCGCAGTCAGTTATCCATTCGGCGTTGCGGGGGCTTTCCGGTTCCTTGACCCCCCGGCCCCAGAAGCGACGGGATGGGAATGGCTCCACAGAATTGAGTTCTGATCCTCCAACTGCGCCCTAGGACAAACCATTCACCGCCAGCGTGAACCCGGCCGGCCGATTTCCTGTCTTTAGCTCTGACCGGCTCAAAGCCACGGGGAAGTATGCTCTACCGCTGGATTGTTGTGGGTGTCGCGCTGGGAGGCATGGGGATTGCGGCCGGCCGGGCGGCTGCCCCGGACTTGCCCTACCGCCAGGCGGGTTTGACCGAACGTCAAGCGGCCTTGCACCTCCTGAACCGCTTCAGCTTTGGCCCCCGCCCCCAGGAGGTGGATCAGGTTGTGCAGATGGGCTTGAACCGCTGGCTGGACACCCAACTCGCCCAACGGCCCGACCCAGATCTGCAAAATCGCCTCAAGCATTTAACCGTCCTGCAACCGGGGGGGGAAACCAGCCGCTTCTCCAACCGCAAGGAGATTTTGGCGGCGGCGCAACAGGCGGGCCTCAAGCTGCGCGAGCTTGGCCCCGACGCCACCCCTGCCCAGAAGGCGGCCTTTCGCAAGCAATTGAATGCCTTCATCGAGCAGAAAGGGATTACCACCCGCGGCGCTCTCCAGACTGACCTGATGGCCCAGAAGATCCTGCGGGCCACCTACAGCCAAAACCAACTGGCGGAAGTGCTCAGTGACTTTTGGTACAACCACTTCTACGTCTCCCGGCGGGATCGGGCCGCAGCCCTCTGGATTCTCGACTACGAGATGCGGGCAATTCGGCCCCATGCCCTGGGTAAGTTCCCCGATCTGCTGCGGGCCACGGCTCAACACCCGGCCATGCTGCTGTATCTGGACAACGCCCAGTCCTCGGCCGGCCCAGAAGCCCTGACGCTAGGGAACCGTCGCCGCCCCCAACCTCAGGGGGAGATGGCCCCCAAACGGGCGCGCGGCCTGAATGAAAACTACGCCCGCGAACTCCTGGAATTGCACACCCTGGGGGTGGATGGGGGCTACACCCAGCAGGACGTGATTGAAGTGGCGCGGACGTTCACCGGCTGGACTCTGTTGCCCGACGGTAAGCTGCGCCAGAAGGTGATGGCTGCTACGGCTGGCGCGCCCGTTGCACCGACGTTTCGGGGGGACTTTGCCTTTATCCCCAGCCGCCACGACGCGGGGCCAAAGTTGATTCTAGGCCAGCGCTTCCCTGGCAATCAGGGGTTGGCTGAGGGAGAACAGGTGTTAACCCTGCTGGCCGGCCGGCCGGCCACCGCCCAGCACATTGCCCGCAAGCTCGCTATCCGCTTTGTCAGCGATACCCCGCCCCCAGCACTGGTGGAGCGCCTCAGCCAAACCTTCCTACGCACCGGGGGCGATACCCCCAGCCTGATCCGCACCCTAGTGGCCTCCCCGGAGTTTTGGCAGCCGGCGGCCCAGCGGGCCAAAATCAAGTCGCCTTTTGAATTGGTGATCAGTGCGCTGCGGGGTCTCAACGCTGAGGTCACGGAACCGGAGGCGGTGGTGCGCTGGTTGGAACGCCTTGGTCAACCTCTCTACGCCTATCCGGCACCCTCCGGCTATCCTGACCAGGCCGAGGCGTGGGTCAATACCGGTGCCCTCCTCAACCGGATGAGCTTTGCCTTGGACTTGTCGGCCGGCCGGATTCCGGGGGTTACGGTTCAACTGGTCGGCCGGCCGACAGATACCCTGAATAGTGCCCTAGAGCGCTACAGTGCCCTGCTCCTACCGGAGGTCAATCCGGGCCAACTGCGACAGCGGGTGATGCCCCTGCTGGAAAATCCCCAAAGTCTAGGCAATCTGGAAGCCCTAGCCCCGGCGATGCCCATGGACGGTCAATCCATGACTCCGGCTGAAAACGGTAAGGCTGATAAAGGGAAGAAAGGTGAAAAGTTAAGCCGTCGCCCCCGCCGAACACCGGAGGCTCTCCCCTCGGTTTCGGCCCAGGTTGTGGGTGTGCTGATCGGCTCGCCCGAATTTCAACGGCGCTAGGAGGGAATCCCCATGTGGCAACGACGTACCATCCTCAAATCCGGCGGCCTCGCTCTGGTCGGCCTGGGTCTGGGCACCATTCCTAGCTTTCTCAGTCGGGCCGTGGCCCAATCGTCCCCACGGACTGCCGCGGCCGGCCGGGGGATTTTGGTGGTGATTTTTCAGCGGGGTGGCATGGATGGGCTGATGGCCGTCCCCCCTCTTACCGACCCCAACTTGGTGCGGTTGCGCCCCCAACTTGTGCCCGCGGCGGGTCAGGGCAAAGAGGGTCTCCAGGACTTGGATGGTCGCTTTGGGCTGCACCCGGCGTTTGCGCCGCTGCTCCCCCTCTACCAAGCCGGCCACATGGCGATTGTCCACGGCGTCGGCTTGTCCACCACCACCCGCTCCCACTTTGACGCCCAGGATTATATGGAAACCGGCACCCCGGAGCGCAAAAACACCCGGTCGGGCTGGTTGAATCGCGCCCTGCAAGCGGCCGGCCGGCCGGGTGGTGAGTTTCAGGCCGTCTCCCTCACCCCCAATTTGCCCCGCAGTTTGGGCGGGACTCGGCCCGTGATGGCCCTCGGTAACCTGGACGATCTGGCCCAGCGCAGTGGGCGTGTCCTCCAGACGGCCGGCCCCAGTTTTGAGAGTCTCTACGACCAGACTAGCCAGCAACTCCTCCGCCAGACTGGTCGCGAGAGCCTGGAAATGGCCCGCTTGATCACCCACCTGGCTCGCCAGCCCCAGGCTGAAGGCTATCCCCCAACAAACCTCGGTCGTTCGCTGCGGCAGATTGCCCAGTTGATCAAAGCGGGGGTGGGCCTAGAGGTTGCCTTTGCCGAATCCCACGGTTGGGATACCCATGTCCGTCAGGCCAATAGCTTTATGGGGCCGGCCCGCGACTTGGCCCTCAGCCTGCGGGCGTTCTGGAACGACATGGCCAGCCAGCGGCAACGGTTAGTGGTGGTCACAATGACCGAATTTGGGCGCACCGTTGCTCAGAATGGCAACGCCGGTACCGACCACGGGCGGGGTTCCTGCTTCTTTGTCTTGGGCGAACCGGTCGCCGGGGGGCGAGTCTATGGTTCCGTCCCTCGACTCGAGCGGGAAGCCCTAGCTGACCGGCGGGACTTGCCTGTGACCACGGACTTTCGGGCAGTACTGGCGGGTACGGCCGGCCCTATTCTGGGCTGGGGGCAAACCAGCCAAGTGTTTCCCGGCTGGCAGGGAAACCCTCTGCCGCTCTTGCGTGCCTGATCTCGGTCGTGCTGAAGCTGGGTACGGTCATGTCTAGACCCTAGGCGAGCCGGCAATGACCCCACTTGAACAAGCCCCTCGTCCTTGTGATGATCAGTAGGCCCGCGCTCCTCCCTACGCCTCTAGTCAGCTTCCCCATTAGCTTTGCCATCGGAGAGTGAGCGACTCTAAAGCAGGTTCTGGAGATCGGCTCTTTGAGATGTGTCAACCTCTAAGAATCTTGCTACACAGGCATTCGGCAGCATGAACCTAAAGCTGGCGATCCTGGCTCCCATAAACGGGTTCAGCGCCGCCCGGCCGGCCGACCAGTTGCCGTAACCCGCCGATCAACGCCAGGGTAGACAAGGCCAAGCCGAGCCACAATCCATCGGCCCACGGCCGGGGTAAATCGAGTACCGCACCCCCCAGCGGTGGCCCGATTAAATACCCCACTGCCCAGCAGAGGGAGTTGACCGCCAGATAGAGACCGCGGCGTTCAACCGGAGCCAGGTCAGCCACAAAGGTTGATCCCATCGGCAAATAGGCCGCGGTCGCCACCGCCAAAAGGGTGAGAGCCACCAGAGTCAGCGGCACACTCGCCGCCCCCCAACGGCCGGCCGCCCATACAAAACAGAAGCCCACGGCCCAGAGGCCGGCTGAGACCTGAAGGGTTTGGGTCGGTTGCCAGGCACGAAAATAGCGCACCACAGGCCACTGCACCAGGGCGGTCACCAGCACGTAAAGGGTGAAAAAGCCACTCAGGGTAAGGTGACTGAAGGTGGCGCCGCCGACAAAATTGTGTAAGTAGAGGGGCAACGCCGTGTTGACTTGGGCTAGGTAGGACGTAAACAGGATGTTCAGGGGAATGAAGCCCAGCAGCAGCCGATCCCTGAGCAGATCATGCCACTCTCCCCGGCCGGCCGGCCGCACCCGGGTGCGTTTCGGTTCCTGAAATCCCCCGGCAATAATTCCTAAAAAGACCAGGAACGACAGGCCATCCAGAATAAATAACCAACGGTAGGACTCAATCAGGAGGCCACCCAGAGCTACCCCCAAGCCCAACCCCAGGCTATCCCCCAACCGGGTTAGGGCGAAGGCACTGCGCCGCACCTCCCCTTCCGTCAGGTCAGCAACCGCCGCTTCATTGGCCGGCCAGTAGAGACCCACCCCCAAACCGAGGACAAGATTGCCGATCACTAGGCCATTAAAGTCCTGAGCGGCCGCCAAGCCAAAGGTACCCAGGGCCGAGAGCAGGGCCGAGAGCATCAGGGTTCGCTTGCGTCCCACCCCCACTCGGTCGCTCCAGAGACCTCCTAGGATACGCCCCGCAATTCCCGTCACTGAACCCAGGCCCAGGGCCAACCCCACCCGGCCGGCCGACAGACCCACCTGGTTGACAAACACGATCGGGGCATAAAACAGGGTCAAGCCCGTCCCCACCTGGGACAGCAGCCGGCCGCCAAACAGCACCCAAATTTGCGAAGTTAAGCCCAGCATGACGCGCCAGAGAACGGGGACACCCTCGCCAGTCTAGGTCTGGGTTGCCGTTGTCTGAGGG
Organism: Gloeomargaritaceae cyanobacterium C42_A2020_066; assembly: GCA_015272465.1. Classification (GTDB taxonomy): domain Bacteria; phylum Cyanobacteriota; class Cyanobacteriia; order Gloeomargaritales; family Gloeomargaritaceae; genus JACYLR01. Next base: position 12,595 of record JACYLR010000112.1, read on the forward strand.
AGATTGGCCTCCACCTGGGTAAAGGGCAGGGCTACGGGGGAGGCATCCATCCACGGCTTAAACACAGAGACCCACTCCGGCCGGCCGACCACCAGGGTGGGGAAGGAGACTTGGCTATAGTCCCGCCCGGCTTGTAGGGGAAAAGGGTCTGTGTCCCCAAGGGAAACCCAAGCGGCCCCAGCCGCCTGGGCAATCACCCACACCGCCGCCAAGTCCCACACCTTCGGCGTGGCCTCCACCGCCCCCACACAAACGCCCTGGGCCACACTCAGCAGGTTGTAGCTGGCTGCCCCCACCATGCGTACCTTGCAGGGGAAAGCGGGCCGCCACAGCCGCAGACTGCGGGAGCAAAAACTGAACAGATGATGCCCATCCACCGGGCCTGGGTTAGGGCGGAGCGGCCGGCCGTTCAGCGTTGCCAGCCTCTGGTCAGCCCAAGACAGCCCCTGAAACACCCAATTAAGCGCAGGCAAATGGACATAGCCCAGCACCGGCCGGCCGAAGTGGAGCAGCGCTAGGGAAATCCCCCAAATCGGCAGCCCCTGACTGTAGTTGGTCGTGCCATCAATCGGATCTACCACCCACACCCAATCCCGATCCGGGGCGGTCTGTTCCCCCTCTTCCGTCAGCAAGCCATGATCTGGGAAGGCAGCCCTAATCGCCTCGCATAGGGCCTGATCCGCCCAACGATCCGCAGCCGTTACCAGGGAGCCATCTCCCTTGACTTCTGCGACTATTGCATCTTGGCGCGCCAGCAGTTCCCCCCCCACTGCTGCCGTGGTTTGACTTGCAAACGTGAACAGCGCCGACCAGTCAAGCGCTTCGTGACCCATCCAGCCCTAGTCCTCAGGACGGATTAGGCCCGTCACCACCGCCTGACTCAGGTCAGAATCCACCAGATAAGCCCCCGCCATATTCGCTTGGGCCAGATTGGTCTCGAACAGTAGCACATGGCATAGGGAGGCCCCAGTGAGGTCGGTGCCCGTCAAATCTGCCCCACTCAAGTCCGCCTCATTGAGAATGGCCCCTGCTAACACTGCCCCTCGCAGGGTCGCTCGCTGGAGATTGGCCCCCCCCAGATCAGCACTGGTCAGTACAGCTCCCTCCAAATTAGCCCCAGCCAGATTGGCACGGGTCAGGCGGGTATCCGTTAAATCCGCCCCCGCCAGATTAGCTGCTTCTAAAATCGCTTGGGTCAAGTTGACTCGCCGCAGCATCGCCCCTTGGAGTTGGGCTTTGGAGAGGTTGGTGCGGCTGAGGTCAACCCCGGCCAACCCCGCCTGCTGCAGGTTTGCACCGGTCATGTTGACCCGTGTCAAATTCGCCCGATCCAGGATTGCGCCCATCAAGCCCGCTTGGCTGAGGTTGGCATCCCGGAGAATGGCCCGGGTGAAGTCAGCATTGGCAGCCTTGATCCCCACCAGGGTACTGGTGCTGAGGTTCACTTCGCTAAGGATGGCTTCGCTTAAATCCGCTTCCTGGAGGGAGGCCCCACCCAAAATGGCCCGGCTTAGGTCTGCCTCCACCAGCTTGGCTCCGCTGAGGTCGGCCTTTCTCAGGGTGGCTTGGCTCAAATCCACACGGGATAGATCGGCAGTACAGAGCTTGGCATCGTTGAGGTTGGCGCGGGTCAGGTCAGCCCCCGTGAGGTTGGCCCCACTCAAATTGGCCCCCACCAAGTTGGCCCGGCTGAGATTGGCCCCGGATAGGTTGGCCCCACTCAAATTGGCCCCCACCAAATCGGCCTCGGTCAGTTTGGCCCCAGAAAGGTTGGCGTCCTCTAGGTCAGCTCCGCTCAGGTAAGCCGCCACCAACTTCGTGGCCGACAGGTTCGCGCCTCGGAGGTTGGCACTGCTCAGATCGGCTTCCCGGAGCACGGCCCGGCTCAAGTCCGCCTTGCTCAGATTGGTACCGCTGAAGGTGACGCCCGCCAGTTTCGCCCGGCTAAGGTTAATCTCCCGTAAAATGGCGAGGGCCAAATCGGCACCACTCAGGCTGGCCTTACTGAAATCTCGGTCGCCCGCCGCGTAACGACGCAGGAGTTGGTCAGCGTCCATGCCAGATGTCCAAGGGTACGGATAAGCCGCACGGTTATGCCTATCTTCTCAGATAATCTCAAGTTAGCAAGAGGGCGACAAGGCCACATAGGGCAATGCCGTCGAAAACCCCGGCTCCACCAATACTCAACACCCCTGCACCCATGTGTTTCAAGTCGGGCAGGTGGAGGAGGTCAGCCCCAATGAGCGTGCCCAGTACACCTCCGGCAAAAGCGACTGGAGCGGCATGATCCGGGGCGACTAGGAAAGTAAGCAAGGCAGCCGTCAGGGGGGCAGTGAGGGCGTCCATCTGGATCCCGATGCCCGGCACGACCCGCGCAGCAAAGTAGCTGACTAGGCTGACCCCCGCCGTAACGGTGAGGATGGCCAGGGGACTGGCTTGGAAAAACTGGTAAACGGCTAACAGGACGGGGATCAGGCCACCCCCCAGGTTAAGGGCGATAACTGTTTCCTGGGTGGTGCGGCTCAGGGGAAACCCCCAGTAGTGGGCCAGCCAAGGATTGGGGGGGAGTACGGGTGTCAACACCGCGACTTGCCGGCGATAGAGGGGCAGGTTGATCAGGCTGCCCAGGAGAATGAGATAGAAGACTAGCAGGCCGGCCGGGGCACTGAGGCCCAACTTGGCGGCAGCAAAGCTGACCACATCCAGGGTGAGGAGTAGGGCCAGTACCGGCAGTCCCAAGACCAGCACGGCCATTAACAGGATGGGGATCGGCAGGAAAACCATAGCCTAGGCCAGCCCCAGCATGGCTTCCAGGGTGAAGTAGAGGAAGAGCACTGCACTGATCAGAAAGCCCACCACCGCCACCGCAGTCAGCGGCCGGCCGAGGAGGGCGCGCAGGGGCTGGATCAGGGTCAACACCACCCCCAGGATGACGGTGACAAAGTACTGGGCATAGCGGCCCACGTTAATCCAAAACTCCCGCATGGCGCTGATCTCCTCATGGCTGGCTTGGCCCCGTACTCATGGTGCCACGGGTCACGGGGACTGCCTACGGACAACCGGCCGGCCGGTGCCCAAATTATTAAGATTTCGATAGGATGGTTTACGAAACATTACATTCTCGCTGTGGGCGACTCAGGAGGCTGGGGATGATCGGTCGTATTGATGGTCAGCGGTTATGGCGGCGACTCGCCACGCTGGGTGCGGTCAGTATTCTGGCCATGGGTTTTGCCGCAGCGCTTACGGGTGTGATGCTGGCGTTCTACTACGAGCCAGTCGCGGGGGGCGCTCATGAGTCCCTGGCGCGGGTGGTGCAGGACATTCCCAATGGCTGGCTGGTGCAGTCCCTGCACGACTGGGCGGGTAATGGGGTTATCGCCTTGGGGCTGATTCAGATCGTTGTGCTGTTTTTAGGGCGACGATTCCAGCCGGGTTGGCTAGTGGCCTGGATCAGTGGCATCCTGCTGGTGCTGGCAACGATTGGCCTGGGCTGGACTGCCATGATCTTGGATTGGGATCAGGTGGGGTATTGGCGGCAGAAGGTTGAGTTACTGACGATTGAGGCGATCCCCGTTCTGGGAGCAACCCTACGGGATGCGATCACCGGGGGGGCAGGCATCTCCTCTACTACGGTGGCGCACCAGTATGCCCTCCACAGCTATGTGCTATCTCTGGGGGCGATGTTGCTAGCCGTAGTGCATTTGGCCAGCTTACTCTGGCAAGAACTTCAGGATGCTGAGGTGATCAAAGGTTGGCAACCCTGGGGTCGGCCGGCCGCCCTCAATTCTGAGGAATCCTCCCTGGGTTAGGGGAGCGCGAGGGTGGGGTGTTGGTCGGCGGGGGGGCTGATTTGAAGCTCTCGGCCGGCCGCTCCTCCCAGAGAATCGTCAGTTCCTTGGGCTGGCAGCGCTTGATGTTCACCGTGATCCCCGTAGCGCCCTCGTCCTCTAGGTCTTCGAGATAGCCAGACTGGCAAGATTCGGCCTCAGATTTACTGGCAAAGGGACCAAAGAAATAGGTGCAATGGGGTACAGTAGTGGTCACTTCAATCCACCAGGCAAGACCTAATTTCTCAAGGAGAGTTAAGGCAATATCTTCAAGGGGCATCGTTAGAAATTGCATGGTACATCAGGGGCTATAAAAGCTAGAGGTGAACCAACCGCTTCCTCATTTATTACCTCGGTAGGCCAGGTCTGTGGCAATTCCTAGCCATTTAACCTAAAACCAGAGCGGTTGACCGTTTTAGGAAAGGGGGCGGTGGCCTAGTGTAGAAGTTAGAGTGTGGCTTGGGGCATCATGTGAATCAAGCTTGCTGACACCACACGTAGGATTAAGGGGAGGTAAAGCCATCACAGGGTTCATCAATTTTGAAAAGCTTCGATAGTTGAAATCTGATTTGATGGTACCAGATTAGCGTAAGATTTCTAAATAATCTATACCTTCAACTCAAATTTTTCAGATTCTGGCCAGCGCTGATGCTCTCCTCGCCCCGTTCGGGTTACACCCTACCTGTGTTTGCCTGTGCCAGTGCCCTAGCGGCGCTCCACTACTTGCGAACGGGCCGGCCGGCCGAGACGGTGGAGGTGGATCTGCTGCGGCCGGCCGAGCGGGTGACGATTGCCATTGAGCAGGTAGCTCCTGTACAACCGGGGATGGTTCTGGGGATCACCCGGTCTGACCCTGGCGACAATCTCGACCTCACCCGCCACACACCCATCTGGGCCTTGGTCACTTGGGGGCCGGCCGACCAAGACACGCCGATCCATCTCATGGGTGGGGAAGGCATAGGAGTTAACGCTGAAGGAGGTACCGCGGCTATCTCGCGCTACGCCCGTGAATTGCTCCTCACCAACCTGCAAACCTGGCTACCGAAGGGAAAAACCCTCGTGGTCACGGTCATTCTCCCCGCCGGAAGATCTTTAGCAACCCGCACCTCCAACGCTGCCTTTGGCATTGTTGAGGGCTTGGCCTTGCTGGGGACGACGGGGATCAGTCAGCCCCTGAGTGCGCCCGCCCAACTGGCCCAGTTTCAGCAGACCTTGGCCGCCAAGACCCATTTGGAAACACTCGTGTTTTGCATCGGGGAGAATGGCCTCGACCTAGCTACCCAGTTGGGGATTCCTGCCGAGCACCAAGTCAAGACGGCCAATTGGCTGGGGCCGCTCTTGGTTGCCGCGGGGCAACAGGGGGTCAGGTCGATCCTGCTGCTGGGCTATCACGGCAAACTGATCAAGCTGGCCGGGGGCATTTTCCACACCCATCACCACCTGGCGGATGGTCGATTGGAGATTCTGGTGGCCTGTGGGGTGGCGGCCGGCCTGCCCCTCGACCTGCTGCACGCCCTAGCGGCCTGTCCAACCACCGAAGCGGCCCTCGTCTACCTACGACAGACGGATGTAGAGCAGGGCACCCACTGGACTGCTGCCCTCTACAGCGAAATTGGGCAGCGGATTGAGCAGCGCAGCCGAGCCTATATCCACACCCATGCTGAAACTGATGTCGCCGTGGCCACGATGCTGTTTGACCGGCATCGGCGGATCATTGCCCAAGGCCGGCCGGCCGCTGATCTCCTCGCCAGGCTCACTCAGAGAACAGACCGCTGAGCGTGACAGGCTTGTAAATCCGGCAGGGTAAACAGGGCCATAAACCCCAGGCCCTCGGTGGCGTAGACCTCTGCTGCACCTTGCTGCCGATCCACAACCGCCATCACCTGATCGACCCGGTATCCCACGTCTCGTAACACCCGTACCGCCTTGAGGGCCGACTGGCCGGTGGTGACCACATCCTCCACGACAACAACCACCGCATTCTGGGGCAACTCCGGGCCTTCGATCTGGCTGCGCGCCCCATAGCCCTTAGGTTCCTTGCGGATAATCAGGCCGGCCACGGGATGATCAGTGGGCGCTGAGACCACCGCCACAGACGAAACAAGGGGATCGGCTCCCAGCGTCAACCCAGCCACAGCCTGGGCCTCAACGGGGAGTTGCTGGTGCAGGAGATGACCCACGGCCCACGCACCCTGGGGCTGGAGGATTACCGGCTTGCAGTTGATGTAGTAAGGGCTGGTTTGGCCAGAGGCGAGGACAAATTCCCCCTCCCGGTAGGCATGGGTGACCAGCAGATCCAAAAGTAACTGCCGCAGTTGGGCAGCATCGGTGGGAAGACTGCTCACGGCCGGCCGGCGAGTACTGGACTGGCTTGGCCGGCGTAGTACCGCAAGGCGTAGTCCTGCAACATGCGCTCGGTGTTGAACAGCGGAGCACAGGTGCGGATGGAGGCTTTCATTTTGGCGATCCACCCGACCGGCAGGCCCTGCTCATTGCGACTGTAGTAGAGGGGGACAATCTCGTTTTCCAACAATTGGTAGAGGGATTCGGAATCGAGCCGATCCTGCGCCTCTTGCTGACTGGTGTGCAGATCCTCGCCAATTGCCCAGCCGTTCAGGCCCTTGCCATCCGGGCCAGCCTGGTAGCCTTCACACCACCAGCCATCCAGGACACTCAGGTTGATTCCCCCGTTAAAGCAAACCTTCTGGCCACTGGTACCGGAGGCTTCTAGGGGCCGGCGGGGGTTGTTTAACCAGAGGTCAACCCCCTGTACCAAGCGGCGCGCCGTGTGAATGTCATAATCCTCAATGAAGGCAACCCGAGCGTGCAGGGCCGGATGGTTACACCACTCCATTAGTCTCTGGATGATCCGTTTACCCTCCTCGTCGGCCGGGTGGGCCTTGCCGGCAAAGACAATCTGCACGGGCCGCTCGGCATGGGTGAAGATGCGGAAGGCTCGCTCGGGGTCTTTGATCAACAGAAAGGCCCGTTTATAGGCACTGAAGCGCCGGGCAAACCCAATCGTCAGGACGTCCGGGTCCAGCAGATGATCGACCCGATGGATGTGTTCGGGGGACTCGCCGCGGCTGAGGCGGGCCTGCTTCATCCGTACCCGGGTATGGGCAATCAGTCGCTCCTTAAGCACTTGGTGCCGCCACCACAGTTCCCCATCGGGAATGGTGTCCACCTTGGCCCACATCTGGGCATCCGTCAGATGCTGATCCCAATCGGCTCCCAGGTACTGGCTGTAGAGGTCTTCTAGCAGCGGTGCTGTCCAGGTTTTGACATGAACACCATTGGTGATGTGACCAATGGGAACCTCCGACTCCTGCCGCTCCGGATAGAGGATATGCCACATTTGACGGGAAACCTCCCCGTGGAGCGCACTCACCCCGTTGGCAGCCCGACAGAGACGCAGGGCCAAGACCGTCATGTTGAAGGGTTCCCAGGGATCCCCCAGCCGCCGAGCACCCAAGGAGAGGAACTGTTCGCGGGTCAGGTTGAGGTGGGGCCAGTATTGGGCGAAGTAGGAGTCCATCAAATCCGGCGTGAAGGCGTCGTGGCCGGCCGGAACGGGGGTATGGGTGGTAAAGATGCAGTGTTCCTGCACCCAAGGCTCTACCGCATAGAAGGACTTGCCGGTACTGGCCATTCGCTGGCGGGCCAATTCCAGCAGGCAAAAGGCTGCGTGGCCTTCATTAAGGTGGTAGGTGGAGGGGGTAATCCCCAGGGTGTTGAGGACACGCACGCCGCCAATGCCCAGCAGAATCTCCTGAGCCACCCGGGTCTCCTGGTTGCCCCCGTAGAGGTGGCCGGTGAGCCAGCGATCAATCGAGTCGTTGTCGGGCAAATCCGTATCCATGAGATATAGGGAGACGCGCCCTACCTGAACCCGCCACACCTGGGCGGTAACCGTGCGCTCCCGAATCTCGACGGTGATGCACAGCGGCCGGCCGTCAGCCTGATACAACCGTTCCAGGGGCAACTCGTCAAAGCGGTTGTCCACGTAGTAATCCTCTTGCCAGCCCGCGCGGTTGAGACGTTGCCGGAAATAGCCCTGGCGGTAGAGCAAACCAATGCCCACCATGGGAATCCCCAGGTCAGAGGCTGTTTTCAGGTGATCCCCCGCTAGAATGCCCAAGCCCCCGGAATAGATGGGCAGGGACTGGTGCAGACCAAACTCGGCGCAGAAGTAGGCCACGGGCTGCTGAGCCGTCAGGTGGGGAATCTGGTGGCTGGCCCAGGTCTGAGACGCCTGCAAGTAGCTGCCCAGTTGAGCCTGAAGACGGTGAACCCGCGCCAGGTAGTCGGGGTCAATGGCCAGTTGGGTGAGGCGTTCGTAGCTGACATTTTCCAGGAGATAGACCGGGTTCTGGCGACCTGCATCCCACAGTTCCGAGTCGATTTGGCGGAAGATCGATAACCGATCCGGCGACCAGCTCCACCAAAAATTGAGGGCCAACTCGGCCAGGGGGGCTAGGGAATGGGGAAGTCGAGACCGCAACCGATCCACTAAAGGTGACGGCTGATGTTGTGTCATGATCGGAACTCCCCTCCAGGACGGATTGACTGGGCCAGGGCCAACAGCGGCCAAAGCTGACCTATGCTAAGCCAGAGCGGTGAACCGCACATCACAATCTTCACAGTGTTTTCGGGTTCAGGCCCATGCTGGGCTTCCTAAACCTCCACAAGCCGGCCGGCCGCTCCTCCCACGACGCCGTAGCCCAGGTTCGCCGTCTATTGCACCTGAAACGGGTGGGGCATGGGGGCACCCTAGACCCGACTGCCACGGGGGTGTTGCCGATTGCCCTCGGTTCAGCGACGCGACTGTTGGACTACCTGCCCGGTGCCAAAGCCTATCGGGGAACGGTGCGCTTTGGTATGCAAACCACCACGGATGACTTAGAGGGCGAAGTCCTGAACCAAGTGGCCGCCGACTATCTTACTCTTGGGCAGGTCACCGCCTGTTTACCCCACTTTCTGGGCACCCAGCGTCAGCGCCCGCCGGCCTTCAGCGCCATTCAAGTCAATGGGCAGCGCCTGTACCGGTTGGCCCGCGCCGGCCGGCCGGTGGAGGCTCCCCTGCGCCAAGTAGAAATTCAGGATCTCCAGGTGCTTGCCTGGCGGCCCGGCGACTACCCGGAATTAGAGCTTCAAATTGACTGTGGGCCGGGCACCTATATCCGCGCCCTCGCCCGCGACCTGGGCACAGCCCTCGGTACCGGCGCCACCCTGGTGGCTCTGGAGCGCACCCACAGTGGTGGCTTCGATCTCAACACCAGCCTCACCCTCGAGGACTTGGCCGAGCAGGTGGCGGCCGGCCGCTTCCAGCCTCTGCCCGCTGATGCCCCCCTTAGCCATCTCCCTGCGGTTTATCTAGATACCCAAACCAGCGCCGATTTCCAGCACGGCCGGCCGGTGATCCTGGCTGCACCTGCCCCCCCAGGGCCGCTGCGGCTCTACCAGGCGGACGATCCCTCTACCTTCTTGGGCCTAGCGGCTATCGAGGATTCTCCCACCCACCTGCGCGCCCGTGTCGTCCTGCCCCAAACCGGGAATGCGTGACGGGATGCCCTAGTTTCCAGGGATTCTAAAAAGAGTGTTAAGATCGCCTAGGCGTCTGCACCCCAAGGTTCAAGCCGTCCGTCGGGGTCGAATGGCTCTCCCCGATCCCTCTACCCCACCCGTTCTGTGTGGCCCCTGCGCGTGACCCTGAGCAGTTTTTCTCTAGCCTGTCCTCGGCCGGCCGACAGGATGTCCTTGAGACGCTGCGACGCCTCTACCAGCGAATTGTTCTGGACTACTTCCAGTCTCCACCCCAGGTTGAGGCCCAAGTAGATGCCTTTGTCCAACTGGCCTATCGGCTTGACCTCCCCGTCTCGCGCATCCTCGAAATCCACATGGAGTTGATGGCCGATATCAGCAAGCAACTCAAGCTGGAGCACCGCAGCGAAGACATCCTGCTCGACTACCGACTCACCCTGATCGACGTGATGGCCAACCTCTGTGAAACCTACCGCCGTGCCACCCGTCAAGTCCTGGGGTACACCGCTGAGGAGACCCGATGACTGCCCCCCGCAAGGCGTATATTCTCAAGCTCTACGTTGCTGGCAATACCCCCAACTCCGCCCGTGCTCTGAAAATCCTGCGTAATATCCTCGCCACCGAATTCCAGGGTGTTTACAGTTTGCGGGTCATTGATATTCTCAAAAATCCCCAATTGGCGGAAGAGGACAAAATCCTAGCCACCCCTACACTCGCCAAGATCCTGCCCCCACCGGTTCGCAAGATCATTGGCGATCTTTCGGATCGGGAGCGAGTTCTTATCGGACTGGATCTGCTCTACGACGAGTTGCGTGATGAGGAAGACGCTCCACCTCCCCCACCCGAACCGGCTTAGTTGACACAGCCCTCAGCATGAGTGATGACGCTTCCCATGGCCACCCACTTACCCCAAGACATCCAAAAAATCCGCACCCTGATTGAGGGGTTCGATGAGGTTAGCCACGGAGGACTGCCGGCCGGCCGTACCACCATTGTCAGTGGCACCTCTGGCACCGGCAAGACCATTTTTGCTCTGCAGTTTCTATACAATGGTATTCTCCATTTTGATGAACCGGGTATTTTTATTACCTTTGAGGAATCCCCAGAGGATATCCTCAAAAATGCCCTGAGCTTTGGCTGGAATCTCCGCAACTTGCTGGATCAGAATAAGCTCTTTATTCTCGATGCTGCACCGGAACCGGATAGCCAGCATATGGTTGGTGATTTTGATCTGTCCGGCCTGATCGCCCGCATTGAGTACGCGGTGGAGAAATACCAGGCCAAGCGGATTTCCATTGATTCGGTCACGGCCATTTTTCAGCGCTATAATGCGCCCCACATTATCCGCAGTGAATTGTTTCGGATTACTTCCCGCCTCAAGCGTCTCCAAGTGACCACGGTCATGACCACGGAACGGGTGGATGAATACGGCCCCGTGTCCCGCTTTGATGTGGAGGAGTTTGTCTCCGATAACGTGGTCATCCTACGCAACGTCCTCGAGATGGAGCGCCGCCATCGTACCCTGGAAATCCTTAAGCTGCGGGGTACCACCCACATGAAGGGGGAGTACCCGTTCACGATTACCCCGGATGGGATCAATATCTTTGCCCTCGGGGCCGTCCAACTCACCCAGCGCTCCTCCAATCACCGGGTGTCTTCCGGTGTCCCCACCCTGGATACCATGTGTGGCGGGGGCTTCTTCAAGGACTCAATTATCTTGGCCACGGGCGCTACAGGCACGGGCAAGACCCTGCTTGTCAGCCGGTTTCTGGAAGAGGTGTGCCAGCGGGGGGAGCGGGCGCTGTTGTTTGCCTACGAAGAATCCCGGGCCCAATTGGCTCGAAACGCCTCTTCCTGGGGGGTTGATTTTGAGCGTTTTGAGCGCCAGGGACTCCTCAAGATTATTTGCGCCTACCCCGAATCGGCCGGCCTAGAGGATCACCTCCAGGGGATCAAGTCGGAGTTGACCAGTTTCAAACCCTCTACTTTTGCTATCGACTCCCTCTCGGCCCTCGCCAGAGGAGCCAGCGAAAACGCCTTCCGTCAGTTTGTGATTGGGGTGACTAGCTACGCCAAGCAACAGGAAATCACCGGCTTCTTTACCAACACTGTGGATCAGTTCCTCGGTCTGCACTCCATTACCGAATCCCACATTTCGACGATCACTGACACGATTATTCTGCTGCAATATGTGGAGATTCGCGGCCAGATTTCCCGAGCCATCAACGTCTTTAAAATGCGCGGTTCCTGGCACGATAAGGGCATTCGAGAGTACGTGATCACCAGCAATGGGCCAGAGATTCAAGACTCTTTCCGGGATCTGGAGCGCATTATCAGCGGGTCACCGACGCGGGTTACGGTCAACGAACCCAGCGAACTCTCCCGGATTGTTCGGCGGGTGGAGGACAACACTGAAGATGGAAGTCAACCCTAGGGACGAGCGCGGAGGGATTCGAACCCCCGACCCTCAGAACCGGAATCTGATGCTCTAATCCACTGAGCTACGCGCCCTGGGGCTAAGCCATTGCCATCATAGCACTGTGGAGCGGCAACCTACGGCCGGCCGGCCTCGTCTCCAGAGCTGACCGACCAGACCCGCTCGGTCGTCCTCCCTGTGATACCTTGACCTTGATGAACACTACCTTGCCCATGCTGCTGCGCGCTTCTGCTCTGGGTTTTGGCCTGGGAACCCTCCTTCTGCTTGGGGCGACCGGCCGGCCGGCCGTGGCCCAACAACCCGCCTCGGCTCCCCCCACGCCCGATCCCACGGATCCCGGTAACGTGGACATTCGCATTCCCAAGCTCCTGAGTGTACGGGGGGGGAAACAGCTGATGGATGAAGCCGCGGCAGCCATTAGCCGGCAAGACTACAAAACGGCGGTCACCAAGCTTCAGGATGCCCGTCAGGTATTCAACCAACTGTCAACCTTCTATCAACAACTGGTGGCCACCTTTACCGGGGTGGATAACCAGGTGGCGGAAAGTCAGCGGCGCCGCGCCCTAGAGACGGCTCAACTACGGGACGAGGCCACGTTTCAACTGGCCCTGGTGCATCGCACCCAACAGGAAGCGGACTTGGCCATCCCCCTCCTTGTGCAGATCATCCGCTCCCAGCAACCGACCCGTGAACTGGGGCAGAAGGCTTATCAGCAGTTGCTAGAGCTCGGTTTTGTAGACGTTCCCTTCCCTCGATTCGGCACCGGTGCCCCGGCCCCAGGGGCCACGCCCGCCACCACCGGAACGCCACCCCGCCCAACACCGCCCTCCACACCAACCCCAGCCCCTACGCCGTCCCCGCGCTAGGTCAGCAGCCGGCCGGCCGCCACCCGCGCCCCCAGCAAGCCCACATCCGGATTGGTAATCACGGTGACGGGAATCTGCTCCAACAGGCTCTGCATGCGGCCCTTGCGGGCAAACTGCTCTAGGAACAGCCCAGTTTGGAGGTGGGACAAGATCCGAGGCGCAATCCCACCCGCCACATACAGCCCCCCCAGAGGTAGGAGCTTGAGGGCGAGATTGCCCGCCTCAGCACCGTAAAGGCTGATGAACAAATCCAGGGCTTGCCCGCAGAGAACATCTGTGCCGGCTAGGGCTTCGCGGGTGATCACCGCGGCAGGTTCCTCCGTGAGAATCGCCACACTCACCTGGGGTGAAACCTGCTGGGGATGGCGATGGGCCAAGAATTCGTAGAGGCGTACAAGGCCCGATCCAGAGACAAATCGCTCAATGGAGAGCCGGGGCAGCCGTTCCAGCCAGTAGCAGAGGAGATCCATCTCCAGGGCGTTGCGGGGCGCAAAGTCTCCATGCCCCCCTTCCGAGGACCAGACCTCGTAGGCCCGGCCATTCCAGGTCAGGTAGGTCTGCCCCAGTCCCGTCCCCGCTGCAATCACGGCCTTGGGAGCCTGGGGCACCGGCCGGCCGGCCTGGAGAACGTGGAAGTCCGCCTCGGTGAGGGCCTCCAGACCATAGCCCACCGCCGCTAGGTCGTTGAGGAAATGTACCCGACCTAGGCCCAATTCGGCCGCCAAATCCTCGCCGCGGCTCACCCAGCCTCGGTTCGTGAGATGCATGGTGTTGTCCTGCACCGGGCCAGCCACTGCCAGGCAGGCCAAGGTCGGCGGATCGCCGGGCACCGAGGCCAAAAAATCCCGCAGCACGGGCGCTAACCCTTCATAGGCGGGACTGTGATAATCCTGCCGCCGGAGGCCCTGGGGGTGGGGTTCCATATCCACCAGTTCCAGGCGGGCATTGGTGCCTCCGATATCACCGACCACCACACGGGTCATGGCTGACCTCCACGCAGCCGTGCGGCCGGCCGGGTTTTGCCTTGCTGGAGGTCTGACCAGTGGGTCACCAGCCAATCCACCGCCGCCGCCAAGTCTGGGGCCGTGTAATCCGGTTGAGTGGCGTGCTGATAGGTGCCCGCCATCACCTGCTCCCCATAGCCCGTCTGCACCAAAATCCCCCAGCAGCCCGCATTGTGGGCCAGATCTACATCCGTCGCCTTATCCCCCACCATCACACTGCACCGCAAATCCAGGTCGTGATCCCAGGCCGCCGCCACCAGCATCCCCGTATTGGGTTTGCGCCAGGCACTCCAGGTATTCCAGGGTGACACCACGCCGCCCTCCGGGGGACTGAGGTGGGGACAGTAATAGAGGGCATCCAGCCGCGCCCCCGCCTCCCCAGCCAGTAAGCCACACAACCGCTGGTGCAGCGCTTCCACATGTGCTACCGGATAGTAGCCCCGCGCAGGCCCCGCCTGATTCGACACCAAACACGTGTAGATACCCCGGTCGTTCAGACGCCGCACGGCCGACGCCACCCCCGGAATCAACTGCAAATCCTCCAGACGATGGAGGTAACCCCGCTCCTGGTTGAGGACTCCATCTCGGTCTAGAAACACGGCCGGCCGAGCCATCCGTCACCCTTGGTATACTGCATCCACTGGGGAAACCCAGGCCGGTCAGGCGAGCGGTCGCCCTCGGCCTGACCCCAATCGGCACCCCTACCCACCATACTGCCCCGGCCGGCCGTTCAGGCCCCGCCACTGAACCGTGATGGAACTGACCACCCTCAAGCGCCAACTAGAAACGACCCGCACCCACCTGGGCCATGCCCAGGACTGCCTTTGACCGGCCGGCCCTCCTAGCGCGGCTTCAGGATTTAGAGCAACAGGCTGCCCAACCCGGATTCTGGGACAATCCCCAGGCCGCCCAGCCTATCCTCCAGCGTCTCAGTGAAACAAAGGGCCAGTTGGAGCAACTCCAGCGCTGGGAACAGCACCTGGGCGATACCGAGGCTATTCTGGAACTCCTCGCCGAGGCTGACGACCCCAGTTTGGCCGCGGAGGCGCTGGCGACCCTAGCCCATCTTGAGCAGGACTTGGATCGCTGGGCACTTGAGCAACTCCTCTCTGGCCCCTACGACACCCGCGGGGCTGTCCTGACGATCAATGCAGGGGCGGGAGGCACCGATGCCCAAGACTGGGCGGACATGCTGTTGCGGATGTACACCCGCTGGGCCGAGCGACAGGGCTACAAGGTGCACCTGATGGAACTGTCGGAAGGGGAAGAGGCGGGGCTGAAGTCCGCCACCCTGGAGATTGAGGGTCGCTATGCCTACGGTTACCTACGGGGCGAAAAGGGCACCCACCGGCTGGTACGCATCTCCCCATTCAATGCCAACGACAAGCGCCAGACCAGCTTCGCCGGGGTAGAGGTGATGCCCCTGCTGGACAACCAAACCATTGACGATGTGGACATTCCCGACACCGACCTAGAGGTCACCACTTCCCGGGCAGGTGGCAAGGGAGGGCAGAACGTCAACAAGGTGGAAACGGCGGTGCGGATGGTGCATCTGCCCACAGGATTGGCGGTGCGCTGTACGGAGGAACGCTCCCAGTTACAGAACAAGATGAAGGCGCTGGCCCTGCTCAAGGCCAAGTTGCTGGTGATCCTCCAGGAACAACAGCTCCAGAAAATCGCCGAAATCCGCGGCGATGTCGTGGAAGCGGCCTGGGGCAATCAAATCCGCAACTACGTGTTCCATCCCTACCAATTGGTCAAGGATTTGCGTACTGAGGTGGAGATCTCCGATATCCAGGCGGTGATGGATGGCGATCTAGACCTATTTATCCAGGCTTACCTGCGCCAGACTGCCCGGCCGGCCGCCTGAACCCGGCCAGTTTGGTATAGTTTGGGGGCATCTTTGTCATCATTCCACCCGTCAACGCCCATGGCGAGCGCTACCCTGGATTCCCTGCGGCCGGCCGTCCGGTTGGTCAACTTTTGCTTGGGGATTAAGCCCCTGGCTGCCGCGGCCAAACATCAGGCCCGCACCATGATGATCAACCGAGCCGAACAGATTGGGGTGCCCTGGCGGCAGCGGGCGGCGGAACTTCAGGCCCGCGATTGGACTGAGGAGTTTCAGCGGGTTCACAACCCGGACGTGACCTACCCGGACTACTACCTCAAACCCTTCCACGCCTACGACCAGGGCAACCTCTGTTGGCAAGCCGCCACGGAAGCCGAAGTGGCTGCCTACGCGGTGCATGCGCGCATCTGGCCCGCGGCCGGCCGGCAGGGGGATGCCCAACTCCGCCAGAGCTACCACGACCTGCTGCTTCAGCACCTGCCCACCGCCCCTCGGGCCATTCTGGATGTGGGCTGTAGCGTCGGCATGAGCAGCTTTGCCCTTCAGAGGGTCTATCCTGAGGCCCAGATTACCGGCCTGGATCTCTCCCCCCATTTTCTGGCCGTCGCCCAGTACCAGAGCCAGCAGCAGGGCGCAGCCATTCGCTGGGTTCACCGGCCGGCCGAAGCCACCCAGCTCCCAGACGAATCCTTTGACCTAGTCTCACTGTTCCTGATCTGCCACGAACTGCCGCACCCAGCGACCGCTTCGATCCTTCAAGAAGCGCGCCGCCTCCTGAGACCCGGTGGTCACCTCGCCCTGATGGACATGAACCCCCAGTCCACCGTTCATGCCACGATGCCGCCCTACATTCTCACCCTGCTGAAAAGTACCGAACCCTATCTCGATGACTATTTCACACTCGATCTACCTGGCCTGATCACCGCCGGTGGATTTCAGTCCCCGCGCCTTGTGGCGAATAGCCCCCGGCATCGCACCTTAATCGCACAAATCGTTACATAGGTAAATGGCCAATCAAAGCCTACGGGAGATGCTATTATAGCCACGAGTGGTACGCATCGGGTGCAGAGTCTGTGTCTGGCATTGACGGGTTACCGGGCCGTGTTTTGACAAGCTTTCTTCCGAATTCTCACTCCAACTGACATCCCTCGATTTGATTTTGGAGTCTTTTCATGTCGATCTACGTAGGTAATCTGTCCTATCAGGTTACAGAGGAAGATTTGAAGGCCGTCTTTGCAGAATACGGCACTGTAAAGCGGGTTCAGCTTCCTGTTGACCGTGAAACCGGCCGGCCTCGCGGCTTTGGTTTTGTGGAACTGAGCAGCGACCCCGAAGAAAACGCGGCCATCGAAGCTCTGGAAGGGGCCGAATGGATGGGTCGCGTCCTCAAGGTCAACAAGGCCCGTCCTCGGGAAGACCGGGGTTCCTCCTTTGGTGGGGGTGGCGGCGGTGCCCGTCGGGGTGGCGGCAGCTACTCCCGCAGCTACTAGACCACAGCGATCCTTCATACCCTCACGGCTTGAAGGTATGAAATGAGGCAGGGGAAAGGCGACAGGAGACCTGTTCGTCTTTCCTTTTTTTCTATCGGCCGGCCGGCTGATGAATGTTAGCTCTGCCCTTCCTTACGTTTCTCAGGGTATAACTGCCCCAGATAGAGTCCTGGGGTCACCCGCATGCAAGCGATAGCTCAACAAGACCCGCCCTTGAGAATTGGCAAGTCCTTTCGTTCTCAGGTCTGACCCATGCTGGCGCGGGTGTGGAGTGCAGCCTTGGTGGGGATTGAAGCCGTCAAGGTCGGAGTGGAGGTCGATATCTCCGGGGGACTACCGGGGGTTGTGGTCGTTGGACTGCCCGATGCGGCCATCCAAGAGAGTAAGGAGCGGGTCAAGGCCGCCCTCAAAAATGCGGGTTTCACGTTCCCACAGCGTCGAGTTGTGGTTAACCTGACACCTGGCGATCTGCGTAAGGAAGGATCGGGGTTTGACTTGCCCATCGCCGTCGGCGTGTTGCTGGCCTCGGAACAGGTGGGTCAACCCGACGTAGAATCAATCCTTTTCCTGGGTGAGGTCAGCCTGGACGGAAGTCTACGGCCTGTCACCGGTGTACTGCCAATGGCCGCAACCGCCCAGTGCATTGGCTTCACGACCCTGGTGGTGCCGGCCGCCAATGCCCGCGAAGCCGCGTTAGTACAGGGGCTGCGGGTCTACGGGTTTGAGCATCTCAGTCAGGTTGGCGCTTGGCTGGCTGGAAATGCCCAGTTTCTGCCGGTGCAGGTGGACTTGGCCCAGGAACTGCACACCGAGGTGCAGACCTATCCCGACTTGGAGGATGTTAAAGGTCAAGCCCACGCCCGTCGCGCCCTAGAGATCGCCGCAGCCGGGGGCCACAATCTCATCTTGGTGGGGCCACCGGGGAGTGGCAAGACCATGCTGGCCCGCCGTCTACCCGGTATCCTGCCGCCCCTCAGTCTTGAGGAGGCGCTGGAAGTCACCAAGATTCATTCGGTGGCAGGATTGTTAAGCCAGCGTCAGGCGCTTGTGAATCAACGGCCCTTCCGCAGTCCCCACCACTCGGCGTCGGGGCCAGCCCTGATTGGGGGCGGTAGTGTGCCCCGTCCGGGGGAGGTGTCCCTAGCTAGCCTGGGGATTCTCTACCTGGATGAACTGACGGAGTTTAAGCGGGATGTGCTGGAATTTCTGCGCCAGCCCCTGGAGGATGGGCATGTCACTGTGTCCCGCGCCCGCCAGACGGTCGCCTTCCCGGCCCGCTTTACTCTCGTGGCTTCGACCAACCCCTGTGCCTGTGGCTACTACGGTGATCCGGTGCAAGCTTGTACCTGCACACCCCGCCAGCGGCAGCAGTACTGGGGCAAACTCTCGGGACCCTTGCTGGATCGGATCGATTTACAGGTGATGGTCAGTCGCCTGCAACCGGAGGAGATTCTCCAGCGGCCGGCCGGGGAAAACTCCCGCACCGTGGCAATCCGGGTTCAGCAAGCCCGCGAGCTAGCGCAAATACGGTTGGCGGAGCAGGGGAATCTCCGTTGCAATGCCCAGTTACAGCCCCGCCACCTGCGCCTCTGGTGTCAACTCAACCCCAAGGCCAGCAGCCTCCTGGAGGGGGCAATCCGCCGCTTGGGGCTATCGGCCCGGGCTTCCGATCGGATTCTCAAGGTGGCCCGCACCATCGCCGACTTAGCCGGTGACCCCAGTTTTGAACTCCAGGAGCGCTACGTGCTGGAGGCCATTCAATACCGCTCCCTGGATCGCCTCGCCGGGCCGGCCGGCCTCGGTTAGCCCGAGCGGAGGAGTACCTGGCCATCCCGCACCGCCACCAGTTCAATTTCCAGGGGGCCGGCCGTGTAGATGGGTCGTTTGGTCACGGACTGCACCTGCACCGCGCCGGAGAGGGTCTGGAGTTGCTCCACAAATTGGAGTAGGGTTACCTGGTTAAAGGTGCCTACCTTGTTGGTGAGGGGATCGGCGAGGACACCGCTCTGGCGGGCGCGGACGTTGGAGGCTAGAAAGAGCCGATCCAGGGCGTTGACCACATTCGGTTCATCTGTTGATCCCAGGTTGACGGTTACGGTTGCCACCACCGTACCCTCCGAGAAAACCAGACGATTCGGAAAGGTATCGGTGACCACACCAATTTGCTGTTCCCCAGTGGAGTAGTTGGCCGCAGCCAAGATACGCACCACGTAGTCCCGGCCATTGGCGAGGGTCTGAACCAGTTGGTTGATTTCCTGGGCGCTGACCCGCAACTGCGGCCGGCCGGCCGAGGCTTGGTTGGGATTGTTAATACAGGCTTCGGGTTGCAGGGAGCCGGGGTTGGTCAGACAACCTGCCACCCGGTTCGCTTCCTGGAGGGTTTGGTCTACCGCCTCACGGGCCAACGTCGGATTGGTGATCGCGCGCACCGTGGCTGTGGCCAGCACTTGTTCGCGACGGATCACCACATTCCCCTGGCGTAGCTTAGTAATCTCCTGCTCCAGTTCCCCGCGGGTCAGTTCGAGGCGAGTGATATTCCGTTGCAACTGCTGCCCTTGCTGGCGGAGGGTATTGGCTTGAGTCTGGGCTTGGGTTACTTGGGCTGTGGCCTGGCTCAACTGGGTCTGAAGGCGCGTCCGCTCTTGGCCCAACCGCGCCACTTCGGATTGTAGGGCTGCGGATTGCTGGCTGGCCGCGGCGAGTTTCGCCTGGGCTGCCTGATAATTGCGTTCCGCTTGGCTCAGGGCTGCCTGAATCTGGGTGACCTTAGTCTCGGCCTCCCGCAGGTCTTGCCGGGTACGGGTCAACTGGCTTTGGGCCGCCACGAGCTGGCCACGAGCCTGTTCGAGTTCTTGGCGAGCTTGGCCCTTTTGCGCCTGGACATCCTTCAACTCATCTTGGATTTGCTGGAGGCGGAATAACCCATCCCGCAATTGTCGATCCGAGGCCAGGAGAATCCCCAGAGTACTGGCGGAAATCAGGCCGCCTGTGAGAACGGTGACCAACACCGCCGTGTTTTTGGGCCGCATCTTGAACAGGCTGAGGCGGGCTTTGCCGACCTTGCTGCCAATCCGATCCCCCAGGGTGGCAATGACCCCCCCCAACAGCAAGATGGCAATTACCAGGGTGTAGCCGGCCATCAGAACGAGTCTCCGGGTTGGTGGGGGAGAGAAGTAGTCGTCAGTAGGTGGAGGAGTTCAGCTTCCCCCAGGCAGGGAATGCCAAGACTCTGGGCACGCTGGAGCTTGGCGCCAGGGTCGGCACCCACCACCAGAAAACTGGTGCGCGTACTGACCGACTCCGTCACCTTGCCGCCCGCCTGCTCGATTCGTTGTTTAGCTTTGGAGCGGCTCAGGGTCGGTAGGGTGCCGGTGATCACCACTGTCTGTCCGGCCAGGGGCTGGGGGGTTGCAGGGGGTTCATCCGTCCCCTGGGTGTGGAGTTGGAGGCCGGCCGCGGCCAAGCGCTGGAGTAACTGTCGGTGGGTGGGTTCCTGGAACCACTGCACCACGGCCTGGGCAATTTCAGGGCCAATACCGTGCAGCGCTGCCAAGTCGGCTACGGTAGCCTGAGCGAGGTCGTCGGCACTGGGAAAGGTGCGGGCCAGGATCTGGGCGATGGCCTGGCCGACATGACGAATTCCCAACCCGTAGAGAACCCGACTCCAGGGTTGCTGGCGGGAACGATCCAGGGCTGCCACCAGGTTTTCGGCAGACTTCTGGCCCCAGCGCTCTAGAGACGCAATCGCCTCAACCCGCAGGTTGTACAGATCCGGAATGGACTGCACCAAGCCCTTCTCTAGAAACAGGCCGGCCGCCCTCTCCCCCAAACCTTCGATATTCAAGGCATCACGGCTGGCCCAATGCACCAGGGACTCCCGCAGAATGGCCGGGCAGTGGGGATTGACACAGCGGGTAACGGCCTCTTCTTCCGCCTGAACTACAGCTTGACCACAGGCAGGACAGTGCTCTGGGAGGCGATAGGGCTGGGCATCGGCCGGCCGCAGCTCCGGCAAGACCCGCACAACCTCCGGGATGATCTCCCCGGCCTTGCGGACAATCACCCGATCTCCCCAATGCAGATCCAGTTCCGCTAGGCGTTCCCCGTTGTGCAGCGTGGCGCGAGTCACGGTGGTACCCGCCAGCCGCACGGGCGTCAGGTCGGCAACGGGGGTCAGGGCACCGGTACGCCCCACTTGAACAGTAATGCTCAGCACCTCAGCCACCGCTTCCTCTGCCGGATATTTCCAAGCAATGGCCCAGCGGGGGGATTTTTGGGTGTGGCCCAGGGCCTGTTGGAGTGCCAAGTCATTCAGCTTGACGACAACCCCGTCTGTCCAGTAGTCCAGGTGGAGGCGGGCCTGGCTCCAGTGGCTGTAGTAGGCCTGAACCGCCGCTAGATTGGGGCAAACCTGGGCGTAGGGGTTGACCTTGAAACCCCACTGGCGTAAGAGAGCTAAGTTTGCCTGCTGGCTAGTTGGTGTGACCCCAGAGACGGCATCGGCCGGCTGGGGCTGCCAGTCCGCTGGGAGGTGGAGGGCGTAGGCGAAAAAGTCCAGACGACGGCCCGCGACCACCTGGGGGTCTAATTGGCGCAAGGTGCCCGCCGCCGCGTTGCGGGGGTTGGCAAACTGGCTCTCCCCCTGGGCCGCGCGCTCCCGATTGAGGGCCTCGAATCGGGCAGTGGGCAGGAAGGCTTCGCCGCGCACCTCAACCCAGGGCGGGGGGGGATCAACCGCCAGCCGCAGGGGAATGGCCCGGATCGTGCGCACATTGGCCGTAATCTCCTCCCCGGTTATGCCATCGCCACGGGTGGCTCCCCGCACCAACACCCCCGCTTCATAGGTCAGCGCCAGGGCGAGGCCATCGATCTTCAGTTCGCAGAGATAGACTGACTCGGCCGGCCGTAGTTTCTGCCAGCGCTCCTCCCAGGCCACCAAGTCGCCCCAGTCAAAGGCGTTGTCCAGACTGTAGAGGGGAATGCGGTGGGTGACCGCGAGAAACCCCTCGGCCGGCCGGCCGCCGATCCGCTGTGTGGGACTGCCTGGGACGATCACACTGGGATAGGCGGTTTCGAGTTCAATCAATTCCCGGTAAAGCTGATCGTAAATGGCGTCCTCCAGGATCGGGGCATCCAGCACGTAGTAGGCGTGGGCAGCGCGGTCAATCAATTGACGCAATTCCCTGGCCCGTTGCTCTACCTTGGCTGGCACCGCCGCCACCCGTTGCATGAGTCCTCACCCACCGGTAACAGTTCCGTGCTGTGGCACACCTCTCCCCTAAGATAGCCCGTTGGGACTCGGGGTTAACTGTTGCAGAGGGGTTAGAGGTGGCCCGCATTTCATCAAAAATCATTACCGTTCCGTTACCTGATCTCAGCCATCCGCTAAAGTTTTCCCGTATCCTTACCTGGACTGGTACCTATGGCTGCTTCCTTCCTGCCCTCGATCCTGGTTCCCATGGTTGGACTTGTACTGCCAGCAGTGGCTATGGCATTTCTGTTTGTCTACATTGAACGGGACGAAATCGCCTAGACCGGCCGGCCGCTAACCCCAGCCTCCCCTGCTAGCTGCCAGAGGGGAGGTTGTTTTTTAGGGATACTATCGGTTAACTAAGCTTGGACAATGAGGTGTTGCTCCTCCTAATGGGCACCTCTATATAATTGGCGAATTGCCCCCTTACTGAGAATGAGCCAGCTTGAAGCGCCTAGTTCTCTGGCCTCTATTGTCAATGAGTGCGTAGCAGACTGAATAAATAGAGGTGCCCTAATATCTGACTGAATAAGTAGAGAAGTCTATGAGTCCAATACCTCGGTTCAGCTACTCCTAAAACTTAGGGAGCACCCATCCCCAAAGGCATTGCAAGTGAGGCCCATACCTGTGTGGAGCCTGTGGGCATCTGTCCTGGCTTGATGCCTTTTGGGTGTGACTCTTTGCCAGGAGTCAGGCGATCTTTAAGCACCAGCGCGCTATCAAAAGGACTCACCCGGCGGGTTATCACCACGATTCTGCTGCGGAGTCCACTACACCCCTACGCGTCATTCTCATTAAGAATCTCTACTATTCCAGGATTGTCAAAGTGTGCCCCTGTTCTAGGGTAAGCCGACCGATCGATTAGTTAGGCAGCCACGCCTTGAGCCGCAACGAGCCAGGTTCCTAACAGGTTTAAGCGCCGACGGCTACCCGGCTTCGGGAACCTTAACGAGGGTTAACGGGATATTAACCTCTATTAGAAAACTGTATGCGTCGATCCAGCTCACTACCCCTACAATGGTAACTCTCTGCATCAAAGGTAGGATGTTTAGCGGTATGACTCTCAGGGGCCACTATGGGCCAGAATATCGGCCGGACGGATGTTTGGGGCGTCGGCACGGCAAGATAAATCGCCTCTCAAAGCACGCACTTCCTAATGGCCCTGTCACAGTAGATTGTGACTCTTTTGAAGGCACTCACGGGTTCCCCGAGGGACAGCGGGCCTGGGTACCGGCCGGCCGGGGGCGGGGAGAGCATTAGGATAATGGAGAACAACCTTGCTGCAGTAGCTCAGTGGATAGAGCAGCGACCTTCTAAGTCGTGGGTCGGGGGTTCAAATCCCTCCTGCGGCGTCGGCCCCAGCCCGGCTCAGGGCTTGCGCTCCGACTGGTTTTGGGGTGGAGGGGCCAGCCACTCGGATAGGGGCCGGATCGTGGCGGTTTGCAGGTCAATCGTCGTCACATAGACCGGTAGCTCAGGGGTCTTTGCCGAGTCCGCGGGCGGATCGACAAGGGCGTAGAGAAACGCACCACTAAAGTCCATGGCCCCAACAATTAACTGGTGAGTCTGGCCGTTCTCGAGGGTAACTGTCACCGTTGCCTGAGGCTGATTCAACCCAAAATCCGCCTTCTGTTCTGGCTTTGCCTCAATTTGCCGCTCTTCCTGTGCTGCGGTCATTTGACTTAGGAGGAAGGCAATGGTGGCATCGTTGGCCCGCACATCCCTGGGTTTACGCATCCGCCACTGGCCGGGGGCCTGACGCTCAAAGACTAGGGTGCCCGCAGCATTGTCCAGCCGAATCGCTTTAACTTCAGCCTCCTTGAAGTTAAACAGGCGCTGGGCAGCCATTTC
>JACYLR010000040.1 GCA_015272465.1 Gloeomargaritaceae cyanobacterium C42_A2020_066
AGTTGTTCCACGGCTCTCCGGCACAATAGCCATCGATTTGGCCGGCCTTGAGGCTGGCGACCATCTGGGCGGGCGGGATGCTGGTCAGGGTCACATCCTGATCCGGGACAATGCCCCCGGAGGCCAGCCAGTACCGCAGCAACAGATTGTGCATGGAAGCCGGATGGACAATGCCAAGAGTCGAGTGGTGCTCCGGTGTCCGACTCAAGTGGGCGTGCAGGTCACTGACGGTCTGGATACCCGCTTCGAGGAACGACCGCTTCAGGGTGATGGCATTGCCGTTCCGGGACAGGATCAGGGCGGTGACCGTGGTGACCGGCGTGCTGCCGCCCATCCCCAGGGTCAAGGCCAGCGGCATACCCGCTACCATGGCCGCTCCATCCAGCCGGCCGGCCGTGAGGCCCTCGGCGATGGCGTGCCAGGAGGGTTCGCGGCTGAGGGTCACCTCATCTAGACCCACCTGCTGGAAAAAACCCTTTTCCCTGGCCACCACCAGGGGCGCGCAGTCGGTGAGGGGCACAAAGCCGAGGTCGAGATTCACCTTCTCCAGACCATGGCGACGAATGGCCACGGCCGGCCGCCACTGTTTCTGGCGCTTCTGCTGGTTGAGGAAATAGACCATATCTCCCCGCAGAGCGTAGTAGCTGGGGTGGTGCATCACCTCCAGGCGGTGGCGGGGCCGGGGGATAGGAACCTCTAAAACTTGGCCGATGTGAGCGGCCGGCCCGTTGGTGAGCATCACCACCCGATCTGACAGCAGCAATGCCTCATCCACATCGTGGGTAACCATCAGACAGGTAACCCGGTGTTTCTGGCAAATCTGCATCAGTTGCTCCTGGAGATTTCCGCGCGTCAGCGCATCCAGGGCACCGAAGGGTTCGTCCAGCAGCAACATCTGGGGCTGAAGGGCCAGGGCACGGGCAATCGCCACCCGCTGCTTCATACCACCCGATAGTTCGTGGGGATACTTGTGGGCAGCATGGCTCAGCCCCACCATCTGGATGTGGGCCTCCACAAGCTGGCGGCGCTCGGCGGCCGGCCGATCCTTGAGGGCCGTATTCACCCCGAGGGCAATATTGCCGCGCACCGTCTTCCAGGGCAGCAGGGAGTAATTCTGGAAAACCACCATCCGATCATGGCCAGGCTGTTTCACCTCCCGACCTTCCAGAACCACACCCCCGATGGAGGGCCGATCCAAACCCGCCACAATGTTGAGCAGAGTGGACTTACCACAGCCGGAGTGACCGATCAGCGAAACAAACTCGCCCTGGCGGATCGTGAGGTCAATGCCCTTGAGGGCGACATAGCGTTCCCCACTAGGCAAGGGAAACACCTTGTCTACCTGGTCGATTTCGACAAAACGGTCGGCGAAGGGCGACAGCAGCCCAGGGTGCAGAGAGTCAGATGCACTGAGCATTAGGGTTGTCCTCCGGGTACGACAAGCCGTCCGAGGAAGGCCACCAGCCGATCGAGGATCAGGCCGACGACCCCAACGTAGACAAGGGCCAGGATGATTTGACTGAGCCGAGAGCTGTTGTAGGCGTCCCAGATGAAGAAGCCGATCCCCACCCCGCCCACCAGCATTTCGGCGGCGACGATGGCCAGCCAGGCCAGACCAATGCCAATCCGCAGCCCGGTGAAGATGTAGGGTACGGTGGCGGGGAAGAGAATATTTAAGAAGTAGTCCACCCGATTCAGCCGCAGCACCCGCGCGACATTGCGATAGTCCTGGGGAACCTGCTGTACGCCAACCGCCGTGTTCATCAGGATCGGCCAGATGGCGGTGATGAAAATGACAAAAACCGCAGAGGGGCCGCTATCCCGAAACGCTGCCAAGGAAATGGGTAGCCAGGCGAGGGGGGGGACGGTGCGAACCACCTGGAAAATTGGATCCAAGGCATCGTACATGAATGGGGAAGTGCCAATCAGAATGCCCACCGCAATACCCACGAGGGCAGCCAGACCGTAGCCCACAGCGACCCGCTGCAAGCTGGCGGCGATCTGCCAGAACAGGCCCTTGTCCGTGCCGCCGTTATCAAAGAAGGGGTTGATAATGTACGGATTCCAGGTTTCTTGCAGGGCTGTCAGGGGCGACGGCAGGTTGGGTTCGGGGCCAGAGCAAAGGATTTGCCAGACTGCCAGAAAGACGAGGAGTGCCCCTAGGGGCCGGAGGATCTTGCGGGTCGGTAATTGGCCCAACCATGGCAAGGTCGGGATGCGGGGCAACGTACTGGGGGTCATAGGTTCTGCGCGGGAATCAGGGACTAAGGGCGTGGAGCCGCGACCGTCCGGGGCATTAGGTCGCCAGCTTCTTGATCTTCAAGCTCTTGAGATAGGCATCCGGTTGGCTGGGGTCAAATTTCACCCCATTAAAGAAAGCCTCGACACCGCGAGATGAACCTTTAGGCATCTGGGCAGCTGGAACTTTGAGGGCTGTGGCAGCCTTGCGCCAGAGGTCTTCTCGATTCACCTGGTTGACCACCTGGACACTATTGACCGAGGTGGGGACATACCCCCAGCGCTTGTTCTCGGTCAAGAACCACAGGTCGTGACTCTTGAAAGGATATGAGGCAAAATTGGCCCAAAATTTCATGGCGTAGGGGAAGTTTTTCACCACTCGGCCATCGCCATAGTCGATCGTCCCTTGGGCTCGCCCAAGAATGTCATTCACGGGGACACGGAACCACCTGTCCCTGGAGACGATCTGGCACATTTCCTGCCGATTGGCGGGTTTCTCGCACCACTGCTGGGCTTCCATAACTGCCATTAACAGGGCCTGAGCTGCCTGGGGATTCTTGTCCACCCAGTCCTTGCGGAGGCCCAGGGCTTTTTCAGGATGGTCACGCCACAACTCTCCGGTCACCAGGGCGGTGTATCCCTGTTTTTGGTTCACCAACTGGGCGTTCCAGGGTTCACCGACGCAGAAGGCTTCCATGTTGC
The DNA here is from genome assembly GCA_015272465.1 of Gloeomargaritaceae cyanobacterium C42_A2020_066. Classification (GTDB taxonomy): domain Bacteria; phylum Cyanobacteriota; class Cyanobacteriia; order Gloeomargaritales; family Gloeomargaritaceae; genus JACYLR01. Next base: position 2,941 of record JACYLR010000040.1, read on the forward strand.
CAACCTTCATGTTGGCCACCATCTGGGGGGGTGGAATAGGGATCACCGACACATCTCTATTGGGGTCGATGCCCCCAGCCGCCAGCCAGTAGCGAATCCACAGATCGTGGGTGCCCCCCGGAAAGGTCATCGCCACTTTGAGTTCTTTGCCGCTGGCCCGTGCCTTGTCCAGGATGGACTTCATCAAGGCGCTGTTCAGGCCAACCTTGAGGCTGCGGTACTCATTGGCGATGGAGATCCCCTGGCCGTTGGTGTTGAGGCGGGCCAGGATATACATGGGCACCGGCTTTCTGCCCTTGGTAATTGTCCCCAGAGTCATCAGATAAGGCATGGGGGTGAGGATATGGGCACCGTCAATACCGCCGCCTTGGGAGCCAAGTTCGAGGTTGTCGCGTGTGACAGGCCAAGAGGCTTGCTTAAGAACTTGGACATCCGTCATGCCGTACTTGTCGAAGAAGCCCTTTTCCTTGGCAATGATCAGGGGGGAGGCATCAGTGAGGGCGATGAAGCCTAGGCGCGCCATTTTGGTTTCCACCCTGAGGGCTTGGGAGATGAGGATCTCTGGGCTGCGGGTTTGGGCCAAGCTGCGGCCGGCCGCGGTAACGAGGGCAGAACTACCGGCGGTGATCAGAAAGCGTCGTCGTGTCCAGTGCGTCATGGGGGTACGCCCCTGAGAGGGGCAAGCAGGGAATCTGATCAGAAATTCGAGGGGCTTCAGTCTAGGGCCAGCGCCACCGGGGGTTTGGGTCGCGCCCCAAAGTGGGTGATCAGCAGATCCCGCAGGACGGGTCTGAGGTCTTCGC
>JACYLR010000200.1 GCA_015272465.1 Gloeomargaritaceae cyanobacterium C42_A2020_066
GCGAGCAGGTGGTCATCAGGCTAACATCCCTATCGGGAAAGACTAAAGATTGACTTTTGAGAACCTTGATCACCTAAGTTAAGACAATCTGATTTCTGGGACTATTCTAAGGGGATGTCCCTAGGATTGGGTTAGGTCACAAGGTGTTTTTCGAGGTCGAAAACCAGCCGTAAACTGAGAATAGACGCAGAGCCTATTGTTTTACTGTTGCTTAAGTCTGCAACTTTACCCATGTGGAATTAAGCAATACCCGTTAAGTACAGGCAGTCCCCTGTCGCAGGAAACTCATGGCTGAAAAAGCGCTATTCACCAAACCAGACAAGCGGCTCAAGGTGCTGGATGCGACCATGAAGCGCCACCAGTATCGGCCCGATGCCCTGATTGAAATTCTGCACAAGGCCCAGGGCACCTTTGGGTACCTGGAGGCCGATGTGCTGAACTATGTGGCCCGCAGCCTCAAGATCCCCCTCAGTCGGGTGTACGGAGTGGCCACTTTTTACCATCTCTTTACCCTCAAACCGGGGGGTGCCCACACCTGTGTGGTCTGCCTGGGAACGGCGTGTTACGTCAAGGGCAGTGGCAAGATTCAGGCAGCCCTAGAGCAACGCTTGGGGATTCGCGCCGGCGAGACCACCCCCGGCGGTGAGGTTTCCCTATTAACAGCCCACTGTATTGGTGCCTGTGGCATCGCTCCTGCCGTTGTCTTCGACAACCAGACGGCCGGCCAGCAGACCCCAGAGATGGCCCTGGCTCGCTTAGATGAGTGGCTCAAGGCCGCGTCCCCTGGCTCACCCCCATTGGTTTCTGTCGGAGGACCCTGAGATGGATGCCAGTGAACTCCAGGCCATTGCGACGGCTGAAGATCAGGCCCTGCGGCCGACCCGGATGTACTGCTGCACCTCCACTGGCTGTCGGGCAGCCCAATCCCTAGCAGTCAAGCAGAACCTTGAGCAGGCGGTGATGTCGGCCGGCCTGGGGGAACAGGTCAGTGTCATTGGGGTGGGCTGCATGGGTTTCTGTGGCCAAGATCCCCTGGTGGAGGTTGCCCCCCAGCAGGTGCTCTACGAGAAAGTCACGCCGGATCAAGCGGCCTCAATTCTCAACGGACTCCAAGGCGGCCCAGTCCAGGCCCAAGCTGGGAATTTGCGCCATCCCTTTTTCACGGGTCAACTGCGCGTTGTCCGGGAACACAGTGGCCGGGTTGATCCCGACCGCATTGAGTCCTACATTGCCGCCGAAGGCTATCAGGCGCTGCAACGGGTTCTACAGGAGATGACCCCCAACCAGGTAGTGGAGGAAATCCGCCGGAGTGGATTGCGGGGGCGGGGGGGGCTGGCTATCCGACGGGCCTCAAGTGGGCCACCGTGGCCAAGATGCCTAACCCCCAAAAGTACGTGATCTGCAACGGAGATGAGGGTGACCCAGGGGCTTTTATGGATCGGAGCATCCTGGAGAGTGACCCCCATCTGGTGCTCGAGGGGATGGCGATTGCTGCCTATGCCGTGGGGGCCAACCAGGGCTACCTCTACGTGCGGGCCGAATACCCCCTGGCCATTGAACGGCTGCAAACCGCCATTAAGCAGGCTAAAAAGTACGGCTTGATGGGCAGTCAGATTTTCGAGTCGGGTTTTGACTTTCGGGTGGATATCCGAGTCGGGGCGGGCGCTTTTGTCTGTGGCGAGGAAACGGCTCTGATTGCTTCGGTGGAGGGAGGACGGGGCACCCCCCGGCCGCGCCCCCCCTACCCAGCGGCGGCCGGCCTCTGGGGAGAACCAACGTTGATCAATAACGTGGAAACCTTCGCCAACATCGCCCCAATTATGCGCCGGGGGGCCGATTGGTTCGCGGCGATTGGTACCGAGAAAAGTAAGGGAACCAAGGTTTTCTCCCTGACGGGCAAGATTCGCAATGCGGGCCTGATCGAGGTGCCCATGGGGATTTCCCTACGGGAGATTGTCGAGGTCATGGGGGGGGCGTGCCCGATGGCGAGGTGAAGGCTGTACAGACGGGCGGGCCGTCGGGAGGATGCATTCCGGCCCACCTGCTGGACACCTCTGTGGACTACGAATCCCTGGTGGCCCTCGGTTCCATGATGGGGTCGGGGGGCATGGTGGTTATGGATCAGGAGACGGATATGGTGGAGGTCGCCCACTACTACATGGACTTCTGTCGGGAGGAATCCTGTGGCAAGTGCATTCCTTGCCGGGCGGGCACGGTACAGCTTTATGAGATGCTCAGCCAGATTCTGGCCGGCCGGGCCACCCTCGCTGATCTGGATCGACTGAAGGATCTGTGCCAGTTTGTCAAGGCCACTAGTCTCTGTGGCCTGGGGCAGTCGGCCCCCAACCCGGTACTCAGTACCCTGACCTACTTCCCGGAGGACTACGCCCGGGTCTGTGGTCTGGCCCAAGACCCGCAACGCGAAGGCCGGCCGGCCGAGTCTGTGGAGGTACAGCCCTGAGTGTCGTCACCCTGACCATTGATGACCAGCCCGTGGCTGTGGAGGCAGGCACCACCCTGCTCAAGGCGGCCCAAGCCGTGGGCATTGCCATTCCCGTGCTCTGCCACCTGGAGGGGGTTTCCGATGTGGGGGCCTGCCGTCTGTGCTTGGTGGAGATTCAAGGGAGCAGCAAGTTATTGCCCGCCTGCGTCACCGAAGCGACGGAGGGGATGGTGATCCAGACCCAAACCCCTACTCTCCAGCAGCACCGGCGGTTGATCGTTGAGTTGCTGTTTGCCGAGGGGAACCACGTCTGCGCAGTGTGTGTGGCCAACGGGAATTGTGAGTTGCAGGATCTGGCCATTGCGGTGGGCATGGATCACAGCCGCTTTCCCTACCGTTTTCCCCACCGTGCAGTGGACATTTCCCACCCGCAGTTCGGGATTGACCACAATCGCTGTGTTCTCTGTACCCGATGTGTGCGGGTCTGTGACGAAATTGAGGGTGCCCATGTCTGGGATGTGGCCCAGCGGGGTGAACATACCCGGGTTATCACTGGCCTGGATCAGCCCTGGGGTGATGTGGAGGCTTGTACCCGCTGCGGCAAGTGTGTAGATGCCTGCCCGACGGGAGCAATCTTCCGCAAGGGCACCACGGTGGCTGAACTGGCGCGGGATCGATCTCGCCTAGAGTTCTTGGTCAATGCTCGGGAGAAACGGGAATGGACACGATGACCCCCACAAACAAGATCCGGTTGGCGACGGTGTGGTTGTGTGGCTGTTCCGGCTGCCACATGTCCTTCCTGGATTTAGATGAATGGCTGATCGACCTGACGGCCCAGGTGGAGGTGGTGTTTAGTCCGGTGGGGTCGGATGTCAAAACCTACCCGGAAAACGTCGATGTCTGCTTGGTGGAGGGGGGAGTCGCCAATGAGGAGAACCTGGCCCTGATCCGGGAGGTGCGGCAGCGCACCCGCTGGCTGATTGCCTTTGGCGACTGTGCTGTAACTGCCAATGTGCCGGCTATGCGGAACTGGCTCAAGGGATCGGCCGAGGTGCTGGAGCGCTGCTATATCGACCTAGCGGATGTGGCACCCCAAACCCCCCGTGCCCCTGGGATTGTGCCGCCGCTGCTGGAACGGGTGGTGCCCGTACACGAGGTGGTGCCTGTGGATGCTTTTATAGCCGATTTAAATTGCCATGCAGCGCTATC
>JACYLR010000099.1 GCA_015272465.1 Gloeomargaritaceae cyanobacterium C42_A2020_066
CACTACGCCCAAGTGCAATTCGGTTGGCTGTTTGCCGGTCTGTGTGGTCGCATCCTGTTTTTCAATGCGGATCGGGCCTTTCTGGCGGCCTGGTTGCTGTTCACCATTGGGGCGGCAGTGCTGACGGGCTACCTCTACGGCGGCAAGTCTTGGTGTCAGTACCTCTGTCCGATGGCTCCTGTGCAGCAAATCTACAGCGAGCCGGGGGGACTCCTGGGCAGTCCAGCCCACACCAGCGACCAGTTGATTACCCAGTCCATGTGTCGGGTCACCCTGCCAGAGGGCCAAGAACAGAGTGCCTGTGTCGCCTGCCAAAATCCCTGCATCGACATTGATGCCGAACGGGCCTACTGGGAGGGCCTGCCCCAGCCTGAGGCGGCCGGCCTCCGCTACGGCTATGTGGGTCTAGTGCTCGGATACTTCCTCTACTACTACCTCTACGCCGGTAACTGGACGTACTACTTCTCCGGCTACTGGGCACGGGATCCGGATCAACTGGCCACCCTGCTCAGCCCTGGACTTTACCTGGGGGGCTACAGCGTTCCCATCCCCAAACTGGTGGCCGTTCCCCTCACCCTGGGAGGCTTTACTTGGGCAGCCCGGGCGGCCGGCCGGTGGATCGAGCGCCAGGCGTGCCAAATTTGGGAGCCCCACTGCCCCTCGCAGGTGATCCGTCATCGCCTGTTCACGGTCTCTACCTTTGCCATCTTCAACATCTTCTTCATCTTTGGCGGCCGGCCGCTGGTACAACTCTGGCCCCTGTGGGTGCAGTACATCTACGACCTGGGCCTTGTCCTGCTCAGCACCCTGTGGCTAGCCAAGACTTGGGGCCGCACCCCAGAACGCTATGCCCGCGAGGGGCTGGCCAACCGTTTCCGGCGCCAACTGACCAAACTGGGCCTCACCATTGGCCAGTATTTGGAGGGACGCACCCTGGCCGACCTCAACACCGATGAGGTCTACGTCCTAGCCAAGGTTTTGCCGGGATTTACGCGGGAAAAGCGTCTCCTGGCCTACAAGGGTGTTTTGCAGGAGGCCCTAGCTGAGGGCTATGTCAACTACGCCAGCAGTCTTCAGGTACTCCAGCAACTGCGCCAGGAATTGGGCATTACGGAGGACGACCACCGCGAAGTCCTAGACACCCTGGGCGTTGAAGATCCGGAGTTGCTCAACCCCGATCGGCAACGTACCCAGGAAAACCTGGTGCGGTTGAATGGCTATCGCCAATCCCTAGAGCGACTCATGCGGCTGCAACAGCAACAGCCGGGGACTGACCTAGCGCCAATTTTGGAGCCGTCTTCAGACGCGTTGCGCCACCTGCGCCGCCAGTACGGCATCACCGTCCAGGAGGAACAGTGGATTTTGGGAAACCTCGCTCCGGAAACCTGCCAGGTGCGGCGGGGGGAATACCTGCTCACCCAGTTGCCCCGCTGGATTGCCATCGACCGTGCCCTGCACCAGCCTGCCCTGCGAACCTTTGAAGCGCCCTTGACCCTGCTCCGGGAAGCGGTTCATCACAAGAAGGAACTGATGGTGCGCGCCCTGCTGGATATCCTGGTGGGTCTGGGAGAGGATCCGGCCGGCCGCCCGCTGGCCACCGCCTTAAGCCAGTGCTGTCCTGCCGAGTTGCCCCTGCTCCTGGAAACAGAGGACTGGGCCAATCGCCTGGCTGACCCCATCTACGCCTGTTTGACCCAACTGGAAAAGCCACCTGCCCCCTGCGCTCTGGATGCTACCCCCGATCAGGTGACACCCCATCTGCTGACCCTGGTGACGGATCGCAACCCCTTGGTGCAGGCGGCCGGCCTCTACGTCTTGGCCCACCTCGACCCCGACCTTGGTCGAGACACCGCCGCCGAAGTGAGTCAGCAAAACCCCCATCCCCTAGTGGCGGATACGGCCGGCCGCATCCAAGCTGGGGAACCTGGGCCAATGCCCCTCTCTGATTTTCCCATTCTGGAAAAGGTGGTCTACCTGGCCAACGCCGACTTTTTCCAGCGCATGCACAATGAAACCCTGCTGGCCCTCGCCGAACGGGCCGAGATTCGCACCTATGCCAACGGCGATGCGGTCACGGAACCGGGGGATACCTGTCGCGAGCTATTGCTACTGGTGGCCGGTGCCGCGGAGGTTCAGGCCATGACTGCCACAGGAGACCGAGTACGAACCGCCCTTCATCCGGGGCAAACCCTAGACGAACTGGAAGTCCTGGCCCACAGTGAGTCGCAAAACCGGATCGTGGTCACTGCCCCCGACACTCGCATCCTGGCCGTACCCGTGGCAGCCTTTGATGACCTGCTGGCCCAAGACCCCGACTTTGCCCGCCGCGTGCTGGCCCTCGAAAGCCGTCAACTCCAACGGTTCATCCATTCGTTCCAGGGCGCGACCGTGTAGCCCCTGTCAGGCCGGCCGGGCTAGCACCGGGAAACCGCTGGGCAATGGTTTCGGGTTGGAGCGCCGAGAGCACCACATCCCGCGAGTCCAGAATAACCACCGCCCGGGTTCGCCGGCCGCAGGTGGCATCAATCACCTGGTGACGGTCGCGGGCCTCGCTGATCAACCGTTTGATGGGGGCTGAATCTGGGGAGACAATGGCGACCACGCGCTGGGCGGTGACCAGATTACCAAACCCGATGTTGACCAGAACAACTGTCATTGGAGATTGTAGAATTGCTCGCCTACACTGTGACTAACGCGGTGGAGGCTGCCGATCCTGTACAGGTTGTGGACGGTGGGATGATTCCCATACTCAAATCTAGCTTTACCCCAAAAATAGAGCTATCCTGCCAACACCCAGGATAAAACTGCTAATTAATTTCAGGAATGAAGCGGAAGGGATAATTAGGGTCTTGGTAATCCCCCTGTGCCTGGCGCTTAGGCAATTTGATATCCGCTTGAGGCAACGGCTCATAGGGTATCTGACTTAGCAGATGACTGATGATATTCAATCGGACACGCCTTTTATCATCCGATCTGGCGACATACCAGGGCGCAAACTCCGTGTCCGTTACTGCGAACATCTCATCCCGAGAGCGAGAATAGTCGTACCAGCGACTGTAGGACTTGAGATCCATCGGCGACAGTTTCCATGTCTTACGCCCATCCTGTAAGCGAGCTTCTAGGCGACGGGTTTGCTCCTCTGGACTGACCTCAAGCCAGTACTTGATGAGGTGAATGCCTGAGTCAACCATAGCTCTTTCAACCAAGGGAACTCCCTGGAAAAAGTGCTCAACCTCTTCCTCAGTACAAAAGCCCATGACTCGCTCAACCCCGGCTCGGTTGTACCAGCTTCGATCAAAAATAACCACTTCACCGGCGGCAGGGAAATGGGGAACGTAGCGCTGTAGGTACATCTGGCTCTTCTCTCGCTCCGTTGGAGATGGAAGGTCTCGCTCCGTTGGAGATGGAAGGGCCACAACACGGAAAATCCGGGGGCTAACTCGCTCAGTTATCGCTTTGATAGTACCACCTTTGCCAGCACCATCTCGGCCCTCGAAGATAATACAAACCTTCAGCCCTTTGGTAACGACCCATTGTTGAAGGAGCACCAGCTCACAATGCAGCTTCCTAAGCTTCTTCTCATAGATTTTCCGATCAAGTGGCTCCCCTTGAACAGCTTCCTGTTCGGTGGGAGAACTAGGGCTGGACTTGGTATACTTCGATTTCATAGAGGAGCCTAGTGCTTGGAAATCAAATTCAAGATGGTGAGCAGAAAAAGCCCAATGCTAAACGAGGGTCACTTTACAGTGGGGAAGAACAGGTGGCCAATCCATGTCCCTGCGCTAGTCCCGAGCTTCCCCTGAATCTTCAGTGTTTTTCATGAATGCGTTGTAGTCCAGTCGCGTCGCATACTAGCGCGACTCATTCTTAAGTGTACGTCCAGCATGTGAACGATCAGTGTTGGTGTTACGCTTTTTTACGATGCCCTCTGCCTGAATGGAACATCCCCTGTCCTCAGGAATGCTGCGCTTTAACTCTAGAGCTTTGACGGTCTGGCAGTTCCCTGATTGGATCTCCGAGAGGCAGGTCTGCTTCGCCAGGGGTGATGTCGCTGGCGGGGAAATCCTCTAGGATCGTAAAGCCGCGTTTTCTGGGAATCCCACCGTGAGTGTGCGCGTCCGCATTGCCCCCAGTCCCACCGGAATCCTCCACATTGGCACAGCCCGCACGGCGGTCTTCAATTGGCTGTTTGCCCGCCACCACGGGGGCACCTTTATCCTGCGGGTGGAGGATACGGATCGGGAGCGCTCTCGTCCGGAGTTCACCCACAACATCCTGGAGGGTCTGCGCTGGCTGGGCCTCACCTGGGACGAAGGCCCCATTTTTCAGACTGACCGCCTGGATCGGTATCGGGAGCGGGTACAGGAACTTCTCGACCAGGGTTTAGCCTACTACAGCTACGAAACCGAAGCTGAGTTAGAAGCCCTGCGGGAGACTCAGCGCGCCCAGGGTGAAGCGCCCCGCTACAACAACCAACATCGCACCCTGACCGCTGAGCAGATCGCCCAGTTTGTGGCCGAGGGACGGCAGCCGGTGGTGCGGTTTCGGATCGAAGATGACCGGGAAATTCTCTGGCACGACTTGGTGCGGGGCGAGGTGCGCTGGCAGGGGCGCGACTTGGGGGGGGATATGGTAGTTGCCCGCGCCGATGGTCAGGCCCTCTACAACCTGGCGGTGGTGGTGGATGACATCGATATGGGGATTACTCATGTGATCCGCGGCGAGGATCACATTGCCAACACGGCCAAGCAAATCCTGCTCTACGAAGCCTTCGGGGTGACCCCGCCTCAGTTTGCCCACACCCCCCTGATTCTCAATGCGGAGGGTCGCAAACTCTCCAAGCGGGATGGGGTGACCTCAATTAGTGATTTCCAGGCGATGGGCTATGTGGCGCCAGCCCTGGCCAACTACATGACCTTACTGGGCTGGTCTCCTCCGGCCGGCCGGGAGGTGTTCACTCTGGCGGAGGCCGCCGCAGCGTTTGACCTGGGTCGGGTGAATCGGGCGGGGGCCAAGTTTGACTGGGAGCGGTTGAATTGGTTGAACAGCCACTATCTCCACGCCCTGCCGCCGGAGGAGTTGTGCGATCTGCTGATTCCGTTCTGGGCGGCGGCCGGCTATGCCTTTGATCCCCAGGCGGATCGGCCCTGGCTGGAGTTAGTTGCCGCCCTGATTGGCCCTAGTCTGACGGTACTCAAGGATGCGGCCGGCCTGAGTCAGTTTTTCTTCACACCCCAGGTGAGCTACGACTCAGAAGCCATAGCTCAACTCCAGCAGCCGGGGGTGGTGGAGTTACTCCAGGTTGTGTCCGAGCATACTCCCGAGCCGGGAACACTGACGCCGGCCGGCCTGCAAGCGGTGGTGCAGGCGGCGGTGAAGACGACGGGCCTGAAAAAGGGCGTGGTGATGAAGTCGCTGCGGGCGGCGCTCATGGGCCAGATGCATGGCCCCGATCTGAGTCAGTCCTGGGTGATTCTGAACCAGCGGGGCTTTGACCGAGACCGCCTGGCTGCGGCCGGCCTACTTCTGGCAGGCTCTGGGACGGCGAGTTAGTCGGCAGTCATCAAGGCTAGGTTGTCCTCGGCGGTGCAGGTCATCGACTGGGAGGGTGTGCGGCGGATTTTGAGATTAGTCAGGAGATTGTTCAACGAGAGAAAGACCGGATGAAACTCCTCATGCTCAATGAGGGGAATGAATGGCGAAGCCCAAGAATTCCATCACGAGATACGGTCATTGACTTGGAAACTCTAGTTCGATATCAGTGACATCGCAGATTCGCTGTATGATAAGCAACGTGAATATAAGAACAACAAAGAGGCTTTCCGGGAGCATTATTTTTGCTAATTTCCTGATAATCCGTTAAAATGCTGGTTACCACTCGTGAGCATAAATAAGCTGATGGAGCCTTCCAAGTAACGGCTTCTTATAACAAAGATTGTTGCTGCTCTCCGCGTAATCTCATAAGGGTACCTCTATCAATCGGCGAATCGCCCCATTACTGAGAATAAGCCAACTTGAAAAGCCTATTTTGCCCGCCCATATTGTCAATAAGTGTGTAGCAGACTGAATAAATAGAGGTGCCCTATAGCTGTTTCATTCAGGTTTGAGACACTCAGCCTCACCTCTCTATGTCCGCCAGACATCTTCCACATAAGCCTTCTAGGGCAGGCAGGGAGAGTCAAGGGAGCCGAAGAAATGTCTCATTCTCATTCAAATTGGCTATACTTCGCAGTTCCAATGGCAAGACTGGCGATGCACCCAAGGTTACACCCTCTGGATGGCCTATCTTCGGTCTAGGGTCTTAACCGGCTCGTGATGCGTTACACATGAGCGAACTCGCCTGCCTCTTGGACGCGACGCACCGTCGTGCGATGCTGTCCATCCGCTTCTAGGTAGAGGAGTCGATAGCCGGGCGCTTGGGTATCCAGACAGAACTGTTCGGTTTGAGGCTTAAATTGCAACCCCGTTGCCGGCGTGGTGTAGTGAGCAACACCCTGATTCATCGCCTGAGACTCCTGGTGGACATGACCCGCCAGCACCACCTTGACATGAGGATGGGCTGCCAGCAACTCGACAAACGCGCCTGCCGGCCGCAGACGCGTGGCATCAATCCAAGGGGAACCGATGGGTAGCACCGGATGGTGAAGGGCAATCAGCGTCGGCCGGCCGGCCGTCTGGGTCAGGGTAGCATCCAGGGCGGTCAACTGATCGAGGCTGAGATCGCCGTACACCTCACCCGGTACCGTGGAATCCAGGAGGAGGATCGCCCAGCGGCCGGCCGTCACTAGAGGAGTCGTACACAGGTTACCCCCTGGGAAGACTGCGGCCAGGGCTGCCGGATTGTCGTGGTTGCCCGGCAAAACATAGGTGGGAATCCCGAGAGGCTCCACTAGGTCGCGCAGATGCTCGTAGGATGCCCGACTGCCATCCTGGGACAGATCCCCCGTCAGCAGCAGCAGATCGGGACGATCCTGGGCAACTGCCGCCAGCACGGCCCGACAGGACGCCCAAGTGGGCCAGCCGCGATAGGTGTCTTGAGGACTGGCCAGTAGGTGTGTGTCTGTAACCTGGGCCAGAATGCAGGTCATCTGGGGGCGAGCAGGGACTTGAGGCGGGTCATCACCTGGTCCTGCTCCGCCTCGGTCAATTCCGGGAACATGGGCAGGGACAAAACTTCGCGGGCAGCCTGTTCAGCCTGGGGCAACTGGCCCTCCCGATACCCTAGGGCCGCATACAGGGGTTGAAGATGGATGGGGATGGGATAGTACAGGGCCGTACCAATACCCTGGGTGGCCAACTCGGCCTGCACCCGATCCCGATCCTGGAGAATCCGCACCGTGTACTGGTTCCAGACGCTGCGGGCCTTGTCTCCGGGCACCACGGCCGGCCGCACGAGGCCCGGACAGTCTGCTAGACCCTGGTCGTAGACCTCCGCCACCCGCTGGCGCGCCGCATTCCAGGTGTCCAGGTGGGCCAACTTTAGGGTCAGCAGGGCGGCTTGGATCGCATCTAGGCGACTGTTGACGCCCACGGTGTCCGAGTAGTAGCGGCGACTCTGGCCGTGCTCCTTGATCTGACGAAGGCGGGCTGCTAAAGCGGGATCATCGGTGGTGACGGCTCCCCCATCCCCACAGGCCCCCAGGTTTTTGGTGGGGTAGAAACTAAAGCAGCCCACGGTGCCCAAACTGCCCACCGGCCGGCCGGCCCACGTGGCACCCGTTGCTTGAGCGCAATCCTCAATCACAGCCAACTGATGGCCCTGGGCCAAGGCGAGCAGATCCGCCATGTCGGCCGGCCGGCCGAACAGGTGCACCGGCAACAGGGCACGCGTCCGCGGTGTAATGGCAGCGGCGGCTTGGGCTGGGTCGAGATTGAAACTGGCCAGGTCAATATCCACAAACACGGGGGTCGCCCCCACCAGGCTAATCGCCTCCGCCGTGGCAATGAACGAAAACGGACTGGTGATCACCTCATCCCCAGGGCCAATGTCCAGGGCGCGCAAGGCCAGATACAGGGCATCGGTACCGGAGTTACAGGCAATGCAGTGGCCTGTTCCCACATACTGGCCAAAGGCTTCTTCAAAGCGCGCCACCCAGGTGCCCCCGATGTAGCGCCCGGATGCCAACACCTCCAGGGCGGCCTGTTCCACCTGAGGCCGAATCTGCTGATACTGGCGGCTCAGGTCAAGCTGGGGAACCACACTCATTCGCAGGGGGCAGGCACGCGCACGGCTAGAGCCTGCACCAAGGAGCGCACCACAGCAGCCATCGCCAACTCATCGTCCAGCCGGTTGATGGCTGAACCCACACCCACACCCGCGGCGCCCGCCGCAATGGCTAGGGGGGCAGTAACACTGGAAAGGCCGGAAGCACAGAGAACGGGGACAGAAACAGCCCGGGCAATTTCGTAGGCGGCGGCCAGGGTGGGGAGCGCCTTTTCCATAAGGCCCAGGGTACCGCTGTGGCTGGGCTGGGCGGCCATACCCCCTTCGGTTTGGATCAGGTCAGCGCCCGCCTGCACCAGGTTTTGCGCCAAATCCGCCTGCTGATCGAGGGGCAGGGTGTGGGGCACGGTCACGGTAAGAACGGTCTGGGGCAGCAGGGCACGGGTGGCACGGGTCAAGTCCAGGATGCGGGCAGCGGAGAAGCGTTCGCCTTGGGCGTAAAAGGGGTCGTAGTTGCCAATTTCCACCAAGTCAGCGCCGGCCGCCACGGATTGGGCCAAGGCCAAGGGATCAATGGCCGAAACACAGATGGGAAGGGACGTTAAATCCCGCACCTGCTTCACCAAACTGGGCACTGCGGCAATGTCCACATAGGTTGCGCCTCCCCAGGTGGCGGCCCGCACTACTTGGCCCACCCGCACCGGGTCAGTGTTGAGAATGCCACTGATCACCTTCAGGGCAGTGCGCTGTTCGAGGGCGAGGCGGAGGGAGGCAGGAAGAGTCATGGGGCACACCTAATCTGCAAGGCCGGCCGGGGGTGGGGCCGATGAACTGGGGTTATTGTAGCCCGCTAGGGGTTGGATGCAGAACGCGTAGTCGGCCACCACCTGACCACCGAGTACATGTTCCTGCAAGATGCGTTCCAGGACTGGGGGTGTGGCGGAGTGGTACCAGACGCCATCGGGATAGACCACGCAGATTGGGCCATCCTGGCAAACGCGCAAACAGTTGGCCTTGGTACGAAAGACGGCTCCGGCCGGCCGGGGTGGGTCGAGGCCCAGATCCTTGAGACGACGTTTGAGGTACTCCCAGGCTTCCAGGCTCAGGCCCCGATCACAGCACAGGGGCTTACTTTGATCAGCACAGAGAAAGATGTGACGACTCAGGGTAGGTAGGCCCAAGGCCGCGGCGCGCTCGGCAAGCGTAGGGGTAGCCACAGGGCGAGATGGAGGATTCTGCACGAGACCGGCGCGCTTCAGAACCGGACACACCGCCTTAGTTTAACGCGGGTCATGCCGGCCGGCCGGGCCAATCGCTATCCTGGAGACACCCCACGGGTCGATACATCATGGCAATTCAGCTAGGACTGGGCCAGATTCCCCGCCCCACTGTGCTGTACGTGGGTCGCGAAGATAGCGCCTGCTGGTACTACTGGGACGGTCAGAAACGCATCCCAGAACCTTTGCCCGCCCTGACGGGCTACATCCAGGGCCTCAGCCTACGTACGACGGATAATCCTCGCTTTCCTGACCGCACCAAGGCCAGCCTGGAGATTCAGGCGGACAAACCCTACCAGATTCGCACGGAAGCTGCCCCTGGACGAGAGACCACCTTCCTCAAGGGCTTATTGTCTGCTCTTGATAACCTGGATGAGGCCCGGTTGCTAGAACCTCTGACGGTGGCGGTGGAACCGGGCGATACGGAGACGGTTGTCCTCTGTCAACTCTACGACCCGGAAACCTACCAGTCCCTGCGTTCCCATTGGGAGCAGGAATTGGACTGGCAGACGCTTCTGCATCGGGTGATGGACAAATTGACGCGCCTCCACGGCCGGCCGGCCCCGATGTCTCTGCCGGAACCCAAAGTGCCCTTTCCGGAACCGAAGCCTATCCCCCCAGAGCCTAAGCTGGAACCCCTGGATGCCAAGGCGATGATGGCCCAGAGCATGGAGGAATTGACCCGCCTGGGTTGGACAATTGACCAAGGGCGGGAGTGTCTGTTGAAGCGCTACGGCAAGCGCTCACGCCAAGAATTGACGGAAGGGGAGTTACGGGACTTTTTGCTTCATCTCCAGCAGCAGCCCTAGGGTTTCCGGGGCGGCGTTAGGAATTGGCCCTTCACATAGACACCTCACTGCATTTACCTTCAGCGTTCGCTTCCACGAGGAATCGGTAACCTAGGCGATCTGGGCTGAGAGATGCTTATGAGCGGCACAATCGGGCAAGGGAGGGTGCCGTCCTACAGCCTAGAATCAAGGCATATTCTCATACAGATAAGCAGCTATGCTCAGAACACTTTGGGCAACAGTTAGACAAGGGAGGATCGAGCTATTGGAGCCAACAGCGCTGCCAGAAGGTGTACGAGTATTAGTAACCGTCTTGCCTGAGGACGAAACTGCTTTCTGGCTACAGGCAAGCCAAACATCCCTTGGCACGGTTTGGGACAATGCGGAGGACGATGCCTATGCCCAGCTTCTCCAAAGATGATGTTATTTTAGTGCGCTATCCTTTCTCAGACCTATCGAGTGCAAAGGTGAGGCCTGCTGTCGTGGTCAGCGCCCCTCACCCCTCTCAAGATGTCTTCATCACGCCTTTGACAAGCAAAACGGGTTCTCTGCTGGCTGGAGAGTCTTGCCTATCTGAGTGGTCAGCCGCGGGATTGAACCTAGCAACCGCGGTCAAAAGGGGGGTGTATACCGTCCACGAAAGTCTAGTGATTCGCGTGATCGGCCAGTTAGCTGCGGTGGATGCCGACCAACTTGAGCACGCCTTGCGCGCTTGGCTGGGTTTTTAAGCCGATCCAACCGCGCCGTTGGGTGCAGTATCAAGCGCTCCATCCCATCAGGCTAAGGGTGAGCCGAGTTCAACAAGGCCCAGACTTCCCCCCATCCTGGTTTAGGATTGCGGATAACCCGCTGTATCGACTCCTCGCCCGTGGCTGCTGCACATTCTGACTTTCTCCACCACCTCAACCCAGCCCAACGCCAAGCGGCCCAACACTACTGTGGCCCCCTATTGGTCGTGGCTGGAGCGGGTTCCGGCAAAACCCGCGCCCTCACCTACCGGATTGCCAACCTGCTGCTCCAGCGGCGCGTCGATCCCGAAAGCATCCTGGCGGTCACCTTCACCAACAAGGCGGCGCGAGAAATCAAGGAACGGGTGGAAACCCTGCTGGCTGAACAACAGGCCCTGACCACGGCCGGCCGGCCGCTGGGGGAATTGCCCGCCAGTCAACAAACCCGATTGCGCTCCGAGGTCTACCGGCGGATCACCAAGCCCATGTGGATGGGGACATTCCACAGCCTCTGCGCCCGCATCCTGCGCTTGGACATTGAAAAGTACCAGGACGAGCAGGGCCGCCGCTGGGAAAAGACGTTTTCGATTCTGGATGAATCGGACACCCAAGCCCTGGTCAAGGACATTGTGCTCAATGACCTCAACCTGGATGAAAAGCGCTTTGAACCGCGTTCGGTGCGCTACGCCATCAGCCATGCCAAGAACCAGGGGCTAACCCCGCGGGACGTGGAGCGCCAAGAAGCCAACTATCGGGGGCGTGTGGTGGCCGATATCTATACGCGCTACCAGCAGCGCTTGGCCGAAAATAATGCCCTTGATTTCGATGATCTGATTGGGATTCCGGTGCGTCTCTTTCGCCAGAATGAACAGATTCTGGCCTACTGGCACCAGCGTTTTCGCCACATTTTAGTGGATGAATACCAGGATACCAATCGGATTCAGTACGATCTGGTGCAATTGCTGACCACCAACGGTGAAGATAGCCGAACGTTCGAGGCTTGGCAGGATCGTTCGATTTTCGTGGTTGGTGATGCAGACCAGTCCATTTACAAGTTCCGCGGTGCTGATTTCACCATTCTGCTTGGTTTCCAGGGCGACTTTGGGGATGGTCTACCCGATGACGACACCCGGACAATGATCAAGCTAGAGGAAAACTACCGCTCCACAGCCACGATCTTGACTGCGGCCAATGCCCTGATTGAGCATAATACGGAACGCATTGACAAAATTCTCCGTCCCACCCGTGATCCGGGGGAAGCCATTACCTGTTATGCCGCGGAGGACGAGCAGGATGAGGCCCACTATGTTGTCCAGCAAATCCGCACCCTGGCCCGGCAGAACTCGGCCCTGAACTGGGGAGATTTTGCCATCCTCTACCGCACCAATGCCCAGTCCCGTGTTTTTGAAGATATTTTGGTGCGGGCCAATTTGCCTTACGTGATTATTGGGGGATTGCGGTTCTACGAACGCAAGGAAATTAAGGATGCCCTAGCCTACTTGCGGTTGCTGATCAACCCGGCCGATAGCCTCAGTTTACTGCGGGTGATCAACACCCCCCGGCGGGGCATCGGCAAAACCACCCTGGATCGGCTCCAGGACATGGCCCAAACCCTGGGGTTGCCCCTCTGGGAAGTCCTCCAGGATGGAACTGCGGTGCAGACTGCGGCCGGCCGGGCGGCGCGCCCCATCGAAACCTTTGTCAACCTGCTCCAGCGGTGGCGGGTGGTGGTGGATCAGACGCCAGCCCCAGACCTGATCCAGGGCATCCTGGAGGAGTCGGGCTACCGCCGGGAATTGGAAGTCCAGGGCACGGACGAAAGTCTGGATCGGTTGCAAAACCTCCAGGAACTGTACAATGCCGCCCTCCAGTATGGGGAAGAGAACGAAGACCCCTCCCTGGCCGGGTTTCTCCAGAATGTTTCCCTCGCCTCGGATCTGGATGGCTATTCGGAAAACCAGCCCCGTGTCACCCTGATGACCCTCCATTCCTCCAAGGGCCTGGAGTTTCCGGTGGTGTTCATGGTGGGGATGGAGCAGGGGCTTTTCCCCAATTTCCGCTCCATGAATGACCCTGCTGCCCTGGAGGAGGAGCGACGGCTGTGCTACGTGGGTATCACCCGCGCCCAGGAGTGTTTGTTCCTCAGCCATGCGGCGTCCCGTCGTCTCTATGGCAATCAGCGGGAAGCGGCAATTCCCTCCGACTTTCTCAGTGAACTCCCCAGGGATTGCCTGCGGTTGGACGGTTCCGGCCGGCCGAATCCCTATCGGATGTCAGGGGCGAGCGTGTCTCCAGATCGGCGGCGACCACCGGAACCCATGTCCGAGGCGCGGGCGGCTGTACCACAGACGTGGGCTGTGGGTGACCAACTGATCCACGACAAGTTTGGGCCGGGGGAAGTCACCCATGTGTTTGGAGAGGGACAGCGGCTCAACCTTGCGGTGCGTTTTGTCCAAGCTGGCCACAAGATTCTCGACCCCAAACTGGCCCGCCTACGCAAGGTGAACTAGAAAATGTACCCCTTGAAACTGCGGGTATCCCTAGGGGCCTAATTCCGACAGCAGGTCATGCCTCAGTCGGCTGATCCAGAGGCGTATTGGCGAGCGGTTAATGCCTGGTACTGGCGGTGTCTTTCCCTTACTGCCTTGCGTCAGAATCAACAAGGGAACAGTCGCGACTGAGTACCCGTGCAATCCACTGCGGGAGCGGAGCAATGACCAAACTTCAACAGGTTATCGAGCAGCTTGGTGAACTGAGTCCGACTGAGCTAGAGGCATTGTTGATTGTTGTACAGGATCAGCTTGCCCGAACCCCGCATGACGTGCCTCACCGACACTCTGAGCAAGAAGGCCGCTCCATTGTGAAAACGCCGGGCGTTTGCGGTGGTGATGCCCGTCTGGCACACACCCGAATACCCGTATGGTCTTTGGAGCGATTGCGGCAACTGGGGGCTTCCGAGCAGGCTATTCTGGGGAGCTTTCCAGGGCTGTCGGCGGCTGACCTTGCCCAAGCTTGGGCCTATGTAGACCAGCATCGCAGCGAGATAGAACAGGCTATTGAGGCGCAGGAAGGAGCCTAGGACTGGCTCGTCTCTATGCCGATCCTGACTTTGTGGACCCGGCCGGCCGAATCCACGAGGCCATCCAGTCGCTGTCCGACTTCAAGGGCCTACTTATCCGGGTCAACCGGCCAGCGGCAACGCCCCCTTAGCCCTGATCCTGAGCTTGGAGACTGCACAAGACTTGCACAAGAACCCCGTCGCGTAGCCGGTGGCTGCCCCTATTCCACTCCCTCAATCCGGTCTTCAATCTCCTGGTAAAGCTCCCGGAGGCGTTGAAGGTTCTCCTCGCTAGTTTCCCAGTAGCCCCGGCCATTGGCCTCCAGCAGGGTACTAACAATCCGCCGGAAGGAATGGGGATTGAGGTTCATCAACCGCTGCCGCATCGCCTCGTCCTTGACGTAGGTGCTATTAGCGTCCTCATAAATCCAGTTGTCCACTGCCCCCGCTGTTGCCGACCAGCCCAGGGTATTATTCAGCCGCTTGGCAATTTCCCGAGCACCCTCGTAGCCGTGATTGAGTAGACCCTCATACCACTTGGGATTGAGCAGTTTGGTTCGGGAATCCAGGCGTACCGTCTCCGAGAGGCTGCGGACACGGGCATCGGGTGTGGTGGTATCGGCGATATAGGCGGCCGGCCGTTGGTTATCGCCCCGCAGCCGCTGCACCACCTTGGTGGGATCAGAATCAAAGTAGTGACTGACGTCAGTGAGGGAAATCTCCGAGGAGTCCAGATTCTGGAACGTGACGTTGACCGTCTTCAGAGACATCTGGAACAGGTCGCTGTTCTGCTGCATCGTCCCCGGATTGTCCGCATCAAAGGCGTAGCCCTTGCGTTGCAGGTACATATCCTGGAGGTCTTGCTCCTGTTCCCAGGTGGCATTTTCCACCGCCAGACTGACGTTGGCCGAGTAAGACCCGGAGGCATTGGAGAACACCCGTGTCGCTGCCTGCCGCACCTGAATCCCCAGGGTTTGGGCTTGCTCCAGGGCGTGGCGCCGCACAAAGTTCTGATCCAGGGGTTCGTCGGCTTCGGCCGCCAGTTTCACAGCTTGGTCGATCAGATACATCTGGTTGAGGAACAAATCCCGGAACACCCCAGAGCAGTTGACCACCACGTCAATGCGCGGCCGGCCGAGTTCGGCGAGGGGCACCAGTTCCAGACGGTTCATCCGTCCCAGGGCATCGGGCATAGGCTTGACCCCCACCAGCCAGAACACCTGGGCCAGGGATTCGCCGTAGGTCTTAATGTTGTCCGTGCCCCAGAGCACCACCGCGATCGATTCCGGCCACTGGCCCTCGTGCTCCTCGCGGTAGCGGGCCAACAACCGATCTACCACCACCCGAGCCGACTGGATCGCAGCCGAGGTGGGAATCGACTGAGGATCAAGGGCATGGATGTTCTTACCCGTCGGCAGGACTTCCGGTGTCCGAATCGGATCACCCCCCGGCCCCGGCAGAATGTAGTCCCCCTCCAGAGCTTTGAGCAGCGCCCCCAGTTCGTTGTCCGCAGTCAGCAGTTCTAGCCCTGCTTCCAGATACTCCATCAAAGCCTTGAGTGGAGCTTGATCCACCTCGCCATAGCCCAAATCCTGAAGTGCCTTCAGGTAAGGGGCCGGCCGGCCGAGGTTGAGGAAATTGAGGCGCGCCAACCGAGATAGACGACCCTCCTCATCCGACTGGGATTCCACCAGGGCTGTCACCGCGACACGGGTGGCCTGCTCCAGGTTTTCCAGAAGCTGCACTGCCGCCAAGTGGCCCCGATTGCTGTCGGCATACAGGGCTTCTAGGGTGTATCCCTTGGTGGTGGCCAGCAGCCGTGGCAGACTCACCAGGTTATCCTCCGGTCGATCCACCTTGGCAATACTCACCAGGGTGGCAATCGCCTCCTGGGCCGAGGGCGGCTTGCCAATCACATGCAGTCCGAAGGGCAGCAACCGGGACTCAATGTCCATCAACTGCTTATAAACCTGCCCCACCAGCGTGTCCCGCTCCTCCGCCGACAGATCTTCGGCCGGCCGCTCCGGCAGGGGGATGTCCTGATCCAGGTTCACCTGGCGGCAGGCTTCGATCACACTATTGACAATCGCCGAACCGCGCCCCGAATCCTTGAGACTCTGGTAAGAGCCGATCAACTCCTTCAGTTCCCGCAACCCCTTGTAGAGGCCCGCATTATCCGCCGGCGGCGTCAGGTAGCTGATGGTGTTGGCGTAGCCCCGCCGCTTGGCGATCGTCGCCTCACTGGGGTTGTTGGCCGCATAGTAGTAGAGGTTGGGCAGGCCGCCGATCAGGTTATCGGGATAGCAGTCCCCCGACAGCCCCATCTGCTTACCGGGCATGAACTCCAGGGAACCGTGGGTGCCGAAGTGCAGGACGGCGTCCGCTCCCCAGAGCTTGTTGAGATAGGTGTAGTAGGCCGCAAACCCGTGGTGGGGGCTAGCAGAGCGGCTGAACAGCAACCGCATCGGGTCGCCCTCGTAGCCGAAGGTGGGCTGTACCCCGACAAACAAATTGCCGAACTGCTTGCCGTAAATCAGCAGGTTCTGGCCGTCACTGTTGAGGTGCCCCGGCGGTGGTCCCCAGTTCTCATGCAACCGCTCCGCGTAGGGAGTCAGCGCTTCGTATTCCCGCACCGGCATCCGATAGGCCACATTCAGATTGGGACTGCCCACCTGGGCCTGCCGGTCGTGGAGCACCGCCTCCATCAGCGCTTCTGGGGTTTCGGGCATCTCCTGCACGTCGTAGCCGTTGCGCTGGAGGGCCTCCATCACCTTGAAGATGGAACCAAACACGTCGAGATAGGCGGCCGTTCCCACATTTCCCTTGTCCGGCGGGAAACTGAATACGGTGATCGCAACTTTCTTCTGGCACTTGGGCTTGCGCCGCAGATTGGCCCACTTCAGCGCCCGCTCCGCCAGTAACTCGATCCGATCCTGAAGGGCGTGGGCCTTGCCCGTAGCCCCATCCCGGCCGGAGAGGATAATCGGCTCGATGGCCCCATCCAATTCGGGAATGGCGATTTGCAGGGCGACCTGGATGGGGTGTAGACCCAAGTCGCTGGCTTCCCATTCTTCTGTGGTCTGAAACACCAGAGGCAGCGCCACCAGGTAGGGTCGGTTCAGCTTCTTCAGGGTTTCAATGGCCTTGGGGTGATCCTGTCGGGCTGGGCCGCCGACTAGGGCAAACCCAGTAAGGGACACCACCACGTCAACCAAAGGTTTCTCAGGTTTGGCAGGGTCGTAGAAGAACGCCTCCACGGGCCGAGAGAAATCTAGCCCACCGGCAAACACGGGCAACACCCGTGCCCCCAGGCACTCCAGTTCCTGCACCATGGCCACGTAGTGGGCATCATCGCCGGTGATCAGGTGGGTGCGCTGGAGCACCAGCCCGACGCAAGGCGCTAGGGGATCCTTCAGGTCGTCCCCGATATCGGTGCGGGTTTGGTGCCAGGCCAGGTAATCCGTCAGGCTCTCAAACATCTGGGGAGCCAGGGGATGCCAGAGGCCCAAGTCTGGGTAGGTGACCGGCTCCTGGAAGCTGACCTTTTCCCCCACTTGAGGCAGGTACTTGTCCGCCAGCATCAGCAGGAAGTTTTGCAGGTTCTCCTCCGAGCCACCCAGCCAGTACTGGAAGCTGAGCATGAAGTTGCGGGCATCCTGGGCCTTGTCGATGGGCAGGTACTTGAGCACCTTGGGCAGGGTTTGCAGCAGCTTGAGCATGCCGTCTTGGAAGGAAGCGCCACTCTGCTCCTTGCGCTTGCGCATGAACTGGGCAATGGCGCTCTTAGACTGCCCCAACTGAGCCATCGAGAAGGTGCCCAGCTTGTTCAGCCGCATCACTTCCGGCAGAGAGGGAAAAACGATGGCCGCATCCAGCCGATCCCGGTGGGGTTCCACCGCCGCCACCAGCTTGCGGGCTAGGTCTTCGATGAAAATCAGGGAGGCAATGAACACATTGGCCTCGGCCACATCTGCCTGGAAGGCCCGGTAGTTCTCGGCGTCGCGCAGCTCTTCGATCAAGTAACCACGCAAGTCCACCGCCAGATGAGGATGCTGGGCATTGATCGCCCGGCCGGCCGCTGTCAGCGCACTCTGGTACTGAGGCTCGAGCACGACATAGACCACTTTCATCAACGTCCGATTACCAAGCTGGTCTGGGGCAACGTGACGAACTGCGGGCTTGACGTAGGTGAACATGCAGACTGTGCTCCTCAGGGTGCGGCCGGCTAAAACAGGGACTTGGAAGTCCCGCCACTAAGCATTTTTACCAAAAATCCCAGTACTGTGTGACAAACTGCGGCATCCCCACACAAATTGATAAGCCCTGTTCACGAATCGCAATGCGCAACGCCACAGTGCGCCCAGCCTGGAGATCCCCCGATATTTTGGGGTCTGGTATGATCCGGCTACGTAGACGGGGTAAGCTAAAGTTTGCCTGCCTGTGTTACTTTCCCTCTCCTTTGTCCACCAGCGACCCTATCCCCAGGCCCCCAATTTCCCCCAGAGCCGTGATCACCCTCAGCCTGCTACACCCGGTACAAGGCACCTCCATTCGAGATTGGGCTTTTCCTCAGGAAGCAGTGATCCGCATGGGGCGTGCACCTGACAATGAGGTGGTGCTGCTCAGTTCGGTTGTCTCTCGCCACCACGCTGAATTGCGCTTGGAGGGTGGGCTCTGGTCTCTGGTCAGTCTGGGAGCGAATGGCACCTTCCTCGATGGTCAGCAGGTGACCACCCAGGCCAAGGTGACGAACGGCTCCACCATCCGTCTGGCCCCCTCCGGCCCAGTAATTCAGGTACAGATTAGCTGACCACCTGAGAAAAATCCTAAACTTTGTTGAAGAGGACTGGTTTTTCCCCAGGCCCCCCTAGGTTTTTATGACGCAAGCGCCTGTCCACCGGATTCGCAACTTTTGCATCATTGCCCACATCGACCACGGCAAATCCACCTTGGCCGATCGGCTGCTCCAGACCACGGGCACGGTGGATCAGCGGCAGATGCGGGATCAGTTTCTGGACAATATGGAACTGGAGCGGGAGCGGGGGATCACGATCAAGCTCCAAGCAGCCCGCATGACCTACCGGGCTAAGGACGGGGAGGAGTACGTCCTCAACCTGATCGACACACCCGGCCACGTGGACTTTTCCTACGAAGTCTCCCGCTCCTTAGCAGCCTGTGAAGGGGCCTTACTGGTGGTTGATGCCTCCCAGGGGGTAGAAGCCCAAACCCTGGCCAACGTCTACCTGGCGTTGGAGCACAACCTGGAAATCATTCCAGTGATCAACAAAATCGACCTGCCAGGCGCCCAACCCGAACGGGTAAAACAGGAGGTCGAAGATGTGGTCGGACTCGATTGTAGCCAGGCGATCCTGGCCTCCGCCAAGGAAGGCATTGGTATCGGGGATATTTTGGAGTCGATTGTGCAGCGGATTCCGCCGCCCGCCGATCGAACCGCGGAACGGCTGCGCGCCCTGATCTTTGACAGTTACTACGATCCCTACCGCGGGGTGGTGGTCTACCTGCGGGTGATGGATGGACGGTTGGGAGCACGGGATCGGGTGCGGCTGATGATCTCCGGCAAGGAGTACGAGTTGGATGAGGTGGGGGTGATGTCCCCCCAACAGGTGCCGGTCGAGGAACTCCATGCGGGCGAGGTGGGTTACCTGACTGCGGCCATCAAGACGGTGGAGGATGCCCGGGTGGGGGATACCCTGACCCTGGCTAGCGCCCCCGCCCAGGAACCACTGCCGGGCTACAAGGAAGCCAAACCCATGGTTTTTTGTGGTCTGTTCCCCACGGATGCTGACCAGTACGATGACCTGCGGGAGGCGCTGGGCAAGCTGAAGTTGAGCGACGCTGCCCTCAACTATGAGCCGGAAGCTTCGCCAGCCATGGGCATGGGGTTCCGTTGCGGCTTCCTGGGGCTGCTGCACATGGAAATCATCCAGGAGCGGCTAGAGCGGGAGTACGACCTGGATCTGGTGGTCACAGCCCCGTCGGTGGTCTATCGCGTGACCACAAACAAGGGCGAGATTTTAGATATTGACAACCCTAGCGATCTGCCTGCCCCTAATGAGCGGGAGACGATTGAGGAACCCTATGTTCGGCTGGAAATGATCACACCTGAGTCTTTTGTGGGTCCCCTGATGGACTTGGCCCAGACCCGGCGCGGCGAGTTTCAGGATATGCGCTACCTGACGCCGGAGCGCACCTGTCTGGTCTATGACCTACCCCTAGCGGAGGTGGTGACAGACTTTTTCGACCAAATGAAGTCTCGTTCCCGTGGCTACGCCAGCATGGAGTATCAGTGGTCGGGGTATCGAGAAAATGACTTGGTGAAGCTGGATGTCCTGATCAATGACGAACCGGCGGATGCTCTGGCCACCATTGTTCACCGAGATAAGGCTTACTTTGTGGGGCGGGCGCTGGTGCAGAAGCTCAAGGAGTTAATCCCCAGACACCAATTTAAGGTGCCCATTCAGGCGGCCATTGGATCTCGGGTCGTGGCCAGTGAAACGATTCCGGCCATGCGTAAGAATGTTCTAGCCAAATGCTATGGCGGGGATATCAGTCGCAAGAAAAAGCTCCTGGAAAAGCAAAAGGAAGGCAAAAAGCGGATGAAGGCTCTGGGCAATGTCGATGTGCCCCAGGAAGCCTTCATGGCGGTGTTACGGCTGAAGGCGGAGTAGGGCCAGCCGGCGGCAGAGGCCCCAGGTAGGTTGCTAGCAGAGGCGAAAAAACCTCGTAGATCAGGGTGAGCGGCCGGCCGCCGTGCCAGAACAGGTAGTGTCGTGCCCAGTAGGGCCCCGGCCGGCCGAAGGTGGGTTCTAGGGGGGGGCAATGGCCATAGCACAGCCCCTGAATGTCTCGATATAGCTCGGTGCGCAATTGACTGAGGCTGGCCCAAATAGGCAGGTGACGGTTCGGGAGGTAGTCATCCACGGCTTCGGCCGGCCACCAAGAGACCGCGTAGGCCAGGCATTGACCTGTAGCAGTGCGCAACCACACCTGACGGCGCAGGCGCGGCCCCGGTACGAGGCTGACTGGGGCGGGCGCCCCATCCAGGTCGTGGCCAATCGGTGACATGTCGATCAGCTCTACCACCGTTGGCTCACCCGTGAGCAGTTGCAGGTGACGGGTGAGGGAACCATCACTGAGCAGGAGCAATCGCCACAGGGGTGGCAAAACAGAGGGTGGAATCCCCTGCTGTACCACCTCGGGAGTCGCACACCAATCGGATTCAAGACAGTGCCAGGCCGGCCGAATCACCGAGGAAAGGGAGGGGGGCAAAATCTCAGGCTCCCAGGTTCTGTAAGACTTCTTAATATTTTATCCATCGCGGTGGGTGACCCCAGGGATCAGGTTCCCAGGCGACACTCCATCGCCCAACGGGCCAGTTCCGTGCGGTTATGCAGCCCCGTCTTGCCCAGCATGTTGCTGACGTGACTTTCGACAGTACGTTGGGATACCTGGAGTGCCTCAGCCACCTCCCGATTGGAATAGCCACGGGCCACCAAGCCAATCACCCGCCGCTCTGTGGGGGTGAGGTGGATGTCCTCCGGCACCTGAATTAGGGGGGCGCCCAGACTTTGCTGCCGCAGCCGCTCGGCCTGCGCGAGGGATGACCGGACTTGGGCCAGGAGTTCTTCAGGTTCAAAGGGCTTGACCAGGTAGACATCGCCCCCGGCATTGAGGCCCTGGATACGGTCTTGGGTCGCACCCTTGGCCGAGAGGAAAATGACGGGGATGAGACGGGTGGCGGGAAGGGTGCGGAGGCGGCGAACCAGCTCGTATCCGTCCAATCCCGGCATCATCACGTCACAGATGATCAGGTCAGGGAGGACAGCGGCCGGCCGGGTCAGCGTCTGGAGGGCCGCTTGACCGTGGGGGGCAGTCGTCACCTGGTATCCCCCTTCCAGCCGCAGGTAATCCTGGGTGAGAAACAGAAAACTCGGGTCGTCATCCACCAGCAAAAGGGACTGGGGAGTGGAAGGGGCGCTCATGGCCGGCCGGTGCTGCTCCCTGGGGGTCTGTGCTGCCAGTCTACCACTGGCCTAGGGGGTTGGATGCTATACTCGAAGCCGACCTGGATCCATGCGGCTCCAACGCCCGAACCGTGTCAGAACCGGAAGGTAGCAGCACTAAGGGATGCTTGTAGCAGGCGTGGTCTCCGGGTCTTTTCGCGAGGATCGTACCCATGATGGGGGTACCTTGGCGCTACCTGCCCCTGCTGTCCGCCTCTGGCTCTCTACAGATGGCGTTGGATGCCTGGTTGGTGGCGGAACACCGGGCCGGCCGGATGCCCGCCTTGCTGCGGTTTTACCAATTCTCGCCGCCCGCGTTGTCCCTGGGATATCACCAGCGAGCCTGGCCGACCCCCGCAGTCGCGATAGACTGCGTGCGGCGACCTACAGGCGGGCGGGCGGTTCTGCACCAGGGTGACCTGTGCTACAGCCTAATTACCTCCTGGATCGGCCAATCCCGGCCGGCCGTATACCGGCAACTCTGCCAATTCCTGATCCAGGGGTTTGCGGTGTTGGGGTGTCCTCTCAGCTTCGGAACTGAGACGGCGGCCGGCCGGGAAGCGAATTGCTTCAGCCTCAGTACGCCCGCTGATCTGGTGGACTCAGCCGGCCAGAAACGGATCGGCAGTGCCCAGCGCTGGTTTGGCACAACCGTTCTGCAACAGGGCAGTATCCCACTTCAGCCCGACCCCGACCTGTGGCAAGCCGCTTGGGGCCGGCCGCTGCCGGATGTGTCGCCCCTGCCCCCTCAAGACCAAGTGATTGAGGCCCTCGTGGCGGCCGGCCGTACCCTATGGGGCGATCCGCTCTGGCCACACCCCCTCACGGAGGAGGAGTGGGCGCAGTTTAGTCAGGCGCAGAGCCTTTCTGGGCTGCCTCCATCTCCAGCACCCGCCGAGCTAGGGCGGCCAGTTGATTGGCATTGTTGTACTGACCTTCCTGTTTGATCCGCTGTAGCTCCCCAGCCGGTAGCACGACTTCGCGAGCCAGAGCTTGGAGAACATCGGCCCAGTCCACCAGACCTGCCACACCCCCCGCCGGGGTCAGCACTGTCACCCGGCCGGCTGGGGCCTCCTCCAGGGTGAGGATCACCTGAGCTAGGACGGTACCCTCGCTCACCGTAGGGATTTCTGCCAGAGGCTTGACAAGCGTGGCCAGAGTTTCCACCTCCCATCGCCCCCGATCCAGTGCCTGGAGTGCGTCGGGTTTCACCAAACCCAGGTAGCGGCCATCCCGATCCGCGAAAAACACAGGGGGGCGGTCGTGGGGAAGCAAATGGAGATCGACGAAATCCCGGAGGGGCATTTCCGCCGGCAAGACCCGGAACTCCCGGTCCATCACGTCGCGAGCCGTCGCCTGGAGAAGAATTTCCTGGAGATTGGTCAGACGGCGATAGGACTGGGCGTTGCTGTAACCAAACCACCCCAGCAGACCCAGCCACAGACCAGCAATCGGGTCACGGGTCACCAAGAACAGAAAAACCCCCAGACCCATGGCCAAACTCCCCAGGAGTTCCCCACTGCGGGCGGCCCAGCGCACCCCCTGGAAGGGACTCCCTGTCAGCTTCCAGACGAGGGCCTTGAGCACCTGTCCCCCATCCAAAGGCAGGCCCGGCACCAGGTTAAACAGCCCCAGCACGAGGTTGACAATGCTGAGTTCACGGGTGATGACGTAGGGGGGCGTATCCTCCAGCAGACGCGTTCCCACCGCCGCAAACACGAGGAATAGCCCTAAACTCACCAGAGGGCCGGCAATAGCCACCTGAAAGGCTTGGCCGGGGGTGCGGGATTCCCGATCCAGGGAGGCAATCCCCCCAAACAAGAACAGGGTGATCGATTGCACACGGATACCCTGGGCCCGGGCCACCAAACTATGCCCCAGTTCATGGAGGACAACCGAAGCAAATAGAGCAAGGGCCAGCAAAAAACCCGCCCCCCAAGCCGTGGCCGTGCCCCAGCCGGAATAGAGCCGATCCCAGCGACTGGCATTAAGCCAGGTCAATAACAACAGGATATAGAACCAGGAAGGGTCGAGGTTGAGGGGAATGCCAAAAAGCGACCCCACCCGCCAGTTACGCTGCATAGAAATCGGGGGAAGGCTGTACCTTCATTCTAGGCCCGGCCGGCCGGCCCCCGTTCTGAGCTTGGGGCAGATGAACCTAGAGCAGGCCGGCGTTGCTCAGTCCCAGGATCATGCCTGCACCCAGCAGATGACCCAGACTGGCAGTGCCCAGCAGTTCAGGGATACCAAAGCCGGTAAACAAACCGGGCATCGCCACAGGTAGAGCCGGGCCGACACCCTTCTTTTGGATGGCGTAAAAGCCAATGGCCACGGCGAACAGATTGCAAGTAATCATAATCAAGGCCGTCCCCACGCTCCAACTCGCAGTAACCGGCAGGGTCGCCAGGGGTAGGTAAACCATCGGATAACCTCGCTTAGGATGATCTTAAAAGTGCTTGACTCGTGGTGTTAGCCCAACTTCGCCGCGGCGGTATTGTAGCGCTGGGACAAGGTCGGCCGGCCGGCCCCTTAAGCATCTGTTACGACCTGAGTGGCATAGAGACTGGCATTGACGCGACGCAGCCTCTGGCAAAGCTGGCGAATAATCTCCACGGCAAAATCGGGTTCCTGGCGCAGGGCCTCAAACACCAAGTCTTGGGTGAGCACTAAACAGACGGAATCCACCAGCGTAGTGGCACTGGCCGAGCGGGGCTGACCATCAAACAGAGACATCTCGCCCAAGTGATCCCCAGGCCCCAATTCCGCCAAATCTATATCCTCCACGTGAATGCGAATCTGGCCCACGACAATGATGTAGAGCGTGGTGCCCGGGTCGCCGGCCTTGAAGAGGGTATAGTCCGTGGGAAAGGCTTTCTCCGTAGCGGCATGGGCCAGTCGGGCTAACCCAGTGGGGTGTTGCCCCAAGAGCGGCACCTCCCGCAACAGACGGAGCCGTTCACCCAAACGGGGAATTGCAGGTTGGGTCACCAGTCCACCCCTCCCGATGGGGAGCGCAATCAGTTAGTTTCAGGATTTTAAGGCAATTTCCAAGATCGTGCGGAGTTCGGCCACCTGCTCCGGTTGGCTGACCTGCGCCAGCCGCTGGTGGAGGGCCTGGTAGGCGATCCGGCGCTGGTCGGGCGAAAGGCGACGCAACTGGCGGGGCACCTGCTGCTGGGCGAGGCGGCGCACCTGGGGATCGGCCGACTCTAGGTCAGCCAAGGTCTGCTGCCAGCGCGCCAAATGCTGACGTTCGGGCCGGCCTAACCCCATCCAGATCCCCAGGCTGCCCAGCATCCCTACTCCCAGCCCCTGGGCCAAGGCGGTGGCCAAGAGCCAGGTGCCGTGGGCATCCCCACCACCCGCTGCTGTACTATACACCCCCGCCGTGAGCAAGCTCCCCCCCCCCACCGCTGCAACAAACCGGCCGGCCGTGCGCCCCGGCAGCCCCTTTCTCCAGGACAAACCGACCCAAGTACGCCACCTGCGGAGAGAAACGGTCACAGCGACCCTCAGACCAGGACTTTTCTCCCATCCTAGACTCAGGCGGGAAGAACCCCACGGGCCAGATCGGCTGTCTACACTGTAAAGGTAACAGTGTGTAAATAAATCTCAGCCACACGTTACTCCCCCTCACCGAGACAGCGGCAACCATGGCAGTTCCCTTTCTGCGCAAAGGCGGCCGGCCGGCCGCATGGGTGGTCGGTCTCACCCTAGTGGGGATTCTGGGGGCTGGGGGTATTGCCCTGCGGATGACCCAGGAGCGGCGGGCCCAGCCGGATCTGACCAGCTTAACCGTGCCTGCTCAGACCGAAACCCTCCAAGTGCGCATCCCAGCCAGTGGCAAGGTGGAACCCAATCAACGGGTCAACCTCAGTCCCAAAGTGGCGGGTCAGTTGGTCAGGCTCTACGTGGAGCAGGGGGATCGGGTGCAGGCTGGCCAGATTTTGGCGCAGATGGACAACGCTGAACTCTTGGCCCGGCGGCAGCAACTCCAAGCAGCCTTGGCCCAGGCCGACGCCCGCCTCCAGGAGATTCAAGCTGGGTTTCGCAGTGAAGAAGTGGCCCAGATCGAGGCCCAGGTGCGCGCGGCCCAGGCCCGCTACACGCTCAGTCGTCAGCGCCGGTTACGCAATGAGGCCCTCGCTGCCGAAGGGGCCATTTCCAGAGACACCTTGGATGGCGCCATTGCCGAAGAGGAGGCCACCGCCGCCACCCTGAGAGAAGTTCAACGTCGCCTCGATCTCTATCGGATCGGCAACCGGCCGGAGGAAATCGCTCAGGTGAAGGCGGCCGCTGCCCAAGCCCGCGCCGAGTTGCGGGTGGTGGATGTGCAGTTGGCCGATACGGTGGTGCGGGCACCCTTCGCCGGGCTGGTCACCCAGAAATACGCTTCTGTGGGAGCGTTTGTCACCCCAACCACCTCCGCCTCAACGACAAGCTCGGCGACTTCAACCTCGATTGTTGCCCTCGCCAGTGACCTGGAAGTGGTGGCCAAGGTCGCCGAAACCGACATCAGCCAGATTAAACCGGGCCAAAAGGTGGAGATTCAGGCAGATGCCTACCCTGCTCAGACTTTCCAGGGTGTGGTGCGTCTGATTGCTCCGGAAGCCGTGGTTGAACAGAATATTACGGCTTTTGAGGTGCGGATTCGGGTGCTGACGGGCCAAAACGAACTCCGCTCTGGGATGAATGTGGATGTCACCTTCCTGGGGGGTGAACCGACCCAGAGCTTGGTGGTTCCAACGGTGGCCATCGTTACCGAGAAGGGGGAAGCGGGGGTGCTGGTGCCCGATGCCAACGGCCGGCCGGTATTTCGGGCTATTACCCCAGGGCTGTCCCTGGAGGACAAGACCCAGGTGTTGCAGGGCTTGCGGCCGGGCGAGCGGGTGTTTATCAATCTGCCCCCGGGTGCCCTACGCGCCGCCCAGACGGAGTAGACCTCGGCGAATGGCCCTATGATGGGGGCGAAGGCGGGGGAACGAGCACAGTCTATGGGATGGTTACAGGTTTGGCGGGGGCTAGGAGTCGCTGGTGCGGCCAGCTTAGTGGCGTGTACGCCAGCGGATCTGAGTCGCCTCCAGGGATCTGACCGCTGTCTGCGCTGTCAACTGGCGGGGGCGAACTTAACGGGCCAGACCCTGACGGGCAAACTCCTCAGCCAATCCAACCTGGCGGGGGCCGACCTGAGTGGGGCCAACCTGGCCGGCTCGGACTTGCGGGGGGCCAACCTCAGTGGAGCCAATTTGAGCGGGGCGATCCTGACGGAGGTCAACCTGAGTGGGGCCAATTTGAGCGGCGCCAATTTGAACGGGGCCAATCTCAAGCAGGCCAACCTCTTCCAGGCCAACCTCGACCGGGCAAACCTGGCGGGTGCAACCCTCCGGCAAACCATTCTGTTTGGGGCCGATCTCTCCGGGGCGCAACTGGAAACCGCGGATTTGGTGGGGGCCAACTACACGGCGTCCACCCGGTTCCCGGCGGGCTTCGATCCGGTGACGGAGTTGATGGAAAAGCTGAATTGAGGGTCGGCCGGCCGGGTCTCAAAGAGGCGCACCTGATCGGCATCTACCCTGACCCGGACATGGGTGCCCACCGCCAATTGGGGGGTCTGGTTGACCCGGGCGTGTACCTCCCGGCCGGCCGGGGTGCGGAGACAGTAGCGTCGCTCCCGCCCCAGAAACTGACAGTCCTGGATGACCACGGGTGAACTTTCATCCGGCTCTAGGCTGAGGCTTTCCTGGGGAATCATCAGGTCACCAGCAGCACCCGCCAGGGGAAGCGTCAGCAAGCCCAGATCGGTTTGCCACGCCTGGGAACCGAGGGACTGGGCAGGTAGAAAGTTGGCTTGGGTGACAAACTCGGCCACAAAACGGGAGGCGGGGGTGCGGTAGATGGCCTCCGGCCGGCCGAATTGCTCCAGCTTGCCCTGGCAGATCACGCCAATCCAGTCGGAGATCGAGAGGGCTTCCTCCTGGTCGTGGGTGACGAACACGCCGGAGATCCCCGTCTCCTTGAGAATCCGCCGCACCTCGTGGCGCAACCGCAGGCGTACCTGAGCATCCAGATGGCTGAGGGGTTCATCCAGCAGAATCAGGGCTGGCTGTGGCGCCAGGGCGCGGGCCAAGGCCACCCGCTGTTGCTCCCCGCCAGAGAGGGCGTGGGGATACCGGTCGGCGTAGGCACTCAGGCCCACCAAATCCAAGACCTCGGCGACGCGACCCCGGCCGGCCGCCCGGCTGAGCCCCTGACGGTGCTGCAACCCAAAGGCAATATTCTCGGCAACGGTGAGGTGGGGGAAGAGGGCATAGTCCTGGAACACCATGCCCACGGGCCGTTGTTCCGGGGGGAGCCAATGGTCGTCACTGGCCACCGGCCGGCCGGCCACCCAGACTTGGCCCGTGTCGGGTTGCTCAAACCCAGCCACCAGCCGCAGGAGCGTGGTTTTGCCGCACCCGGACGGCCCCAACAGGCCCAGGATATCCCCCGCCGGTAGGCTCAAGCTCACACCCGAGAGGGCGGGTTGGCCCTGACCGGCATAGCGTTTCCCCAAATTGTCTAGGGTCAGCATGGCATTGGGAGCAGCGGGGGCAGGCATGGGTATCAGTCGAAAGTGCGGCGGAGCTTTTTGAGAGGTATTTGCAAAACCCTCGTTATTATCCGAGACTAGAAAACTGGCGTCAAGGAGGATGCATGGCGGGTCAAGCAGGGAAAACGCCAGCCAGGCGGGGGGTGAGCGGCGGGACACTGATGGCCTACCTCTCCCTGGGCGTCGTGGCGCTGTTGGTGTTGCCGGTACTTGTCATCCTAGGGAGTCTATTGCGGCCAGCCCCGGCGGTCTGGTCCCATTTGCTAGAAACCGTCCTGGGACGTTATGTCACAAACAGCCTTCTGCTGGGCCTGGGTGTTGGCATCGGTACGGTGCTGATTGGTGTGAGTACAGCGTGGCTGGTGACGGCCTGTCGGTTTCCGGGCAGCCGCTGGCTCACCTGGGGACTGGTGTTGCCCTTTGCGGCCCCGGCCTACATCCTGGCCTATGCCTACACGGATCTGCTGGAAGCCTATAACCCCCTTCAAATCACGGTGCGGGCCTGGCTTGGGTTGCCTCCAGGTGTGGGATTCTGGCAAGTGCGCTCCCTACCGGGGGCGATCGCCATGCTCACCTTGGCCCTCTATCCCTACGTCTACCTGCTGGCACGGGTGGCGTTTCTGGAGCAGTCAGGGGCGATCCTGGAGGCTGGTCGAAGCTTGGGGTGTGGGCCGTGGCGCGGGTTTGGGCGATTGGCACTGCCCCTGGCCCGGCCGGCCGTGACCGCAGGGGTAGCCTTGGCCCTGATGGAAGCCCTGGCGGACTTTGGCACGGTGCAGTATTTCGGTGTTGATACCTTTACCACGGGGATTTATCGCACCTGGTATGGGTTGGGTGAACGCCAAGCGGCGACCCAACTGGCGGCCTGTCTGCTCTTGGCAGTGTTGGGGCTGTTGCTCCTGGAACGCTGGTCTCGTCGTCAGATCGAAACGCGGGTCGCGGCCCAACCCCCCGCCAGTCCCTATCGCCTCCGAGGTTGGCGAGCCATTGGCGCGGGCCTCGTGTGCTTTCTGCCCATTGCCCTGGGGTTTATCATCCCTGCTGCCGCCCTCCTGCACCTAACCCTAGAACAGGGCTGGACTGCCTGGGACGACCGCTTTTGGAGCTATGCCCGCCACAGTGCCATTTTGGGGGGGCTGAGTGCAGCTTTAGCTGTCGGCCTGGCGCTGCTGCTGGCCTACCAGGAACGGCTGCGGCCGGCCGCCTGGGTGCAGGGCCTAAATCAGTTGGCAGGAATGGGCTATGCGGTACCTGGTTCCGTGGTAGCGGTCGGGGTTCTGATCCCCCTGGGTCGTTTTGATAATTGGCTGGATAGCTGGATGCTGACCCACTGGGGCTGGGGGACGGGACTCCTGCTCAGTGGTACCCTGGTGGCCCTGGTGTTTGCCTACCTGGTGCGCTTCATGGCCCCGGCCTTGGGCACGGTCACGAGTGGCTTGGGCAAAATTCAACCCAGCTTGGATGATGCGGCGCGCAGCCTGGGGAGTGGGCCGGCTGCCACTCTGGTGCAGGTGCACCTGCCGCTGTTGATGAACAGTTTGATCACTGCGGCGATGGTGGTGTTTGTCGATGTGGTGAAGGAACTGCCCGCCACGCTGATTATTCGGCCCTTTAACTTTGACACCCTGGCAGTACGGGTTTACACCCTGGCGGCAGATGAGCGACTGGCGGAGGCGGCTGCCCCATCCCTGGCAATTGTGCTGGTGAGCATGATTCCGGTGATTGTTCTGCAACAAGCCTTGAATGGACGACGGCCGGCGGCGGCCCAAGGGGTTCAGGATGCTTGGGTGCCCTAGGGTGGGGGTGCCCCTCCCTCTTCTCCCCAAATGACTCTGGATGAGGAAGGAGGCATCGGTTGTGTGCAGGGCCCTGTTTATGGCTACCCAAGCTCTAATCCTGCTGCTGGGTAAAGCGATAGGCCCCCAGTGCAGCAAGGAGCACCGCGACACAGCCCAGCACGGCAAAGCAGTACCAGGGGAATTGTCGCCAGTCGCCAAACACAGCCGCCCGCAAACCAATACTGGTGTAGGTGAGGGGCAAGACGTAAACTAACGCCTTCAGCATGGGCGGTAGCGTGGCGGGGTCAAAAAAGGTTCCCCCCAAAAATGACATGGGCACGATCAGGAAATTGTTGTAAAGGCCCACAGCTTCTAGGGATCGCACCGTCAGGCCCACCAGAATGCCGAGGCCCGCAAACACCAAGCAATTGAGCAACAGCAGCGTCAAAAACAGGGGATTGAGAAACCCCCACGGCCGGCCGATGAACAGCGCCCCCACCACCAACACCGCCCCGGACGTCATCAGGCCCCGCACCACACCTGCCATCACACGCCCCAAATAGAGGCTGAGGGGATGCACCGGTAGCAGCAGGAACTCCTCAAAGGTTTTGGTAAACAGCCGATCCCCACACAGGGAAAAGGTGGTGCCCCCAAAACTGATGGTCATAGAGGACAGCGCCACCATCCCCGGCAGGATAAAGGCTAGGTAGGAATCCCCCAGGGGCGGGGTCGGCAAAGAACTGCCCAGGCCAAACCCAAAGGCCAGAATGTAGATCAGGGGGGACACCAGACCCGCCACAGCCACCTGGGGCAAGCGAACCCGCAGATCGAGCCACTCCCCCCAAAACACCGCCAGGCTATCCATCCAGAGGGTTTTCCACCAGGGCCAAGAGAACAGAGTGGCCACCAGTACTCCCTTTAGAGTGTTGCCTGAGCTTCTTCTTCTACCAAGTCGCTGGTGGCTTCTGCTGCCTGGGTCGCAGCCGCCAGAAGTTTCTCCCGGTAGCGAGCCGCCATTTCCTCCGCCTTGTCGAAGACCACCTCGCGATTGCGTACCATGTCGCCCGGTTCCGGTTCCAACTGCTTGGTGGAGAGGGAAATTCGGCCCCGCTCAGAATCGAGGTCGATGATCATCACCTTCAGCTCATCCCCTACCCCCAAGACGCTATGGGGCGTTTCGATATGCTCGTGGGAGATTTCCGAAATGTGGAGCAGGCCACTGACCCCACCAATGTCGATGAAGGCTCCGTAGGGTTTGATGCCCCGTACTGTGCCGGTGACCACCTCGCCCACCTCCAGCTTGTTCATCTGCCGTTCCACCAAGGCACGGCGATGGCTGAGCACAAGCCGGTTACGCTCCTCGTCCACTTCCAAAAACTTGAGGGGCAAATCCTGATCCACCAAATCCTCTTTGGGCGAGCGAGTACTGATGTGGGAACCGGGAATGAAGCCGCGCAGGCCCTCAATCCGCACCAGGGCACCGCCGCGGTTGGTGGCAAACACCTTGGCCCGCACCGTCACATCTTCCGTTTGCAATTGACGCACCCGCTCCCAGGCCCGCATGTACTCCAGCCGCCGGATTGAGAGGGTCAACTGCCCTTCTTCATTCTCCTCAGTCAGGATGAAGAACTCCCGCTCCTCATTGCATTGTAGGACTTCCTCCGGCGACTCCACCCGATTGATGGACATTTCTTGGAGAGGAATAAAGGCTGCTGTTTTAGCGCCAATATCAATCAAGGCACCCCGTGGCTCTAGGCTGAATACCGTGCCCGGAACCACGTCTCCCGGGCTAAAACGGTAATCGTACCGATCCAGTAGGGCGGCAAAATCCTCTCGAGAAAATCCGATATCTTCAGGTTTGGGTGGGGGGTTGACCATGCTAAGTGTCCTGGATTGCCTGCAATTTACTGAGCCTTGCTCAGAGGTAAGATGTACTGGGGAAGCCCCCAGAGCCGGCCGGCCCGACAGGCGGCGTGCGGCTGACAGGGCTACCCCCACGAGCAGGGACAAGATTCAATGATACTCCAGAAATGGTAGCCGTGCAAAGGTTAAGGCCACCTTTTGAAAACAGCCGGTAACTACACTTGACAAGTGCTTAAAATGTTTGAGAGGATTAAAAGCCTGTGAACTTGCCCGGATCAGGTAGAAGCGTTCCATTGTGAACCACCTGTACGGCAGCGCTGGAGCGAGCATCCTATGGCATACGCAATTGTGGCGGCGGGCGGCAAGCAGTTTTGGGTGGAGCCGGGCCGCTTCTATGACATTAATCGGTTGGCGGCTGAGCCGGACGACCCTTTAACTCTGGATCAGGTGTTGTTGGTCAACGACGGTGAGCAGGTGCATGTCGGCCGGCCGCTGGTGGCAGGCGCCACGGTTGAAGTGAAAGTGTTGCAGCACATCCGTGGCCCCAAGCTGGTGATCTATAAGATGCGACCCAAGAAGAAGACTCGCAAAAAGACGGGCCACCGCCAAGAACTAACCCGGATCAGGGTGGAGGCCATCCGGTTGCCTGGCCAAACCTTAGGGGCTGGCTCTCCTGCGGTGGAGCTAGCTGATGCGGTTGCCGAAACGGTCGGCGTCGAATGAAGTCTGGGTTCTGACCCGTGCCCACAGCTTCGTGTGTCCTGTTGTAAAGGTTGAGGATGGTGTTCCATGGCCCACAAGAAAGGTAGCGGCAGTACCCGCAACGGACGTGACTCCAATGCCCAGCGCCTCGGTGTCAAGCGCTACGGCGGCCAAGCAGTGCGGGCAGGCAATATTTTGGTGCGGCAGCGGGGTTGCTCATTCCATCCCGGCAACAACGTGGGCCTAGGCAAGGACTACACCTTATTTGCCTTAGTGGACGGCGTTGTCACTTTTGAACGCTATGGTAAGACCCGTCAGAAGGTGAGCGTGTACCCCGTAGCAGTGGTCAGTGCTGAACCTGAACCAGCAACAGCGGCCTAGGCTGGGAGCGTTACGTTCGCTGCACTCCCTCTGCGGCTGGATCGCTTGACATGACTGCTACTCTCGGCCGGATCAAAGATTTGACGACGGCCCTGGCCCCACGCCTGACGGAAATCTACCATCACCTCCACAGTTTCCCAGAACTGAGTGGTCAAGAGCGCCAAACCGCAGCCTATGTGGCGGGCGTGCTGTCCTCTTGTGGCCTGGGGGTGCGAGAGGCGGTGGGCAAAACTGGGTTGTTAGCAGAACTGCCCAGCCGGCCGGCCGAGGCCCGGCTACTGGCCATCCGAGCGGATATGGATGCCCTGCCCATCCAGGAGGCTACGGCTCTGGCCTATGCCTCGCGGATCGATGGGGTGATGCATGCCTGCGGTCATGATGTCCACACGACCGTGGCCCTAGGCGCGGCGATGGTTCTGGCCTCGCTGGGGGAGGAACTGCCAGGCCGGGTACGGTTCCTCTTTCAGCCCGCGGAAGAGACGGCCCAGGGCGCCGGCTGGATGATCGCCGATGGGGCGATGGTGGGGGTGGATGCGATCCTGGCCTTTCATATGTGGCCGGCCCTGACCGCGGGGCAGATTGGGGTTCGCTACGGCGCGTTGACGGCAGCGGCCGATGATCTGGAGATTTGGATTCAGGGAGAGTCGGGCCACGGGGCGCGCCCCCACGAGGCGGTGGATGCGATTTGGATTGCAGCCCAGGTGATTACGACGTTGCAGCAAGCCATTAGCCGCACCCAAAATCCTTTGCGGCCGATTGTGCTAACCATTGGCAAGGTTACCGGTGGCCGGGCACCCAATGTAATTGCCGATCAGGTACGGCTTCAGGGTACAGTGCGCTCGCTGCATCCCGCGTCCCATGAGGCCCTTCCCGGTTGGATCGAGGGGATTGTTGCCCAGCTTTGCCAAACCTACGGGGCAAGCTACCAATTCCACTACCGGCGGGGGGTGCCGTCGGTGTTTAACGATGCCAGCCTTACCCAACTGCTGGAGTCGGCCGGCCGGGAAGCCTGGGGAAGCGAACGGGTGGAAGTCTTGGCGGAACCCTCTCTGGGGGCTGAGGATTTTGCTCTGTATTTAAGTCACGCGCCTGGTGCCATGGCTCGTCTGGGCACAGGTTACCCGGATCGCCCCAATGCGCCCCTCCACCATCCTAAGTTCGCGGTTGCGGAACCGGCGATCACCACTGGCGTAGTCACCCTGGCCTATGCGGCCTGGAAGTATTTTCAGCCCTGACTGCCATGAGCCATGATTCTGCCCTGGAAACTCTGGCCACCTGGCTGGCCGGCCGCTTTGACAATCGCGCCCAAACCCTCGAACAACCGGCTTGGTTTGTCCATCTCCATCTCTGGCAGCGGCCGATTCCCG
Source organism: Gloeomargaritaceae cyanobacterium C42_A2020_066 (assembly GCA_015272465.1). Lineage (GTDB taxonomy): Bacteria > Cyanobacteriota > Cyanobacteriia > Gloeomargaritales > Gloeomargaritaceae > JACYLR01. Next base: position 34,720 of record JACYLR010000099.1, read on the forward strand.
GGGGTCTGGACGGCCGGCCGGCTCTGTTCGTGGAGCAAGCGAACGCCCTGACCCTGGAACGTCCCTATCGCCAGCGAATTCTGGTGCTGGAGACAGGCAACACAGGGGATAGGCTTCAGGTGCGTTACCTGGCTCTGCGCCACCCCCAAGCATTTCAAGGCTGTGGTGCCGATCCAGCCCGATTGATTGAACTGCGGCCGGCCGACCTTGTACCTTTGCCTGGCTGTCGGGTCTGGGTCACTGGTGAGGAAAATGCGTTTCGGGGGGAGATGCTGCCTGAAGATCGGTGCACCTTCGACTACGCAGGCGCGACTCGCCAAGTCATCCTAGGGTTTACGGCCCGCGAGACGGAGTTCCTAAGCTACGACCGGGGCATTGATGCTGAAACAGGCCAAGCGACCTGGGGGGCACTCCTAGGTCCCTACCAGTTTGAGAAACGGGAGAGTTACCCATGGGATAAGGGCTAAGAAGCCAGCCGCCTGTCTCCCTGGGGAACGTTCAGGCTTTCCAGCTTGCAGGCACATTTCAGCCTCTGGGCTATCTAGCTTACCGTAGGCACGGTTGATGTCCTTACCCGGCAGGGAGGGGTGGGCACTCCTTTGTTAGGATTGCAGCGAGGGGGGAAGAAACCTCTCCCACCACAAGACCTCAGCAATGGGCGAACCCTCTAGCCAGGAAATCAAAGAACTTATCCTTGCCTTGGATAAGAAAATAGATGTTGGCTTCGCTGCGATTTCAGGGGAGATTAACCGAGTTGAGGAGAAACTAGGCGGCGAGATCAAGCGGGTCGAGGAGAAGCTGGGAGGAAAAATCAAGCGGGTTGAGGAAAAATTGGGTGGCGAAATCAAACGCCTAGAAGGTGAACTCAACCGTATTGAAGAGAAAATTAATGGTATTGACAAGCGTCTAGCCAATGAAGAATTCATCAGCCGCAGCGCTTTCACCGCCGTGGTTGTGAGTGTAATGGCCGGCCTAGTAAAGTATAGCCGTTTCATTCAGGTTTGAGACACTCAGCCTCACCTCTCCATGTCCGCCAGACACCGTCCATATAAGACTTCTAGGGTAGG
>JACYLR010000080.1 GCA_015272465.1 Gloeomargaritaceae cyanobacterium C42_A2020_066
ACATTCTCGGCTTCCTTGTCTCGCCTCTAGGAGTGTGCTACGCCTTCCTGATGGCAATGCCATGCGCCTCAAGGTGCGTTCGATGGTGGGGCTGCTTCCCCTTGCGGCCACAGCCCTCATTAGCGAGCATGACCTGCAAAAACTACCGCGGTTCCGGGAGCGTGCCCAACTGTTTCTGGATCGCCATCCCGAATTGGCTGAAAATATGCACTTCCCCATTCAGGCGGGGGTGGCCGGCCGACGTATGCTCTCGGTGTTTACGGAGGACAAACTCCGCCGGGTGCTGGCGCGAATGCTAGACGAAAACGAGTTTCTCAGCCCCTACGGCATCCGTGCTCTTTCCCGCTATCACCTGGAACATCCTTTCGTTTTTAATTACGAAGGCCAGGAATACACCGTGAGTTATTTGCCAGGAGAATCGGATTCGGGGATGTTTGGTGGCAATTCTAACTGGCGTGGGCCAATCTGGATGCCCGTCAACTACCTGATTTACCAGGCTTTATTCCGGCTGTATGCCTTCTACGGAGATGACTTCAAGGTGGAATGCCCCACAGGTTCTGGGGTCTATATGACCCTGTTTGAAGTGGCAAAGGACTTGGGGGAACGCCTGACGCGCATCTTCCTCCGGGATGACCAGGGGCAGCGACCTGTCTACGGTGCCACCACCAAGTTCCAGACCGACCCCCATTGGCGAAACCTCATTCTGTTCTACGAATATTTTCACGGAGATAATGGAGCAGGGATTGGGGCCAGTCACCAAACAGGTTGGACTGGCTGCATTGCCCGCATCATGCAGTTGAATGCGGCCTTGGAGGCCAGTTGGTTCACAACACCTGGTCTTGAGGCTCGGATTTACCAGAAAATGGTCACGACCTACGGTGCGGAACAGACGCAGCCGGAGGAGGCTTGAAGGCCTTCTCCGAGTTCCGTCCAACTAATGGTTAGAGGCGGATCACCACAGAGGGATTATCCCTGAACACCTGCTCGGTTGAATGTTTCTATGGCTTACCTACACCGAAGCGGATGAAGTCGCTCCGAACCCAGCCCGTAGCCTGTGAGCGAGGGAATTGGATAAAGCACCATTCCTGCTTGGGGGTGGCGGCCGGCCGATCGGGAACACAGCGGATAGCCCGTACCTGATCCCCGGGTAAACCGTAGTGCGGCGAGGCACTCGCGGTCTTGGGTTTGGTGTGGACATCGATGCGGGTTTGGGGTGTACTCGCCACCAGAGTCACTAGGTCGGGGTTGGGGGATCGGCCCCCGTCTTGGTCGTAGGGAGCAGGATTCCAGTAGACATAGACGGATTGACTGTAGAGACGAAAGATAAGCCCCAAGTCGCCCAGCCCTTTCTGGCGGTAAGCGGCTTTCCCCTGGTCATCGACGTAGTTTCCCGGGGTGTTGCCTATGGGGCGTAGGTCATAGCGCCGGCCGTTTTCGAGCTGGAGGGTCACAAACCCTTGGCGCTGGGAAAAGGTACAGAGGCCGAACCAGGCGACGCGATCTTGACCTTTGGGGTAGACATCACAGCGGGCCTGGACAGTATCGGCCAACGCTGGCGCTTGGAGGCTGCTAAGGACAAGCAGCGTGCTGAGCACTGTAAGACAGGGGTTGGGTTTCATCGGGGTATCTCTCGTGCCTAGGGGCAGCGACGTTCTGAAACTCAGCCTATGCCAGGGCATCACTCAAACGGGTTAGGTTCAGGGCTGACTTAAGGATTGCCGCTACCCTCGCTACGATGAGATCACCTTGCCCGCGCTGATAACCTATGCCGGTTACTCCCTTTCGCCTGGAAGCCCCGTTTCGTCCGACAGGCGACCAGCCCCGGGCTATTGCCGAACTGGTGACCCACCTACAGACAGGCGAGCGATATCAGACCCTTTTGGGGGCTACGGGGACGGGGAAAACGTTTGTGATGGCTAATGTGATCGAGGCCCTCGGCCGGCCGGCCTTGGTACTGGCGCATAACAAGACGCTGGCGGCCCAGTTGTGCAATGAGTTGCGCGGGTTTCTGCCCCACAACGCCGTGGAGTATTTCATCAGTTACTACGATTACTATCAGCCAGAAGCTTATATCCCGGTCACGGATACCTACATTGCCAAGAGTGCCTCCATTAACGATGAGATTGATATGCTGCGGCACTCGGCAACGCGCTCATTGTTTGAGCGGCGGGACGTGGTGGTGGTGGCCTCGATCAGTTGTATTTATGGTTTGGGGATGCCCAGTGAGTATTTCAATGCGGCCCTCAAGCTCAAAGCCGGTATGGCCATCGATCAGCGCCAGGTGCTGCGGGATCTGGTGGCGGTGCAGTACGAGCGCAACGATACGGAACTGGGGAGGGGCCGGTTTCGGTTGAAGGGAGATGTCCTGGAAATTGGGCCAGCCTATGAGGATCGGCTGCTGCGGATCGAGTTTTGGGGGGACGAAATTGAAACCATCCGATACCTTGATCCTCTGACTGGGGAGGTTTTGGAAACCGTTGAGGCGGTGAATGTCTACCCGGCCCGCCACTTTGTCACCCCCGAAGACCAACTGGAGGATGCCTGTCGGGCCATCGAAGCGGAACTGGAGGATCGGCTCAAGGTGCTCGAAACCGAGGGCAAACTCTTGGAGGCCCAGCGGATTAAGCAGCGCACCCGCTACGACCTGGAAATGCTCCGCTCCGTGGGCTACTGCAATGGCGTGGAAAACTACTCCCGTCACTTGGCCGGCCGGCCGGCCGGGTCGCCGCCGGAATGCCTAGTGGATTACTTCCCCGACGACTGGCTGCTGATCGTCGATGAATCCCACGTCACGGTTCCCCAGCTACGGGGCATGTACGAGGGGGATCGGGCGCGCAAGCAGGTGCTGGTGGATCACGGCTTTCGCCTGCCTAGTGCGGCCGACAACCGCCCCCTGAAGGCCGAGGAGTTTTGGGGAAAGGTCAACCAATGTCTGTTTGTGTCGGCCACCCCAGGGGCTTGGGAAATGGGCCTCTCCCAGGAGCGGGTGGTGGAGTTGATCATCCGGCCCACGGGTGTGGTCGATCCAGAAATTTCCGTGCGGCCCACCCAGAACCAGGTGGAGGATCTGTACGGCGAGATTCACCAGCGGGTGACACGCCAGGAAAAGGTGTTGGTGACCACCCTCACGAAACGCATGGCGGAGGATCTGACCACCTATTTTCAGGAGCGCCACCTGCGGGTTAGCTACCTCCACTCCGAGATCGATGCCATTGGCCGCATCGAAATCCTCCAGAACCTGCGCCAGGGGGAAGTGGATGTGATTGTCGGGGTCAACCTGCTGCGGGAGGGGCTGGACTTGCCGGAGGTTTCCTTGGTGGCCATCCTCGATGCGGATAAGGAGGGCTTCCTGCGCTCGGAACGGTCGTTGATCCAGACTATTGGCCGGGCGGCGCGCCATGTGCGGGGCCAAGCGATCCTCTACGCCGACATTCTCACCGAGAGCATGGCCAGGGCCATTGATGAAACCCACCGGCGCCGCCGCATTCAACTGGCCTACAATGTTCAGCACGGCATTACCCCCCAACCCATTGTTAGACGGGCGGCGAATACGATCCTGTCAACCCTAGAGTTTTCCCGCCGGGTGGGTGCTCGTGAGGCTAGCGGCAGCCATG
>JACYLR010000049.1 GCA_015272465.1 Gloeomargaritaceae cyanobacterium C42_A2020_066
GACGGAACAGAGGTTATCGGTGAGTGTTCAAGGTTATCTGCCGCCGCACAACTTCACCGTTTGATCACCATACCTTGCAGGACGAAATTGCGTCCGGCCCCTTGGGGGGTGCTTCTTGGGTTTCCGTCAGATGCGTGTTCGATAGGCAAATGCCTCCAGTCCACAGCCCCATCCTCGAGGCCCTACAATCCCCCACCTGCCCACCACTGCCCAAGGGGAGCTTGAGCCATCGCCTCCGCCAGTGCGCCCGTCAGGCTCAAGTTCACCAGCCGCCCAACGTAATAGCCTCCCCACACCAGGGCCAGTCCCCCCATCCACCAGCCCGGCCGGCCGTAGCCCCGCCAGACAAAACTCCGGCCGGCCGCCAGTTCCAGCCCACTGTGGAGCGCCATCCCCAGCAGCCCTAAGCCCACGGACGGCCCCAGAGCATGCTCCTCAAAAGCCAGCGCCCCCTCCCCCGCGCTAGGGCCATCAACGAGCGGGTCAGGCCACAGGCTGGGCAGGGAACCCCGGTCAAGGCGCGCAGCGGGCAGGTTAACCCTGGAATCCGAAACCCCGCCTGGTAGGGCCGACTATAGAGCCACACCGCCAGCCAACTCCCCAACCCCACCCCCAGCCGCTGCCAACGCACCCAGCCGGCCGGCCGACTCAGGGCACCTGTGCAGACCACCCGCAGCCGGAATTGCGCCACCCCCTCAGCCTCCTAGCCCGGATGATCACCGCCCATCGCCTATGCTAAGCCCAGATTGTCGTGTTTTCATTCCGTCCTGGAGGCTCCCTTGACCGCATCCCCCCGTCCCCTTGCCCTATCGGAAAAGCTGGCCTTTGGGGCTGGCGATTTGGGTACGGCCATGACCGCCAACCTACAAATCTTCAGCCTCCTCTTCTTTATGACCACCGTCGCGGGTCTCAATCCAGCCCTGGCAGGTTACGTGATGTTGGCAGGCAAAGCCTGGGACGCCATCAACGACCCGATGATTGGCCTGCTGAGTGACCGCACCCGCAGCCGCAAGTGGGGCCGCCGCTATCCCTGGATGCTTTGGGGGGTATTCCCCTTTGGCCTCTCCTTCTTTCTGCTGTGGGTGGTGCCCTTCAAGGAGCAAACGCCCCTGTTTCTGTTTTATGTGGTCGTGGCCCTGGTCTTTAACACGGCTTACACCATGGTCAATCTGCCCTACAGCGCCCTGACCGCCGAGATGACCTCGGATTACGACGAGCGCACAAGCCTCAACGGGTTTCGCTTCACCTTTTCCATCGGTGGCAGTATTTTCTCCCTGATCGCCCTAGGGGTGGCCAGTCATCTGATCTCGGATCAGCGCCAACTTTACTTTGTCATCGGGCTACTATTTGCCATCCTGTCGGTGTTGCCCATCTTCTGGTGCATCTGGGGCACCTATGGCCGCACGCGGCAGGCAGCGCTGGTCTCCGAAACCCATTGTGATATGCCGCTGCGGCAGCAATTACACGTGGCCTTCAGCAATCGCCCCTTCCTCTTGGTCATTGGCATTTACCTCTGTTCCTGGCTGGCCCTGCAACTGACCGCCACGGTGATCCCCTACTATGCCGTCTCTTGGATGGGGATGAAGACCGCGGATTGGCCGACAGTGGCCTTGGCGGTGCAGGCAACGGCCATGCTCACCCTGTTTGTCTGGGGGTGGGTGAGTGCTCGGCTGGGCAAGCGGATCGTCTACTTCCTGGGCGCAACGCTGTGGATTATGGCCCAAGCCGGGTTGTTCTTTCTCCAGCCCGGGCAGACGAGCTTCCTCTATGGTTTAGCCATTTTGGCGGGATGTGGTGTCTCGACCGCCTATCTGGTGCCCTGGTCGATGCTGCCGGATGTGGTGGATTTAGATGAATTGAACACCGGGCACCGCCGCGAGGGCCTCTTCTACGCCTTTATGGTGTTTCTCCAGAAACTCGGGTTGGCGTTGGCCTTGGCAGGTCTGGGCCAGGCGCTGGATTGGGCCGGCTTTGTCAAATCCCAGGCTGGGGAGGCAGCTCCCGTGCAACCGGAGGCGGCCCTGATGGTGATTCGCTGGGCCATTGGGCCGTTGCCGACGCTGCTGCTGGCGGCCGGCCTGGTACTAGCCTATCTCTATCCGATTAGTCGCAGCGTCCACGCCTCCATCCTGTTGCAATTGGCGGAACGGAAGGCCTCGGCCTCGACCTGAGGGGTTTGAGTCAACGCCCCCACGACCCCGCCCTTGATGTCTGAAACGTTGACTCCCCACCACCCCAGAGGTGAACTCACAGAGGCTTTGGATCACCGGGCAGTTGGAGCGGCCGGCCGCGCCACGTCCAGCCCCAGCCGGTTTCCGTTTTGATCACCGATCCGACAGCAATGGCAGCCACCGCCAGTCCCCCTGCGCCTGTCCACCACCAGCGGTGCGGCGGGATGCGGGTCGCCCGGTACAGCAAGCGCCGCAGACCATAGTGCAACCCCAGGGTGAGGAGGCTCAACCCCAGGGCAAGCACCGTCGGTAGGGTTAGTCCCGTGCTCAAGAGTCGGCCGGCCGCCCCCAGCAGGCTCAGCCAGGGGAGGGTACAGGTCATCAGGGCAATCACCCCAATACTCAGGGTCAGCCAGATCCGGCGATCACAGCCCAGGTGGAGGTTCTTCGTCCAGCCCTCCCAGAGGCCGGCCGCCGAACGGTACATGCGAATGGCGGCCACATCAGGCCCCAGGAGATAACGCAGCCGCAGGCCCTGACCTTTGATCCGCTGGGCAAGGGCCACATCCTCAACGATCACGTCGGCCACACTGGCATGGCCCCCCACGGCGGTGTAGGCACTTCGGCGAAACAACATGAAGGGGCCAGCCCCAAAGGCCTTGGGATGGTGCGGGTCATTGACCTGTTCAAAGTTGAACCCAATCACCAGCAGGCAAAAAATCACCGGCTGCACCAACCACTCGGCCCAGTGTTGACAGACCACGGCCGGCCCCAAAGTGAGCAGATCTAGGGACTGATCGAACAAATACCCGACACTGGCTTCCACAGCCCCAGACTGGAGACGGACATCCGCATCCAAAAAGAGGAGCGCATCTCCCGTGGCCTGCTCCACTGCTTGCTGGCACGCCCAGGTTTTGCCCATCCACCCCTGGGGTCGCGGCCGGCCGGGCAGGAGGTGTAACCGGGAATCCCCCAGTTCGGCCCGCAGGGTTTCCAGAATGGCCCAGGTTTGATCCGTGGATTGGTCATCCACCACCCACACCTCCAGGGTCGGGGCGGCGGTACTGGCCAGGATCGACCGCACACAGGCGTCAATGTTGTCCGCCTCGTTGTAGGCAGGCACGATCACAGTCGCCCTGGGCAGTACACGGGTGAGGGCAGAAGCATCCGGTGCCAGATAGGGAGCTTGGGTCAGAGAGCGCCAGAGTAAACTGCCACACACGAGGGTCGCCCCTAGGCCGACCGCTGCCATCAGAACCCAGATCACACGCAACTCCCTCAGGGTGTGCCTTTTCAGTATCCCCTAGGATTTGGGCAGGCCCTAGGGTGGTGTTGAACCCGCAGCAGGAGGCAGCAGAGGTGGACTGGGCGTGGGCTGGACTACTGGGTGCGGCCGGCCGAGGATGCGCTCTAGGTCAGTGGGATCAATACCCTGGTTG
>JACYLR010000191.1 GCA_015272465.1 Gloeomargaritaceae cyanobacterium C42_A2020_066
GACTGGGGAATCAGGCGGGCAAGGGCCAGAGCCTCATTCGGGGCGCTGGCTTCCCGTTGGCGGGCTTGATCGAGGACCTGTTGACTAAGGCGCACAATCACCTGGTCAGCGGCCGGCCGCAGATCGCTGTTCTCCCGCACCCGCAGGGCAAGCTGCATCCCGCGACTGAGGGCCTCGGGGGTGGTGGCCTCGGCTAGTTGGGCGGCCTCTTGCAGGTTTTGTTGCCCCTGCCATTGACGAATTTGGGTCTGGGCACGGGTGTAGAGGGCACGGCCAGCCGAGATCCGCTGGGCTTCGGAGATGGCCCCACCTACATCCCCTCGATTGGCTAGGGCAACCGCGGCATCCAGGTAGGGTTGGTCTTGAATCACCTCAATCCGCTCCTGCCATTGGCGGATGCGTTGGCGGGCTTGGGGGTGGAGTGCACGCCCAGGAACGATGCGCTGGGCCTCTGCAATAGCCGCACTGAGGGCGGGAGCGGTACCGGCGGTGGCAATGGCTTCGGCGCGCTGGAGAATGGGACTATCCTCCGTGGTCTGGATTTGATTAATCCAGTTTTCGGCCACAGCGCTGGCCCGCTCCCAGAGGGGATTGGTGGTGGGAATTTGGTTGACCACCTGGACGGCTTGGCGCCATCCGGTGATCGTATTGGCACTGGCGTAGCGACGCGCCTCCTCTAGAAAGCGCAGGGCGACGATTTCCTGCTGCCACAGGTCAATCTTGGTTTGGGCAAGGGCATAGAGGGGCCGATCTGGGGTGAGGGTCTGGGCCTGGGTAATCGCCTGCTGCCGGCCGGCCGGGGTGTCATTCCAGGTGAGAGATTCGGCTTGGGCCAGCAGGGTAAAGTCCTTCACCTCTTCCTGGAGCTTGGCTTCTGGAGGCACCTGCTGGGCAGCATCCAGGGCACCGGTCAGGTCGCGGGCCTTCAGTCGATTGGTCGCCACGACCTCCAGCACGTCGCGCGACCACTGCTGGAAACGGGTTTGGGCTTGGTTGTAGAGGACGCTGTCAGCAGGAATCTGGCGAATCTGGGCAATAGCCTGCAACAGGGGCTGGAGTTGAGCCTGCTTGGCCAAGCGCTCCGCCTGTTCGAACTGGGCGGCTTCCTCGCGGGTTTTGAGGATGCGCCGGTTCAAATCTTGATAGCGCTCCGTATCCACATAGGCATTGTTGATTGTCGGCAACAGGGAGGCTTTGGCCAGGGCTTCTCGCCAGTTCCCTTGGCGGAGGGCCGCCTCGGCCTCCTCATAGATGCGGGTGACTTCCGCCCAGTCGGCCTGCCATTGCCGCAACTGCTCCTGGGCCAGCCGTGCCGCTTCCGAGCCAGGGGGGATGCGCTGGGCAATGCCCATTGCTTCTTCAAGCTTGCCGGCCTGGGCACTCCGATCCGCCAGGGTGAGCAAATCCAGCGCCCAGCTTTCTAAGAAGCGGTTAATGTCATCCCGCTGGGGGTCAGTTTCAGGAATATCCTGCACTAGGCTGATGGCCCGCTCTAGGCCCTCTAGGTCTTTCTTCTGGGCAGCTTCCTGGGCACAGTAGAGCCGCAGGGACACGGAGGCAGTTGGTAGAAATAGATCAGCGCACCTGGGAAAATTGGGGAGCCGCAACAGCAGCACCACCGCCACAAATCCCACCAGACCTGAGGCCACCGCAGTCCCCAGCATCCATAGGGGCCACCGTTCCAGCCAGGGTAAGGCACTGGGCGCATCGGCGGTCGAGGGTGACTCCGGGGAATCGGTCGGCCAGGGGTCAGGCGCGTCCCACTTGTCGGTCATGCAAGCTGGTGTCCACCCGAACAGGGAAAATAGAGTAGTGAGCAACCGGTTTTCAGACCGGGTATGAGCCACTATACAGACCATTCTGGCAGGACGGATCGTTTTCGTGACACAAGCTCTTCATGTGTTGTGCGTGTCTACGCCTGTAGGGGCGCTGGGATCGGGCCTCGGTGGGGGCGTGGAGCTGACTTTGACGAATCTGGGGCAGGAATTGGCCGGCCGGGGCCATCGGGTGACGGTGATTGCGCCCCAGGAGTCGGTCTTGCCGGGTTTGGAGTTGGTGCAGGTGGCCGGCCGGCCGCAGCCCATTGCCCAGAACCAAGGTCGTTCCGATCCCATTTCACTGACGGCGGATGGCGTGTTGCCCCGCATGTGGACTGAGGTTCGCCAGCACCTGACGCCCCAGACGGTGATCCTTAACTTTGCCTACGACTGGCTGCCCTTTTACCTAACGCCCTTCCTCTCCCGGCCCGTGGCCCATTTGGTGAGTATGGGGTCGCTCCAGGAAAACATGGATCGGGCGATTGCCGAGGTTTTGGCCGCCTATCCCGGCAGTGTAGCGGTGCATTCCCGCGCCCAAGCGGCGACCTTTTCCTTCGGAGACCAGTTGCAAGTGATCGGGAATGGGTTTGATTTGGCAGGCTATCAGTTTCGGGCCGCAGCGGAACCTGCCTTGGCTTGGGTGGGGCGGATCGCTCCAGAGAAGGGCCTAGAAGATGCGGTGGCGGCAGCCCAAGCGGCCGGCCGGCCGTTGCGGGTGATGGGTAAGCTCCAGGATGCCCAGTACTGGGCCTGGGTGCAGGCGACGTTCCCAACGGCTTCGGTAGACTACCTGGGGTTCCTGCCCACGACCGAACTCCAGGAGCAACTGGGGCGCTGTGCCGCGCTGTTGCAGACCCCTCATTGGGTGGAAGCCTTCGGTAATGTGGCGGTGGAAGCCCTCGCCTGTGGCGTGCCGGTGATTGCCTACGACCGGGGTGGGCCGGCCGAAATTGTCCGCCACGGCGAGACAGGCTGGCTGGTTCCACCGGGAGACGGGTTGGGGCTGGTGGCGGCAATCCATAAACTGAGTCAGATCGATCGCCATCACTGTCGTCAGCAGGCTGAAGCCGAATTCTCCCGGGCCGCGTTTGGGAATCGGGTGGAAACCTGGTTGCGGGAACTTCAGGCAACCTGTGGCTGAGCCTGTGCTACTTCAGCCCCCAACTCCGGGGGATCGCCTGCGGGTTGTGGCCCTGAGTGGCCCGATTACCGATTGGGAAGCCCTAACTGCGGGGGTAGCCCTTTGGGAGGCTGAGGGATACCGGGTCGAGGTGGATGTTGTCCGTGAACCCTGGGGTTACTTGGCCGGCCGGGATGCTGACCGGCGCGCTGCCCTCCACCGGGCCTGGATAGATCCCAACTGTGCGGCCATACTCTGCGCCCGGGGTGGCTACGGTTGTGCCCGATTGCTAGAGGGTTGGGTTTGGCCGGCCGGCCGGCCCAAATGGGTGATTGGGTTTTCCGATACAACAGCCCTGCTCTGGAGCCTGTGGAGCCAAGGCATTCCCAGTCTGCACGGCCCGCTGATCACCACCCTGGCCCAGGAATCGGATGCCTCCCGTCAGCGGCTGTGGGACGCAGTGGCCGGCCGGCCGCTGGCGCCGCTCCAGGGAACCCCGTGGGTCTCTGGTCAGGCCGAGGGCTGGTTACTGCCCGCCAACCTCACGGTTGCCACCCATCTGATCGGGACACCCCACCTACCCAGCCTGGAGGGCGCCATCTTAGCCCTAGAGG
>JACYLR010000145.1 GCA_015272465.1 Gloeomargaritaceae cyanobacterium C42_A2020_066
TCATCCTCCCATGTTACGCCGCAGAGCGGCGGGGAATTGACCCGCAGAGATTAAAAATCGCAGATAAATTACCAGCAAGCACCTTAAACATGTTAGTAGTACTCGATTCAAATTGAATTAATTGTAACAATTCTGATTTGGTAGCTTAAATCTGGGAATAGCATTGAACTATTTCGCGAGAGTACATAGCAATCTTCTTAAACTAAGACAAACTATAATGAGCCAAGCCCATAAGCATTGTATTAGTTGGGCTTCTGTTGAGAATTTGGGGTCTAACTAAGTGCTATACGGCAGGTCACTGCATAACATTCTTAGCTTGCGAAGCCTAGAAGCCAGATTCTACAACAGCTTGAAGGATTTTAGAAGCCCTTGACGGGGGGATCAATCCCGGCACAGCTACGATTAGATACTCTGCTAACTCCGCTTGAAAGTTCTCTCTGAATCCTGCTGCGTAAGTGCTTTGCCAAAACATGCGGTTTCGCTCCCACAGTGTAACCCCTTCTGTTCGATGTCAGTAAGCCGCCTTACTGTAAGCTTCACTACGATTATCCCCTTGGCGTTAGGCTGCCAAACGGTGAACTGTGGCCAAACCAGCACCGGCGAGAACAATTCTGGATCATGGGTCAGACCTCGCCAAGACTAACTTGCAAGATCACCCTGTAGGCAAACGGGTTAACGGTACTGGCAACGGTCGCTCGCACAAGCTTGGGTGCGCTGGGCCACAAGGGTCGCCAAATCCGGCCGGCCGGTGAGAGCCAAACGCCGGTCGGCCCAGCGTTCATACATCCAGTCCGCCACACGGCCCACCCCGGGCCAGCGGGTGAGGGCATAGACCCAACCCAAGTCGAGCGCCGCGTAGATCTGACGAAAGACCTCCAGCCCCTGAATCACAGTGCCGTCTGCCCCCACCGCGTGGATGCGGCCCATCGCCGTGGCAAAGTCCACACCGCCGTACTGGGAGGGGTCGTAGCTGGGATCGGCAATGTCCACAAAACGCACCTGCCCCCGGCCGGCATCCCGCCGTCGGAGAAACGCCACTTCCCGCAAACAGAGGGGACACTCGCCATCGTAAAGCAGGGTAATTGGCCCAGGAATGTTCATGATCGCTACTCCACAAGTTCGTCCAAATGCTGGCGCTGTACGTAGGCCCGCAGTTCGGCCGGCCGGTCCTGAAACACTACCTGCCCCTGGTGGATGACAAACCCGCCATCGCAGTAGTCCAACTCTTCTAGACGGTGGGTCACCCACAGGGCGGTAATGCCCTGGGTCTGCACCAAATGGCGCACCACCTTCACCAGATCAAACTGACTTTCCGGGTCCAGGAGGGCGGTCGGCTCGTCCAGCAACAACACCTGCGCCTGATGGGCCAAGGCACCCGCCAGCGCCACCCGCTGCTTTTGGCCCCCGCTCAGGGCATAGATCGGGCGCTGCTGAAAGGCACCCATATCCACCAGGTTGAGGGACAGACTCACCCGCTGCCGCACCTCCGCTGCCGACAGTCGCTGAGTGCCCAAGCTGAGGGCCACATCCGCCGCCACTGAAGGCATCACTAACTGGTGATCGGGATTTTGGAAGACGTAGCCCACGGGCTGAGCCAGTTTGCAGCGGCCGGCCTGGGGCACCAGCAGCCCTGCCAGGATACGCAGCAGCGTTGATTTACCGCTGCCATTGGTTCCCAACACCATCCAAAACTGGCCAGCCGGCACTGCCAAGGAACAGTCCTGGAGCACGACCTGCCCATTGGGCCAGGCAAATGAGAGGTTCTCCGCTCGGACGCCGATGGACATTAGGGACAAAAGAGGGTGTCGCGGGTCGGCCGGCCGGTGGCCGGGTTGGTGCCCGATGCGGTGGCACAGAGGAGTTTTTGGGCGTCGGGACGCATCACCACATCTGTGAAGTCAGCTCCCTCCACGTTAGCCCCCTGGAATTGGGCCTTGTAGGCGTAGGCGCCCTCCAGAATGGCGTTGTGGAGATTGGCCTTGGCCACTAGGGCTGTATCCAGGGTGGCATTGCGGAGGTCAGCCCCCTCCAGATTGGCCCCCTCCAGGTTGGCCCCAAAAAAACTGACTCCCTCTAGGTTGGCGTAGCTGAAGTCAGTGTTACGCAGCAGGGCCTTGACAAAGCTGGAGTCCCGTAAGTCCTGGTGGGAAAAATCGGCTCCCACCATAATCCGCTTGTTGTAGTCCTCGGCGACGGCCGGCCGCAGGCTCACCAGACACAACACCAGCAGTACCAGCCCAAACCCCAGCCATTTCAGCCAACGTGGCCTTGTCCGCGATTTAGTGTCTCCGATCATGTTCTACAAACCTCCGACGTTCCCTGGGGCTATGGTAGCGGCCGAACCCTATTCAGGGCATAGAGACTTGGGGCATGGCATAGGGTACCGTGGGTACACCGGAGAGGGTTGCGGCCTGTGCCCAGCTCTAAATAGGGGTCAAGTCCTTTAGCAGGTTCTGCGCCAACACTCACTCACTACCAACCTCGTTAACCTTCCAGGAGGTTTGTGCCAAACCAGGGACTCTCACCGAGTACAGATTCTCTGAGGCGAAATCCTGTACAGTTTTTGTCCTTGACGGGCCGAGGGGGGGAATGCTATGGCTATGCTCAATTGGTAGTGGTATTGGCATAAATCTTTATAGCTATTCATGCTTGGGTTGACACATTAGTTTCAAAGCTGTAGGCGCAAAAGCCCTCCTGTCAGTTCAGAGGCTTACGTAGTGGACGTGTGTCAAGCCAAGGCAATCCGGCTATAAACGTTGTTCGAGGGATGTTTCATCTAACATAGATCTGTCCTTATGGTTTTGCTGCTGCCGATATAATTGACGCACCTGATGACTGTTTGCAAAACCCGGCGATCTAGGTCTACAAATCTCGACATCACAATGGCATGATTCACAGGTTCAGCCTTGAAGGAGCTAGATTCTCACTGTCTAACATGACAGGTGACGGGTCATCCTCGGTCGAAGTCTCGAAAAGTCGTCCAATCCCGCTGCCAGGTCAATAAGGTCTGGAGAAACCACTGCTGCCAGGGTGGCATTGAGTTGTCCAAGAGTCCAGCAGCCTCACCCCAACTGGGGTTTACCCCTAGTCCGGCCGGCCGGCCGAGCACTTGGGCCATCAGTTCCGCCGCCCTGGAACCCCAGAGATGCACCCCCACCAACCGGCCGGCCGGTTGGCGAATCACCTTGATCAATCCAATCGAGTCGTCTTCCCACTGGGCAAGGGGTAATCGGTGCCAGGGCAGACGCTCCACCCGAATCCGGTTGCCATAATGCTGGCGAGCTTGAATTTCTGTCAGCCCCCAACAGCAGACTGGTGGGTCGAGGTCAATCTGCTGGAGCGGGGGAGACTGCCGCTGAAACCAGGGGGGCTGGCCCAGGGCACGCTGGACGACGGCTTGGGCTTCCCAGGGTTCAGGAGGTGCAACCCAGAGACGGCGTTGACGCGTCCGGCCCCAGGCGTTGCGACGAATGCCTTGGCGGCCGTAACCCACACCCACACGGTCGATACCCCAGGTTTCGCCGCTAAACACGGGCTGGGTGGCGAGGATAATCTCATCCACGCGCAGCGGGCCGGCCGGCCGGTGGAGGATTTTGCTGGGCGTACCAGCGGCGATAGCTGTGATCGGTTCCTCACCGTGCAGCGCCACCCCCTCGGCCTGGAGCAGGGCCTCAATCCCCAGCCCAATCTCAGGGTCTACCCGATTCACCTCTGCCAGCGGAAACAGGTGCACCTGCACTCCCAGCCGTTGCAGGGCCTGAGCCATAATCACTGCCGCCGCCCCGGCGCCCAGGATGGCTACTGTTTGGGGAAGGGGATGCCGATGCAAGTCCCAGGGCCAGCAAAAGCCCACAGTCCGCAGACCCTCAATTTCTGGAATGTCGGGTAGGTGGGGTTCCACTAGGACATAGGCGCAGGCTCGCAATCGCCGGCCGGCCGTCTCCACGGCTAAGGGAGGTATCAGGCGTCCCGGCTCCGGCATAACATCGACCCCAGCTTGAGCCAGAGCTGCGCAACCGTAGCGTGCATCCCAGCGTTCCTGGAGGATGTTCAGGTAGAGACGGCCTTGGTTTTCCGCCAGTGGTTTCCCCTGGGCAGCTAGCCGGCCAAGGTGGCCCCAGCCTTGCAGCAGCCAGGGCCAGCAGCTTGTATCTGTCTGGCCATCGCCGTTTACCCAGGCGACCCGTGCTCCCTGCCGCAACGCCCAGAGGGCAGCCGGCCGGCCGGCCCAACTGCCCCCCAGAATCAGCAGATTATGATCAACCGCCACTAGACCAGTTTTAGGTCAGGATACTGGGCCAGGAGTTCCTCTGCCGTCAGGGAATCCCCAGTGGCTTGGGGCGTCCAGATCACCTCAACGGCCAACAGCCGGTCAGTACCTAACGAACCCAACTGTTGCAGTGTCTGTTGCACATCCGTCATCGACCGCACGGGCGGCAGAGCCAGCTTGCCCGTCGCCGCGACCACCAGTGTCACCAGAATGTACTCACTGGGCGCTTGCGCCAGGTCATCAGTCGGAGCCGCCAAGGTAGATTCCCGGAACTGACCATTGACATTGACCAGGGTTTCCGTTTGCAGTTTGCTGCGTTCGCTGAGGGCTAACTGATTGAAAGCACTTTCGGCTTGGCTGAGGCGTAACTGTTGTGCCTGGGTATTGGCGTAGGCCCAATATTCCGGGTGGCGGAGCAGCGCCAGGGTAGTTTCTTGGACGATCTGCACCCGGCCGGCCGCCGTATCCGGGTTGGCCGAACGGGCCAGCTTATCCAGGTCAGCTTGGAGACCGCGGGCGGAGGACAGCAGACCCACCTGAAGTCGGGCCACAGCAACTGGGGGATTCTCCGATTCCCCGCCATAGCCTTCCCCACCCCCAGCCGCCTGCTGGAAAGCCCGCAGAAGGAAGCCACCCACCGCCAAGATCAGCAGCAGGGAGAAGAGGCCACCCCCACCCCCCCCAATAAAGAAGGGGAAAATGAGGGGAAAACCGAAACCACCCCCGTAGCCCCGGTATCCAGGTTGAGACGGCGCATAGGTACGCGAGGGGACTGAACGGCTAGGACTGCGGAAGGAGCTTCCCCCAATCCGTCCCCCACTGCGGGCCGCCCAGGCTGGGCCAACCTGACTGAGGAGGAGAACCACGGCCACCAACCCCACCAGCAGCGGGCGCACGGCACCCTTGAGCAGACGCGTCATCATCTCAAAACCCCATAACGATGCTTGAAGCCCCGGCCGGCCGGACTGGGAGCCTTTACTCTCAGGATAACACTGGGACCCAGAGGGGAGTTAGGCCCCGGCCGGCCGGACAACGTGCACCAGGTAGGAGAAGTAAAACCGTGTGCTCACCTGCGTCTTGGCCTGCACCACCCAACCCAAGTCTTCCAGGGTTGAGGTCATGTCAAAGGGACGATGCAGATAGGCGCGGGTTGCCTTGCTGGGGCCGGGAAAGAGATTGCCAATCCACTTCAGCAGGCTGTAGTAGGGTGTCCAGGGCGCAAAGCTAATAATCAGCGACCGCTCCGCCAGGGTGCTGAGGTGCTTGAGCATGGCGATGGCTTGGGCATCCGGGTAGTGAATCAGCACATCCAGGCAAACCACAGTGTCGTAACGCCCCTCCAAGTGCTCCAGGTCATTTGCAGCAAAGATTGGGTTTTCGCCCTGCCCCAGGACTTGGCGCGCCCGCACCTGAGCTTCCGCCACCATCTTTTCCGACAGGTCACTGGCGTACACCAGGGCACCCGCCTCCGCCAGGGGAATACTGAGGCTACCCACCCCACAACCCGCATCGCATATCCGTCGCCCTTGCAGAGGCTCAGCCTTCAGCCAAGCCAGAACTCGATTCACCGTTTCCTGGTGCCCCGCGCGGATGTCCGCCTGAACCTTGTTGACCTCTCCCTCACCATAAATCCGCCGCCAGCGCTCGAAGCCTGTCTCATTGAAATAGGCTTTGACCACAGCTTTTTCGTCTAGGGCAGGGGTAGACATGGTAACGACCCGGCTCAGGAATGCATAACAGCACTTCCATTGTCACCGATGTGCATCTCCCAGGCACCCCCTTTCCCCCTCTCCCTGGCCTAGATCGAGGCCCACAGTCACTCTGCCCTGCTCCCATATTGCAGGTTCGGGTAGGCAGTGACTGGCAAAACGTTTTCCTCACAGGTGAGTTCGGGCGAACGGCTGGGTACAGGAGACCTTAAGCGTTTTGCCTGAAATACCGCCATCACCCTCTACGGTACGAGCCAGAAGTCGCGATCCAGTATTTCTTCCGGAGCTTGCCCATAAGGCCATGTGACGGGAAATGCAATGGTTGGGTATTCCCTACACACCGTTTTGAGGGCAATCCGCCAAGCCTTCTCAAAACTGGCCTCCCACCGAGTCACGAGGCTGGGTGCAGCATCAAGCAGAAGTTGTAACTCGACACGTTGAGTCCGAATAGTTCGCTCCCAGCCGCGACAGTTATTTGGCGAGGGAATATAGATTCGCTTTAGCAGATGTTCCAACAAGATGACTAGGCGACTGAGTAGTTCCTTCTTCTGCGAAGTACCCAATGCCTCCACCTCTTCGATTAAATGCTCAATGTCAAGGTGGGCAAAGTCCTGTGCCTTAAGTTTGGCCACAGTATCTTCTAGCCATAGCAAAATATCTTGCTCGTAGAGTGTCCTTGAAATCTTGGCATCTGACATGGATAACTCCTTTCAAGGTCAAACTATGAGTCAGCTTAATTCGGGTTTATCCCCGAAGGGGAACGTGCCTTAGGCCCAGGTAGATAGCTAATCAGCTTAGGTAGGAGTAACGAACCAGATCAGGTCGAGTCTAACTTGCAAGCTCGATCGATCGTGCAGAATTTACAGTAGGCGTAGCACCATACCTTCGCGGGCTAGCAGCGCGTTAGCACAGGCTTTTTTGACTGCCTGCTCGATCTGGTCGAGGTCATCGTCATCGTGGTTGGCATCATGGTGAAACATGACGACCTGCCGCACACCCGCCGCTTTGGCCAAGCTGAGGCCCGCCTCCCAGGTGGAGTGTCCCCAGCCCCGCCGTGGTGACGTGGGATGGTGATACTCGGCTTCGGTGTAATTGGCGTCGTAGATCAGAATGCTGGCATTACGGGCCAAGTGAACGAGGCTGCCATCGAGGCGATCAGGGTAATGTTCGGTGTCGCTGGCGTAGACGATGGACTCGCCTTGCCAACTGACCCGGTAGCCGAGGGCATAGTTGGGATGGTTGAGGCTGCCGGTTTCGACAGTGACTTCCCCCATCTGCAACACCTCGCCGGCCGTGAGTTCATGAAAACTCAGGGTGGAGCGCATGATTTGGAGAGGAACGGGGAAATTGGGGTCTTGCATCTGCTCACTAAGGCGCTGCTTGATGGTGGCCCCGTGGCTGGGAAGCGGCCCATAAACCCGAAACTCATTGCCTGCAACGTAGGCGGGAGTGAAAAAGGGAAACCCCTGGATGTGATCCCAGTGGGTGTGGCTGAAAAACAGGTGCGCGGACACGGGCATTTCAGCCAAGAGGGCTTTCCCCAGGACTCGCAGCCCAGTGCCGCCATCAATAATCAGGCGCTGTCCGGCCACCTGAATCTCAACGCAGGGCGTGTTGCCGCCATAGCGTACTGTGTGGGGACCTGGCACAGGAATACTTCCCCGTACCCCCCAGAAACGCACGAGAAAACCGGAGTCAACGGCTGCGGGCATAGGTGGCCGGCCTTGTGTCAATGCGGGCTACCCCTCCAAGGTAACCTGTACCTGCCTACTGAACAGTGACCCAGACCTTTTTTCAGTCTCGGCCCTTGAGTGGCGGTTGTTTTCCACCGGCATCCCGGTGCAAGGATCAATTCGCCCTGACACTTGCTGCGGATTGACTCGAAGCTCAACTCTAGGGAAGTTTGTCCCGGCCGGCCGGCCGGCGGCGTTGGATGTCACCCTCAAAGGGTTGGGGGCCGGTGGGGGGATAGTCGTCGTCAGCGGGGCTGAAGATGCGGGTGGCACCCTCCGAGAGGAATTGCATTGTTTTCTCAAACCAGCGGAAAGCGTTCATGATCCAACCTCCTGCACCATCACGACAAGCCAAGCCTGGCGGGGTTCAAAGCTATTCCACTCCCATTTTCGCGGGCGGGTTGAACCCCTCTCCGGTTCGCGCGAAAAGTTCACCAAAGCAACCCACTGGTGAGGCAGACCAGCAGGCCAGCTTCAGTCCACTCCACGACGGCTCCGTAGGTGTCCCCCGTATGGCCCCCCAGGACGCGACGGAGACCATAGCCCACCCCCAGGGCCAGCAGTGGGCCAGCCAGCGCCAGGATGACGGCCGGCCGGGGATGCCCTGCTAGGGTCAGGCCCAGGGAAAGCCCCCAAAGCAGCACCCCATTGGGTAGCCAGACCCAGGGACAGGTAGCTAGGCCGGCTTTGTGGAAGGCCCCTTTGCCTGTGGGTTTGAGGTAGGGATAGGCCAGGATGGCGATCTGTTGGCCCCAGCGCCCCCAACCGGCACAGCCCATCAGCACCCAGAGGCGGCCGGCCGGGATGTCTGCCAGGGCCAGGGTTTTGAGGAGCAGCAGGATCAGAGCAGCCATCACCCCAAAAGCTCCACTGCGACTGTCGGCCATCACCGCCAAACGGCGCTCCGGGTCTTGAACTGCCAAGCCATCAGCCGTATCCATGGCGCCATCCAGATGGAGACCACCGGTAATCACCACCCAGGCAGCCATCACCAGCGCACTGCGCGGCGCTAGGGGCATCTCCGCCAGAGCCAGCGCCTCGTCTAGTCCCCCTAGTAAGCCGCCCACCCCCAGGCCGACAACGGGTGCCCAGGCGGCCACACGGGTAAACCGCACCGGCCAGCGAGCAGGAAGGGGCAAGCAGGTATAGAACTGAACGGCACCCAGGCAGTCCCAGAGCCAGGGGATTCCTCTCATGGCTTGGCCCGTTGCCGTTGACGGTGCTGGCGGAACCAATCCTGAAGTTGGTGGCGACAGTCGGTTTCCAAAACACCCCCGACGACGGCCAGACGGTGAAATGCCGCGGGGCTGTGGGGCAGGTTAAGGACGGTTTGAATGGCCCCAGCCTTGGGGTCGGGCGCACCGTACACTAACACTCCAATCCGGGCTTGGAGAATGGCCCCGGTGCACATGGGGCAAGGTTCGAGGGTGACGTAGAGGGTGCAGTTGGTGAGATACCAGGTGCCTAGGGCCTGGCCGGCCGCCCGCAGGGCCAGGATCTCGGCGTGGGCAGTGGGGTCGTGATCCCGCTCCCGTCGATTTTCTCCCGTGGCGAGAATCCGGCCGGCCGCATTGACAATCAGGGCACCCACCGGCACTTCCTCAGCCCGGCCGGCCGTGGCGGCAAGCTCGATGGCCTGGCGCATCCAGAGTTCGTGATCGGGCAGTTGGGTAGGCACGGGTTCCGGTCAAGCCATTTAACGAACGGGCAAATGTTGAAATTGGGCCATGAAACCTCGGTCGATCCAATCCTTCCACCACCACACCAGCGGGGATTGCCAAGCAAACTGACCCCAAACGGCTACCGCGTCCCCAGTTCCAGTCCCCAGCAAACTCAGATAGGTCTTCTGGGGATGGTAGGTGATCAGCGGCCGGCCGGCTAGAGCACGCCAGAGATTCTCGCGCAGCGGCCGGCCGTGGCGCACCGCAAACACGCCCGCCTTGGGGCGCGGATGATGCATTTGGGTGGCGATGTCGCCCGCAGCAAAGACCTGGGGATGGGAAAGGGACTGGAGGGTATCAGCGACAGCGACAAAGCCCTGGGGATCGGTGGCCAAGCCACTGGCGGCAATCCAGTCGGGGGCGCTGGCCTGGGTTACCCACAGGACACGATCGGCCGTCAGAGCTAGGCCGGAGGCGCAGCGGACACCAGTGGGCAGCACTTCGACAACCGTTTCCTGAAGATGGATCTGAATGTTGCGCTGTTTCAGGATGTCTCGTAACCGGTGCTGGGCACGCGGATTAAAGCTGGGCACCAGATGGGCTTGACGCTGGAAAAGGTGCAGGGCGAGGGGTGCCCGCATCAGGTTTTGCAGCCGCGCCTGGATGGCTAGGGCCAGCTCCACGCCCCCTGCCCCCCCACCCACAATTGCCAGGGTCAGGGGCTGGGTCGGGTGGGCACTAACCTGGTTGACCAGGTTTTGCCAGGCTTGGAGAAAGGATGGTACCGGTTTCACGGGCAGGGCATAGACGGCAGCTCCCGGCACCGCAAGGGCGGCCGGCCGACTGCCAATATCCAGGGAAAGCCAGTCGAAGGGCACCGGGGCGTGGGTGGCACAGTGGACTTGGCGGGCCTCCAAATCCAGGCCTACGGCTGCATCAACCACGAGAGCGGCCCCGGCAAACCGGGCCAACCGCACAAGATCAATCTGGCCTTCCTCTGGCCCATAAATGCCTGCAACCGTACCGGGCAGCATCCCCGAATAGGGGGTTGTCGGTTGGTCAGTAATCAGTGTCAGGCGTACACCGGGTCGGGGCGACTGTCCCCAGTAGCGCAGTACCAGGGCATGGCTGTGGCCCCCCCCGACGAAGACCAGGTTTTGGGTTGCGTGAATGGGCACGGAGACACCACTGGCGGGCAACAGTAACTCCTAGGCCCGGCGCAGATCGAGGGTGAGGGGACATTCGGGGCTGGGGTAAGCCTCCTGGAGTGTGACTGGGCCAGGCGTATGACCCGCGGGCACAAACCGCACCCGCAGGCGGGCCTCTGCTTCTCGGGCATTCACCGGCCGGCCGAGGTATTCCTGGCCCTGGGGATCGCCGGCGTAGTAGGTGCAGCCCCCCAAACTGCGCCCCCGCCAGGTATCCACGAGATCAAAGACGAGGGGTACGTGGGGATCAATCGCGGGATGC
This sequence comes from Gloeomargaritaceae cyanobacterium C42_A2020_066, assembly GCA_015272465.1. Lineage (GTDB taxonomy): Bacteria > Cyanobacteriota > Cyanobacteriia > Gloeomargaritales > Gloeomargaritaceae > JACYLR01. The sequence continues at coordinate 10,844 of JACYLR010000145.1, forward strand.
AGCCCGGCGGCCGGCCGGTGGGCACGGAACCGCACCCCGGCGATGGCTTCTCCCTGGATGCCCGTGGGTTGGAGCGGCAGCGGCCGGCCGTTACAGGTCACCTGATGCCGGCCGGGTGTGTAGCCCTGCACCCGCACCTGCAAGCGCTCCAGAGAAGAGTCCACGTAGCGGGCTGTCCCCGTCTGGGTGACCTCTTCGCCCAACACGGGCCAGGGTTCCAGGGCCTGTCGGAGTTCAACCAAAACCCCCTCCCCGACCCACTGGCCATAGACAGGACAGCGAAACTCCACAAAGGGCGTAAACCAACCCGGTTCAAAAGCCAGGCCCGCCTGGGCCAAGTCCTTGAGCACATCCACCAAATCCTGCACCAGGAAGTGGGGCAACATAAAGCGGTCGTGGAGGCTGGCCCCCCAGCGCACCAGGGGTTTGTGGTAGGGGGTTTCCCACAGCCACACCACCAAGGCGCGCACCAGCAGGGCTAAGGTGAGGGCCATCTGGGGATGGGGAGGCATTTCCATGGCCCGCAATTCCAGCAAGCCGAGGCGACGCGGCTTGTGCTCTACCGGGTAGAGCTTGTCAATGCAAAACTCCGCCCGGTGGGTGTTGCCCGTGACATCCACCAGCAGATGGCGCAACAGTCGATCCACCAACCAGGGGGGAGGGGTAGCCCCAACCGTTAATTCTTGAAAGGCGATTTCCAGTTCGTACAAACTTTCGTGGCGACCCTCATCCACCCGCGGGGCCTGGCAGGTTGGCCCCACAAACAGGCCAGAGAACAGGTAGGAGAGGCTGGGATGGTGCTGCCAGTAGGTGAGCAGGCTCCGCAGGAGATCCGGGCGCCGCAGCAGGGGACTGGTTGCCGGGTCGCTCCCCCCCAAGGTGAGGTGACTGCCGCCACCCGTGCCGACGCGCCGCCCATCGGGCAAATACTTTTCCGCCGCCAAGCCACAGTTTTGGGCTTCCGTGTAGAGGGTTTCCACCGTGGTTACCCAGTCCGGCCACTGGGCTGCCGGATGAATGTTCACTTCCAAAACCCCCGGGTCGGGCGTGATCTGGAATTGTTGGAGGCGGGCATCGGTGGGGGGTGGGTAGCCCTCGCAGCGAATGGGTTGGTTGAGGGCGCGGGCCACCGTTTCCACAGCAGTTACCAAAGCCAAGTAGTGATCCAGGACACTCAGCGGCGGGAAGAAGACGCAGAGCCGGCCGGCCCTGACCTCCACAGTCAGGGCAATGGCAATCGTGTCCGGCGCAGCAAGGTGGCCACCTACCGGGGGCGGAACCTCAGCTTCCCCCAGGCTCTCCACGGTCGCCTCGATCAGCCGCTCGGTGTCGGGGTTGAAGCGATCCAGGGGCAGGCGATAGCCGAGGGGTGAGTTTCCCGGTAAGAGCGCCAGGGTGGGCTGGGCGAACTGCCAGGTACAGGTGATCCAGTGGGGCCGGCCGGCCGGGGCCACCCGTAGCAGGGGCAGCACAAACCCCACGAACCCCCGCTCCGCATCCTGGGCCGGGTGGATGGCTGTCACCGCCACCCCCAAGTGCTGGGCTAGGGTTTCGATAAAGGTGCGGGCGGTGGACAAATTGACCTTACCCAGGGTGTCGCCGATGGCCTCCAAGTCGGGGGATTGCCAGAGGGGCGCCCCGGCCGGCCGCCAGTAGCAGCTCAGGGACCAGCGGGGTAGGGGTTCGCCCGCGTAGGTTTTCCCCTGACCCATCAGCAGCCAGCCCCCCGGCGCAAACCGATCCCGTAACCGCCGCAGCAGGTGTTCACCCCGCTGGAGTTTGTCATCCCCTAAGGCCGCCACCAGCCACTCCGGAGCGTCCCGGTTATCGGCCGCCACAAAGGTCGGCTCCCCTCCCATCCACAGGTTCACGCCCCCCTGCTTCAGGCGGGTTTCCACCGTTTCCCCTAGGGCGAGGATCTGCTGCCACTGGTCCTCGGTGTAGGGCTGGGCTGGCGTGGGTACTTCCTGGAGACGGGTGACGGCCACCTGGAAGTTGAGGGTGGCGTTGCAGGGTTCAACGGTGCCTTCCACAGGAGCAGCTTGGGAGGGGTCAACGGCCACGGCCAGCGGGATGTGACCCTCTGCGGTCAGTAACCCGGAGGTGGGATCGAGGCCAATCCACCCGGCACCCGGCAAATAAACCTCAGCCCAGGCATGGAGGTCGGCGCTATCGACGGTCGGGCCGGCCGCGCCCTCCAGGGCAGGCTCTTCTGGGACGAGTTGCACCAAATACCCGGAGACAAATCGGGCGGCTAAACCCAAATGCCGCAGGGTCTGAACCAAGAGCCAACTGCTGTCCCGGCACGACCCCAGTTTCTGGCTGAGAGTGGTGTCACAGGGTTGTACCCCCGGTTCCAGCCGTGTGGTGTACGCAATAGTCTGGCTGAGGCGCTGGTTGAGACCCACCAGGAAGTTCACGGTGGGTTGGGGGCCGGCCGGCCGCACTTCTGCCAGCCAGTCGGTCATCAATGCACTGGTTTCCTGGGGACTGGGTTGGAGGAAGGGGGCAAGGCTGGTGGCCTGATCGGGGCTGTAGCTGAAGGGATAGTCCTGGGCTTCGGGCACCAACAGAAAATCGAAAGGGTTGCGGGGATAGAGTTCGGCGATCAACTCCACCAGGATGCGCAGATGGGTACTGGGGGTTTGGAACACCAGTCGGTCGAGGGTATTGCCCAGGGGATCGACTTGACTGTGGAGGCGATGATCCTCCGGGGAGATCCGCAGGGTGTAGCCGGAAATGGGGATGCGGTTGTGGGCGGCCGGCCGGAGGCGGAGCAGGTGGGGTGAGAGGCGCACGGGACGGTCGAACTGGTACTCTAAGCGGTGCTGGAGGACAACTTTGATGGTCATGGGCAAGTCCCCTATCCTGAGCGCTTCGAGTGGATTTCCCAGAGTCTATCGCTGCTAGGGGCGCAGGACACGGGTTTTAGGGGAATCTACGGAATGGGGCACGGGGGAGGTCGCTTGCCAGAGCTTCCGAGGGAGTGACACAATAGAGGGCCAACCCTGGGCGGGTGGCGAAACTGGTAGACGCAGCAGACTCAAAATCTGCCCCTCGCAAGAGGATGAGAGTTCGATTCTCTCCCCGCCCATCAAACTCTGGAACCCGCAGACCGGGGCACTCCTAACCACCCTCCGGGGACATGAGGATTCGGTTTGGTGGGTGAGTTGGAGTCCTGATGGACGTGCCCTCGCCAGTGAATCGTATGATAAGGCCATCAAACTCTGGAAAGTATCCCTCCCCTGAGAGCCTTGAGTCTGTTTATTCCCCGTACATCCCACCTCAACCCCACCTGTATCCCGCAGGCACCCCATCAGCACCTTGCTCAGGCGGCTGGGCCGGGCCAATTTGGAAAAGCCACCAGCTTAACAATTACGCCCACAGATGCGGTGAAAACAGCCAAAAGAATTGTCCAGACCCGCCCCTCTTGCACATCTAGTCTTTTCTCGATTCGCTCTAGCCGCTGATCAATGCGCTTATCAAAATCTGTGATGCGCTGCTCTATGCGTTTGTCCAACTCCGTGATCCGTTGGTCAAGACTGATCAGGCGCTCGGTCGTTTGTGCTTGAAAAACGCGCGTCTCCTGCAAGCCCTGAGCCAGAGACTCGACTGCCGCAGTCAGCTTGTCGAGGCGGTTCAGCACATCCGAATCAGTAGCCTGGGTCATGGTGCATTGGGAATCGCGCTATCCCCAGCGTAGCCCAACCAGTGGCTGGGTCATGGGGTAGGGCCACTGGGAAAGAAGGCCAGCTTGCCCAAGATACCCAGCAGGGCAGTCAAAGTCAGACCAATCAGCGTCCAAAATCGGCCCTCTTGGGCGTCAAGGCGTTTCTCAATGCGATCGAGGCGTTGATCCATAGCCACAAGTTTTTCAGTTGTTTGAGCCTGGAATACTCGCGTCTCAAGTTTCGTTTCCTGCAAGCCCTGAGCCAGAGACTCGACTGCCACAGTCAGCTTGTCGAGGCGGTTCAGCACATCCGAATCAGTGGCCTGGGTCATGGTGGGTGTGGAAATCGCGCCATCTCTAGCGTAGCCCGGCCGGGTGAGAGGCTATGCGGCCGGGCCGGGCCAATTCGGAAAAGCCACCAGCTTAACGATCACACCCACAGATGCAGTGAAAACAGCCAACAGAATTGTCCAGACCCGCCCCTCTTGAACATCTAGTCGTTTCTCGATCCGCTCCAGCCGCTGATCGATGCGCTTGTCCAAATCTGTAATGCGCTGCTCCAGGCTCATCAACCGTTCTGTTGTCTGGGCCTGGAAAACCCGCGTCTCAAGTTTGGTTTCCTGCAAGCCCTGAGCCAGAGACTCGACCGCCGCAGTCAATTTGTCTAGGCGGTTTAGCACATCGGAATCAGTGGCCTGGGTCATGGTGCATTGGGAATCGCGCCATCCCTAGCGTAGCCCGGCCGGGTGAGAGGCTATGCGGCTGAGCCACTAGAAAAAACAGGAGTCCAGCTTGCCCAAGATACCCAACAAGGCAGTCAGGGTCAGGCCAATCAGCATCCAAAATCGGCCCTCTTAGGCATCAAGTCGTTTCTTGATTCGGTCGAGGCGCTGATCCATAGCCACAAGTTTTTCAGTCATTTGGGCCTGGAAAACTCACGTCTCAGCTTTATAGCCGTTTCAAACAGAAACAATACACCTTTCTCAACCCTACTACGACCCTTATGTGCCTTGAAACTCGTTGGTAGGAAGGATGCCGCGAGGATAGAGGTGAACATGGGTGTCTCACGCCTAACCAAAGTGGCTAGCTATAGGTGTCAGAGCGGTGGGGCATCTGGCGGTCTCAGGGTTGGTAAAGCCGTGCTGCTGCTGGGATTAGGATCATCCCCTGGGCCAGTAGAGGATCAGTAGTGCCCCAAGTGTCGCTACGCCCGCCCCCACAAGGTCGCCCAGATCCGGCACCTTGCCCTCGACCCGCGCCCCCCATACCAAGGCCATCAGAATAAATAACCCTCCATAGGCGGCGTAGACCCGACTGAAATGGTGTGCAGTCTGGAGGGTCGGTAAGATGCCATAGGCAAAGAGCACAAGGGCACCCAAAAGACCTACGGGCAATCCCCAGCCTTCCCGTAACCATAACCACACCAGGTACCCACCCCCAATCTCACACAGGCCGGTGATACCGTAGATGCCTAGGGTTTTGCTCACGTTGAACAGGGCGTTGAGCTTATCCACCTGAAGGAGGTCTTAAGGGCCTAGCAATAGTTTGCAATCCGGGCGAAACTTTCTGGTTCTAGGCTGGCTCCGCCTACCAAAACGCCATTGATCTCTGGGGCGGCCATCAGTTCGTCAATGTTACCGGGTTTGACCGACCCCCCATACTGAATCGTGATGTCCGGCCGGCCGACCCGCTGCCGAATCAGACCGATCACCCGGTTAGCCTCCTGGGTCTCACAGGTGAGGCCAGTGCCAATCGCCCAGATGGGTTCGTAGGCAATCACCAGGTTGTCGGGGTCAACCCCAACCAGGGCTTGGTCTAGTTGGCGATAGATCAGGGACTCTATCTGGCCCGCCTCCCGCTGTTGCTTGGTTTCCCCCACACACAGAATAGGCGTTAGGCCATGGGCTTGCGCCGCCCGTAGCCGACCATTGACGGTCTGATCCGTCTCGCCAAAATACTGGCGACGTTCACTGTGGCCCACCACCACGTAGCGCACCCCCAGTTCCACCAGCATGGGAGCCGCGATTTCTCCCGTAAAAGCGCCCTGGTCTTCCCAATGGACGTTCTGGGCACCCAACTGAATTGATGTCCCCTGGAGTTTGTCCGCGAGGGGCACCAAAGCGGTAAAGGGCACACACAACACCAGTTCCCGCGCCGCTGGCACCCCACTTACCAGGGGCAGAAAAGCCTGTAAAAACGCCAGGGCTTCCCTCTGGGTTTTGTACATCTTCCAATTGCCGGCAATCACAGTCTGGGGCACAGGACACTCCATGCGAGCAGAAACAGTACCGGCCGGCCGTTGGAGTCGTCCGGCGAATACGGTTTAGCTAGTGTACGATGCCCCGGTGCCTGCTGCACCACCTGTGTGTTGTTAACCCATGGCCTTCTCGCGGGCAGCGGCTGCTTCATCGGGATGGATGCCGAGTCGAGTGAGGTTGACCCGACCGCGCCCGTCGATCTCCCGGACACGCACGACCACCTCGTCCCCCACAGACACCACGTCCTCCACCTTGCCCACCCGGTAGTCCGCCAGTTGGGAAATGTGGATCATTCCCTCCTTCCCTGGCAGGATTTCGACAAACGCTCCAATCGGGATAATTCGCGTCACCCGTCCCGCGTAGACATCTCCCTCATTCAGGCGGCGGGTCATGCCGTAGATAATGCCATAGGCTTTCTCCGCTTTGATGCCATCCACCGCAGCAATGGTGACTGTCCCATCATCCTCAATGTCCACTTTGGCTCCGGTCTCCTCAACAATGCCCCGGATCGTTTTGCCTCCAGGGCCGATGACGCTGCCAATCAACTCGGGGTCAATCTTGAGGGTGAGCAGGCGCGGAGCAAAGGGCGACTGTTCAGCCCGGGGTGCTGGGATCGCCGCCAGCATTTTCTCCAGAATATACAGCCGGCCGGCCTTCGCCTGACGCACGGCTTGGGCAAGTACCTCCACGGCAAGTCCGGGAATCTTCATGTCCATCTGCAAGGCGGTGATGCCGGTGTCTGTGCCTGCCACCTTGAAGTCCATGTCCCCCAGGAAGTCCTCGATATCCTGGATATCCGTGAGCACGGCCACCTGATCCCCCTCTTTGATCAGACCCATGGCCACCCCACCTACCGGCTTCTTCAACGGCACGCCCGCATCCATAAGGGCCAGGGTGGACCCACACACCGACCCCATGGACGTTGATCCGTTGGAAGACAGCACCTCGGAGACGACCCGCAGCACGTAGGGGAAAGTGTCCTTACTCGGTAAGACTGGTAATAGTGCGCGCTCAGCCAGTGCTCCGTGGCCAATTTCCCGCCGAGAGGGTGCCCTCATCGGGCGCGCCTCACCCACCGAGTAGGGCGGAAAGTTGTAGTGGTGGAGGTAGCGCTTCTCGTTTTCAGGATTGAGGTCATCTGATAGATCCTGGGCATCTCCAGGGGTTCCTAGGGTCGCCGCCGAGAGAACCTGGGTGAGGCCCCGGGTAAACAACCCACTGCCATGAACTCGCCGGGGCAGTACCCCTACTTCACAGGTGATGGGGCGTACCTGATCGGTTTTGCGGCCATCCACCCGCACCCCCTTCTCTAGAACCTGCCGCCGCATCAGTTTCTTGGTCAGGCTCTTGAACAGTGCATCAATGCCCTTGGGCGTGGCCGCCAGCCGGCGCGCGTCCTCTTCGGGCAGGGCTTCTAGGGCCGCTGTCACCTGGGCTTTGATCTGATCCAGGGCTTGGTTGCGGAGGCGCTTATCGGGTTCGGTGCGCTCTAGGAGGGCCTGAATCGCGTCGGCGGCCTGATCCTTGACAAAGGCTTCCAGTTCAGGGACGGGCGTTGGCGCAGGGGGCAGGGGGGTGTTGATGCCGAGGGCTGACACCAACTCCCGCTGGGCTTGCAGCAGTTCCTGGATCGCTTCGTAGCCAAAGTCAATGGCTTCGATCATGTCCTGCTCTGGCAGTTGGTTGGCTTCAGCCTCCACCATGATCACGCCGTTGGGACAGCCTGCCACCACCAAATTGAGATCACTGGCTTCGGTTTCGTTGTAGGTGGGGTTGATCACAAAATCATCCCCCACTAAACCCACGCGTACCGCTGCCATAGGGCCTTGGAAGGGAATCCCGGCAACCATCACCGCCAGGGACGCGCCCGTCACGGCAAGGACATCCGGAGGAACTTCCTCGTCTAGGGAAAGGGTGGTGGCCACCACCTGAATGTCTTCCCGAATCCAATCCGGGATGAGGGGTCGCAGAGGGCGATCAATCAGGCGACTGATCAGCACCACTTTTTCGGGGGGCCGACCTTCCCGCCGCAAAAATCCCCCAGGAATCCGGCCGGCCGCATAGAGTCGCTCCTCGTATTCCACCATCAGAGGGAGGAAGTCGATGCCCTCCCGGGCATTTCCCCGGGTCGCGGTGATCAGAACCGTGGTGTCCCCCATGGTCATCAACACGGAGCCACCCGCTTGGGGCGCAAAATCCCCGATCCGCAGTCGGATTTCCCGCCCGTCAAACACTATGGTTTTTTCCATCGAATTACGCTTTGCCTTTCTGCTTTGCTGTTTTAGTCTGTGGTCATGCTAGCATCACGGGTTGTCCCAATCCCGCCCATCCGTTGGGCAAGCACGAGTAGACCCACCCCCCCCAGGTACAGCCCGGCAATGGCACCGCCCAGTAACACTTGGGTGAGGGGATCGGTGGAGGGGGTGAGCACCGCCCCCAGAATCACGGCCCCCAGCAGCACGTACCGCCAGCCCGCCAGCATTTGAGGAGCGCTGACAATCCCCAGGACTCCCAGCAGTACTTGCAAGATGGGGATTTGAAAGGCAAGGCCCGTACTGAACATCAGCACTAGAATAAACTCAAAGTACTTCTCAATTGACCAGAGGGGTTCGACCACATCCGAGCCGTAATTGAGGAAGAAGCGGAGGGCCGCCGGCACCAGCGCGCTGTAGGCAAAAGTCAGCCCCAAGCCAAACAACACCGTTGATCCCAACACCACTGGAGCCACGAGTCGCCGCTCTCGCAGGGTTAATCCTGGCAATACAAAGGCGAGTACCTGGTACAGCACCATGGGACTGCTGAGAATCAGGCCGCTGTAGGCTGCCACCTTGAGGGAGACAAAGAAGAACTCGCCGGGGGCTAACTGGAGAAACTTGACAGGGCCGGCCGGCCGCTCCAGGAATTGAACCAGGGGCCGCACAGCGAGGAAACAACCCACTACGGCCAACCCCAAGGTGCCCAGCACCCAAAAAAGCCGCTGCCGCAGCTCCTCCAGGTGGTCGAATAGGGGCATCTCCACATCGTAGGGCGTGAGACTCAGGGGGTCAGGAGCAGGATCTTCCGCGTCTTGCCAGTCGTCTTCTCCGCCATCAAGTTCCGGTGCTGGGGACTCAGAAGTCGGATCAGGAAGTGGAGAAGGCTCTAGGTTGGGCGGGGAAGTCATAGGGCAGTAAAAGGATAGCCAGCTAGCGCTCTCACAATCCTACTTTCTCGCCCCAACTCGCTCTGCTGCGGCCAATTCCGCATCCGCCAAAGTACGCCCTGTCGCTGCCAGGTACACGTCATCCAGGCTGGGGCGTGCCTGGGCCAGACTGAATACCGGCAGGCCGGCCGCTTGCAGGGCCTGTTGCACCTGGGTGAGGGCGTTGTCGACGGGCTGGGTCACCAGATTGAGCGAATTCCCCTGGGCGGCATTGACAATCACGTCCTGAACCCAGGGTAGTCCTGCCAGTAGTTGTCGGGCGGTTTGGGCCTCAGCGAGGGGTGTAAACTCCCGCAGCCGCAACGTGATTCGCTCACCACCCACCTGGGCCTTTAGTGCCCCAGGGGTACCACTGGCAATCACACGACCCTGATCGATGATGGCCACCTGATCCGCGAGGGCATCGACTTCTTCCAAGTAGTGGCTGGTCAGTAGCAGAGTCGTCCCCTGTTCCCGTAGCTGACGCAGAAACGCCCAGATTACTTGGCGACTTTCAATATCCAGCCCCACAGTTGGCTCATCTAAGACCAGCAGAGGCGGTTGGTGCAACAGGCCGGCCGCCAAGTCAAGACGCTTCTTGAGTCCCCCTGAGTAGGTGCCAATTCGTCGATCTGCCCAGGCTTCCAGGTCTAGCAACCTGAGGACATCCGCAATCCGCCCAGCCAACTCACCCACTGAAATGTGGTAGAGCGCTCCTTGGAAAGCCAACAGTTCCCGACCCGTCAGTACCTTGTCCAGGGCTATCTCTTGGGCCACATAGCCGAGCAACTGGCGAACCTGACGGGGTTGGGTCAGGGCCGATACCCCAAACACCTCCAGGGTGCCGCTGTCCGGCTGGGTTAGGGTACACAAGCAACGCAGGGTCGTGGACTTACCTGCACCATTGGGCCCCAGCAAGCCGAAAATACAGCCGGGAGGCACCTCCAAAGATACGCTTTGGAGGGCAACCACTGACCCATAGGCTTTCTTGAGATCGCGGATGGAGACTGCCGGTGTCATAGTTAATCCCCCACATAGCCCTAGGCTAGGGTGAACAGCTCAATCCAGATCATCCTCAAGGTCGTCTGTGGGGGCATCCTCCAACTCGTCGCCGGCCTCGGTTTCGTCAAGGGTACTCACCTCAGAACCTAAGCTCAGGCCCACTTCACGACTATAGGTGCGCGCCGTCCGGTCATCCAGGAAGATGTCTTCCAGATTGGTGGGCGTTTCATCGAGTTCGGCCACTACTTCGTAGGCCGCCAGATCTGTCACCCCCGGCCCCGCTTCTTCGTAGGCGTTGTACCCAGTCCCTGCCGGGATAAGGCGGCCAATAATCACGTTCTCCTTTAAGCCCCGCAACCAGTCAGAACGGCCCTCAATGGCAGCTTCCGTAAGCACACGGGTGGTTTCCTGGAAGCTTGCGGCTGAAATAAAGCTGTCCGTATTCAAAGATGCCTTGGTGATCCCGAGCAGCATGGGGCTGTACTGGGCTGGAGCGCCGCCACTGATGGCGATGGCCTCATTCACCTTCTCAACCTCCTTGAGTTCCATGATCTCACCGGGCAGCAGGTGGGTGTCACCGCCATCCTCAACCCGTACCTTAGAGGTCATCTGCCGGACGACGATTTCAATGTGCTTGTCGGAGATGTCGATTCCCTGGGACTGGTACACCGACTGCACCTCATTGACCAAGAAGGTCTGAACCTTGGCGAGAGCTTTGAGTGCAGCCCCATAGCAACCTTCTTCTTCCCGGTAGAGGCTGAAGTAGAGATCTAGGAGGTCATGGGGATTGGCTGGCCCATCAGTCAAGGGTTCGCCAGCCTCAACCTCTTGGCCATCAATCACCACCAGAGTCTGGCCAGGACCAAGGCGGTAATCGGTAATGGTTCCATCTCCTTCGACAATTTTGATTTCTGGGATATCGTCGGCGTCGTACTGTACCTGCACTGTGCCACGCCGCTGGGCGAGAATACACATCTCCTTCGGCCGCCGACCTTCGAGAAGTTCCTCGATCCGGGGTAAACCCTGGATAATGTCGCCGGTCTTAGCTCGCTCAAACACGAGGAGTGCCATGCTATCCCCCCGCTGTACCAAGTCTCCAGGCCGGATGTGCAAGATAGCGCCGGGTGATACTAGGTAAGGCCGAGCTTTACGCAGGGTCACTGCATCCTTGGTCAAGGCCAGCACTTGGCCCGATTCCGTTGCCAAGACCCCGTCGGCCAAAGTATCCCCTTCCCGCACCAACTGTCCTGGTGTCACCTGCACCGGCCGGCCGGCCGTGGGCACCGCGACACGATCATTCTCAGTAACCACCAACAAGCGGCGCTGGATCAGCGATTCCTCGCGAATTCCCCGAATCTGTCCGGCCTGTTTGCAAAGGATGGCTGTGCGGGCCACGACTGCCCCAGGGGGAATAACGCCACCGTCTTCCACCAGGAGTTGAGTCTGGGTACTTCCCTGGGTGAGATCGGCAGAAACATCCCGCCGCATCATCAAGGACTCCAGAATCACCAACTGGAGGCGCAAAATGCGGTCAGCCCCCGCTTCCGATTCCGGGTCAGGCACCAACTCAATATCTGCCGCCAGTTGGGGCGCATCCTCGCCAATCTCCAGAACCAACTGGGTACGGAGCAAATCCACGCCCTCCACCGTCTTGACGCGCTCCCCGTCTTTGTAGGGTAGGCGCTGCACAGCACGCAGCCGAATCCCCGCCCCCGACTCATTCCGAGACTCTTGGCTGGGGACAGGAGGTTCTGTGGGCACCGGATACTCCACTACCGGACGGACTAGAAGTGCCGATCCCTCAGGAGTATCAACGAATTCTAGCCACGAGAGCGCCTTTAGGGTTAGGCCGGGAAGAACCTCCTCACCGGGGTAGCCATAGCTCTCATGGCGCGATTGGGCCGCGTTGGGATCATCGACTAGGTGAACTTGACCCGGCTTGATCACCACCTCTCGGAGGATGTCATTCTTCTGGGTAATCACAACCAGACCATCAGACTGGCAGAAAATGTCCTTGACGATTTCGGTGCCAGCTTCCACCAGTTGGCCATCCTCCACCTGAAGCAAGGAAATGTCCTTGTTAACCTCGTGGGTCTCCTCTGGAATCCACAGGAGTGTCCCCCCGACCGTCACTTCATAGCCCTGCTTGGCCCGACCCCGTTTGGCAACCTCCACATCTGAATAGCGGAGCATGCCTCCCGTAGTCGTGCGATAGCGGTTGTCCAGAAGCTCCGCTACCACCTGATGGTTTTGTACCTTGGTTCCTGGAGTGGCCTTCAGGGCGAAGCGCTGGCCGGACTGGGTTTCCAGGAAATACTGGGTCTGGCCCTGATGACTTTCTTCCCGCACCCGATCCTGATCCAGGATCACCGCAGCAGTAATAATCTCAATCTCCCGATTCCCTTTGCCAGTTTGGTCGTCTACCAGCCGCACTTGCCCCCCGTGTTCACTGATCAACTGGGTTTGGGCCAGAATATCTCCGGCAGCAACTGTGTCACCATTCTTCACCACAGGCTCGGCCCCTGGCGGCAAGTTATAGACCTCCCCAGCCAGAATCCACACGAGGCCGAAGCGGGGGGCAATCCGAGTAGTATTGCCCTGGCGATCTGTCTTTTCCTCTGGCGTAAACTCGCACCACACCTCACCGGCCAAGTCTGTGGCCACATCCTTGGTGGCTTTTTCAGTAGTACGGCGAACGTTGCGTGCCCCCCCCGGCGGCACCTCCAGAAGCATTTGCCCTTCATCGACCCGGCTATTGTGGGTCGCAAACAAAATAGACCCCTGACTCACACCGATACTCTCTGTCTGGCCGTCGGCAGACACCAAGGTGACTTGACCTGTGCTATCAGCTAGGAGAGCATCTTGACCGTGGGGTGTCCGGTAGGGCCGGGTGCGTAAATCCTGGGGAAATATCAATGTTCCGGTGAAGGCGGCTCGCACTTGCCGAGACACTTCCCCGGTAAAAACCCCCCCGGTATGGAAGGTACGCATGGTCAACTGGGTGCCAGGTTCGCCAATGGACTGGGCGGCAATGATCCCTACCGCTTCCCCTAGGTCTACAATGCGACCATGGGCCAAGCTCCACCCATAGCAGGTTTGGCAGACGGAGCGACTGGCCTCACACGTTAGGGGAGAGCGCACCCGCACCTCAGAAACCCCTGCTGCAACGATATCTTGAGCCAGATCCGCTGAGATTGCTTGGTTGCGAGCACCGATCAGTTCACCTGTTGTGGGGTTGAGGACATCCTCGGCCAACACCCGTCCGGGCAGGCGGTCGGCCAGGGGAATCAGCACCCGTTCCCCATCAGTCATATCCCGCACCACAATGCCGCGAGAGGTACCGCAGTCTACCTCCCGAATAATCACATCCTGGGACACGTCTACGAGACGGCGGGTGAGATAGCCTGAGTCGGCGGTGCGCAGGGCGGTATCCACCAAACCTTTGCGGGCCCCGTAGGAGGAGATGATGTACTCCGTAACGGTCAAGCCTTCCCGGAAGTTGCTTTTGATAGGTAAATCGATGATCTCTCCCTGGGGATCGGCCATCAGCCCTCGCATACCGACCAATTGGCGCACTTGGGAAATATTCCCGCGCGCCCCAGAGAAGGCCATCATGTAGACCGGGTTGAGGGGATCAGTCTGGCGGAAATGCTTGACCACCTCATCTGTGAGAGCGCTGGTGGTGGTGTTCCAGGTGTCAATGACCTTCTGGAATCGCTCCACCTCAGTGATTTCGCCCCGTGAGAACCGATCCTCAGCGACCGAGATTTCCTCTTCGGCGGCAGCGAGCAGTTGGCGCTTGCTGGGAGGTACCCGCAGGTCATCGACGCTGATCGACACTCCTGCCTGGGTTGCGTAGCGAAAGCCCATATTCTTGAGCGAATCCGCAAGGTTGGCGGTGTGGGCCGTGCCGTAGTGGGTAAATGCCCAGGAGATCAGCTTTTTGAGCTGCTTCTTGTCAATCATCCGGTTGCGGAAAATCCGGGGTGCCGTGGACTGTGAATCGGCCATGGTTCAGGCTCCAGAGGTGCAGGGCGGGGATAGCGAACTAGCTAGCGAGGGCGTCCAAGACCGTTTTGTTAAATAGGATGCGGCCGGCCGTGGTGGAGATGTACTGACTGAGGAGGTTGCCCTGGTCATCCTCTCGGGTACGGCGCAGGTCGCGACCGGAACGGCTGCCCCGGTAGAGCTTCGTGACACTGCCATCCGCATGGGTTTCTACGATGGGTGGGGCCTCGGGTTCGTCCGCATCCACAGCACCCTCGAAGCGTACCCAAATGAACGCGTGCAGATCGACCTGCTTCTGCTGATAGGCAGTGATCGCGTCGTCTAGATTGGCGAAGTAATGGCCCACACCTTGGGTGGCCTGCGGATTCTCAGCCGTCAAGTAATAGCACCCCAAAACCATGTCTTGGCTGGGGGCAACTACCGGTTGACCCGTCGCGGGGAGCAACAGGTTATTGGAAGCCAACATCAGCATCCTCGCCTCAGCTTGGGCTTCCAGGGAGAGGGGGACGTGGACAGCCATTTGATCCCCATCAAAGTCAGCGTTGAAGGCCGGACAGACCAAGGGGTGGAGTTGGATCGCTCGACCCTCCACAAGCAGTGGCTCGAAGGCTTGAATCCCCAAACGGTGGAGCGTCGGTGCCCGGTTCAGAAGGACAGGATGGCCTTGAATGACCTCTTCCAGCACCTCCCAAACCATGGGATCATTGCGCTGGATCATTTTCTTGGCTGACTTAATATTGTTGCTCACACCTTGCTTGATGAGGCGCTGAATCACAAACGGCTGGAACAGCTCGATGGCCATTTCCCGCGGCAGGCCACACTGGAATAGCTTCAACTTCGGTCCGACCACAATCACAGACCGGCCGGAGTAGTCCACCCGCTTACCCAGCAGGTTTTGCCGGAAGCGTCCCTGCTTACCCTCAATAATGTCAGAGAGAGACTTCAGGGGACGATTGTTGGCCCCGACTACGGTGCGACCGCGGCGACCATTGTCAATCAGCGCATCGACCGCTTCTTGCAACATCCGTTTCTCATTGCGGACAATGATTTCCGGAGCCAGTATTTCCTGGAGGCGAGCCAAGCGGTTATTGCGGTTAATCACCCGCCGGTAGAGATCATTCAAGTCAGAGGTGGCAAACCGACCTCCATCTAACTGCACCATGGGGCGCAGATCGGGGGGGATAACCGGGATGTAGGTGAGTACCATCCATTCCGGCCTAGCACCTGTGATGACAAATTGATCAATTACCCGCAGCCGCTTGATCAATTTAGCGCGCCGCTGGCCCTTGGAGTTGGCGACCTCCTCGCGCAGTTTTTCGGCCTCAGATTCCAGGTCTAAGTCCTCTAGTAGGCGCTGGATTGCTTCCGCCCCAATGCTCACCTCAATGTCTGTGAAGGAAGACTCATCGCTGTAAAGTTCATCCTCAATTTCAAGCCACTGGTCTTCAGTAAGGAGCTGTTTATAGGTGAGGCCCTCGTGATTGCCCGGGTTGAGCACCACATAGGCGTTGAAGTAGACAATTTGCTCCACATCCCGCAGTGGCATATCAAGCAGGATGGAGACGTAGCTTGGGATGCCCTTCAAGTACCAGACGTGCGTTACGGGAGCGGCTAGCTTGATAAAGCCCATACGATGGCGCCGCACCCGGGATTCAGTGACCTCAACCCCACACCGTTCACAGACGATGCCCCGGTGGCGCACCCGCTTGTACTTGCCGCAGTGGCATTCCCAGTCCTTGACTGGTCCAAAGATGCGCTCACAGAACAGACCGTCCATCTCCGGCTTGAGGGTGCGGTAGTTGATGGTCTCTGGCTTGGTGACTTCCCCCACCATCTGACCATTGGGCAAGGTTCGTTCTCCCCACTGCCGAATGCGATCGGGAGAGGCCAAGTTGATCTTGACGTAATCGAAGTACTGTTCTGTCTTGGACATTCGAGGTCAATCCTTCTAGTCGGTGGGCAGTTGGGTCTTAGTCCAGATCGTCGTCGCCGTCATCCCGCCCTAGGGATTCATAGGTTGGGCGAGGGGGAGTACGGCGGCCAGGAGCCTCCGCCATCAGGTCAATTTCCACATCGCGAGCGTTGTTATCCACATCGGTATCGATTTTGTGAGCAGAGATATCGATGCACAGGGACTGAAGTTCCCGCATTAGAACCTTGAAGGATTCGGGTGTACCTGGACGGGGAATGGGCTGGCCTTTGACGATGGCGTTTAGGGCCTCGTTGCGACCGCGCATGTCATCGGACTTGACCGTCAGCAACTCCTGGAGGATGTAAGCGGCTCCAAAGGCTTCGAGGGCCCAGACCTCCATTTCGCCAAAGCGCTGCCCCCCCTGCTGGGCTTTACCCCCCAGGGGTTGCTGGGTAACCAAGGAGTAGGGGCCTGTCGAGCGAGCGTGAATCTTGTCGTCTACAAGGTGAACCAGTTTGAGCATGTAGGCTTTGCCCACCGTCACAGGGTGGTCAAAGGATTCGCCGGTACGTCCATCTCGCAACACTACCTTGCCTGGATGCTGCTCCTGGTACAACCACGGCCGGCCGGTGTTTTCAGCAGCTTGACGCAACTTGCCATTGACCAAGGTGCGAGAGGCCTCCTCACCGTACATTTCATCGAATGGCACGAGTTTGAACCGGCGACCCAGTAAGTCCCCGGCCCACCCTAGGAGGCATTCAAACACTTGGCCGACGTTCATCCGGGAGGGCACCCCCAGGGGATTGAGGACGATATCCACGGGAGTTCCATCAGGCAGGTAGGGCATATCCTGCCGAGGCAGAATCCGGGAGATGATCCCCTTATTGCCATGGCGGCCGGCCATCTTGTCGCCTACTTGGATTTTGCGTTTTTGGGCTACATAGACGCGCACCACCATATTGGCCCCAGGGGGTAACTCATCGCCCTGTTCCCGTGTAAAGACACGTACGTCGACCACCCGGCCCTTTTCACCGTTGGGCACCCGCAAGGAGTTATCCCGCACGTCCCGCGCTTTTTCCCCGAAGATTGCCCGCAGGAGCTTTTCTTCAGGAGGTTGATCTGATTCACCCTTGGGGGTCACCTTGCCCACCAAAATGTCACCCGCCTCCACCCAGGCCCCGATGCGGATAATACCGTTCTCGTCTAGGTTGCGGAGGTTCTCTTCAGCAGTGTTGGGAATTTCTCGGGTAATCTCTTCTGGGCCAAGCTTTGTCTGGCGGGCCTCAATCTCATATTTCTCAACGTGAATTGAGGTGTAGATATCTTCCGCCACCAGCCGCTCACTAATCAGGATGGCGTCCTCGTAGTTGTAGCCCTCCCAGGGCATGTAGGCAACCAGAACATTTTGGCCGAGGGCAAGTTCCCCCCCTTCAGTGGACGCTCCATCGGCGAGCACTTGGCCCGCAACTACAGTACTGCCCTCCCGAACCAACGGCCGCTGGTTCATGCAAGTGTCTTGGTTGGAACGCTGGAACTTTTGCAGGATGTAGGTGATGTCGTTGCCTTGGGGGGGGCGCACCACAATTTTTTCGCTAGAGACGTAAATAGTTTGGCCATCGGTGCGGCTGACCACCACCATGCCAGAGTCCCGGGCCGCCTGGCCTTCTAGCCCCGTACCCACCATGGAACGTTGGGGCCGCAGCAGGGGTACCGCTTGGCGTTGCATGTTCGATCCCATCAACGCCCGGTTGGCATCGTCATGCTCCAGGAATGGAATCATTGAGGTGGCAACGGATACCACCTGAACTGGGGAGACTTGGACGTAATCCACCCGTTCAGGTACCGCTGTCTCAAACTGCTGACGGTAACGAACCGGCACAAGGGGGCCTTTAATGTGGCCTTCTGGCGTGACTGGTACATCACCGGGGGCAACCCGAAACTCATCCTCCTCATCCGCGGTCATGTAGGTGGCGGGCAGATCCCAGCGAATCTGACCACCATCCACGCGGTAGAAGGGGGTTTCGATAAAACCGTAAGCATTGACGCGAGCGTGGGTGGCCAGGGAGCCGATGAGACCCGCATTGGGACCTTCCGGGGTTTCAATGGGGCAGATGCGTCCGTAGTGGGAAGGGTGGATGTCCCGCACCGCGAACCCGGCCCGCTCCCGACTTAAGCCCCCTGGCCCCAGGGCACTGAGGCGACGCTTGTGGGTCAGTTCTGCCAGAGGATTGGTCTGATCCATGAACTGGGAAAGCTGGCTGGAGCCAAAAAATTCCTTGATGGCAGCGACTAGGGGCTTAGGGTTGACTAGGGCAGCGGGTGTCAGCGACTCTGCGTCCGAGACAGTCATCCGTTCTTTAATGATGCGCTCTAGCCGGTTGAGGCCAACCCGCACCTGATTTTGCAGCAATTCACCCACTGAGCGCACCCGGCGATTGCCTAGGTGGTCAATATCGTCAATGCTGCCAATGTCAAACTCCAAATTGATTAGGTAGTCAATGGCTGCCAGAATATCCTGAGAGGTCAAAACCCGGATGTTTTCAGGCACATTGAGCTGAAGCTTCCGGTTCAGCTTGTAGCGCCCGACCTTGCCTAGGTCGTAGCGTTTGGGGTCGAAGAAGCGGGAGTCGAGTAACTGCTGTCCCCCGGAAACTGTGGGAGGTTCACCAGGTCGCAGTTTCCGATACAACTCCATCAGAGCCTCTTCTTCAGAGAATTGGCCTTCTTTCTGGATCGTCTTATCTAGGTATTCTGGGTGACGTAAGTCTTCCCGAATTTCGTTGTCACTCAGTCCCATGGCCTTCAGCAGCACCATGGCAGAAAGCTTACGGGTTTTGTCAATCCGTACCCAGACCATATCATTCCGGTCGGTTTCAAATTTCAGCCATGCCCCCCGGTTGGGAATCAGGCTAGCGCTGAAAGTACGGCGACCATTTTTGTCCAGTTCAGACTTGTAGTAGACCCCAGGACTGCGGACGATCTGGTTGACAATCACCCGCTCAGCACCATTGATGATGAAGGTACCCCGGTCGGTCATGAGGGGTAGGTCACCGATGAAAACTTCCTGCTCCTTAATCTCACCGGTTTCTTTGTTGATCAACCGAGCTGGGACGTAGACCTGGACGGCATAAGTGGCATCCCGCCGCTTGGCTTCATCCATGTCGTAGCGGGGCCGCTTGATTTTGTAGTTGCGACCCAGGAAGTGGAGTTCAATTTTGCCGGTGTAGTCTGTGATGGGCGAGAAGCTTTCCAATTCTTCGATCAGACCCTCTTCCAAGAACCAGCGAAAGCTGGAACGCTGAATCTCAATCAGGTCGGGCATGGAAAAGAAGGAGGCGTTGGGGGCAAGCTGGGTCATGGAGAGTCCTCTCAGGCCAAGGGCATTGGAAAGGGTGCAGTTAGACGGGCACTGCGAGTCGAAAAAGCTGGCGGGCGTTGAGGGTCGTTTGGGTGGCAAGGGTCTCTAGGTCGAGGCCCCGCAGTTCAGCCACCTGTTGGGCAACCCGACGGACGTGGGCTGGCTCGTTGCGTTGGCCGCGGTGGGGTACGGGTGCCAGAAAAGGGCAGTCCGTTTCGACCAGGATTCGGCCGGCCGGGACAGTCTGAGCCGTTGCCTGGATAGGTTTTGCGTTTTTAAAGGTCACAGTTCCACTGAAGCTAAGGTAGAAACCGAGGTCGAGAAACCATTGGGCTTCAGCGGGTGAGCCGCCCCAACAGTGCATCACACCTTGGATAGGGCCGTGGCGAGCCACGAAGCGATGTAGCAGATCTGCCGTTGCAGCGGCGGCCTCTCGACAGTGGACAATCACGGGTAGGCCGAGGTCATGAGCAATGGCCAACTGTTCCCAGAAGGCAGTCATCTGCTCGCTGGTGTTGTCGGCCTTGTAAAAATCCAAGCCCGTTTCTCCGATAGCCACAACCCGCTGGCCCGACCGGACAGCGCAGGCAATCTGGCGTCCTGTCTCAGTTGTCCACTGGGCTGCCTCTAGGGGATGCAGGCCCACGCTACAGGCGAGTTCTGGCCAGCAGCTGACGAGGGCTTGGATGGAAATGAACTCCTCCGGCTGCACACAGGAGTGGACAAGATGGACGACCTCGGCTTGCCGCCAGCGCCGCGCAATATCCTCCAGATCAGCCTGGAAATCGGCAAAGTTGAGATGGACGTGGGTGTCTACCAGTTGCACCATAACCCCTGAAGCCAAACGCGCTGGAGCAGCCAACGGCCAAGAGACCGGTTCAGGAGGGGCAATCAGACGGCCGGCCGACCTCCTTGGGCACGGGCTAAGGCTCTGGCCAGCCGGGCTTTGCGCCGAGCACCTGTATTGGGATGGAGAACCCCCCGCTTGACCGCCTTATCGATTTTGCTGAATGCTTGGCTGATCTTGGCTTGCGCCGCTGCTAGAACCTCTTGAGGAGGTTCAACGCCACCACTGCTGAGGACTGTGAGCGATTGCTTCATCAAGGTTTTGACGCCAGTTTTGTAGGCTTTATTCCGCAGTCGGTTCCGTTCAGCAATCTGGACACGCTTGAGAGCAGACTTAGTGTTCGCCACGGCCTATCCTGGAATGGGGGAGATGTGACAGACAGAAAGAACCCCAGGGGGAATAGCTTCCCTCGGCCTAGGGCCGGAAAAGTCTTACCCATCTGTCTTTATGTGGGGCCTTTGATATGAGAACCCATACGGATTAATGATGGTAGTGCGGGCAGCTACTCGCTGTCAAGCCATCCTCATACCCAGTTTACAGCCGGGAACAGGCTGGTTGAGCTACAACAGGAGCAGACTGGTCATTCCCGACCAGCCCCACTCTCCTCACCGGGTTGTCTTGGACGGGCCTATGCTACGTGTTGTTACCCAATCCGCCGATGCCCTTGCCGAACTCCAGCGGATTCGGGATCGCATCTACGACGACCAAATGGTGCACCGGGAAGCGACGGTGCGGGAGATTCTACAAAAGGTCAAGCGTCTGGGCGACCAAGCCCTGCTCGACTACACCGCCGAGTTTGATGGGCAGGTGTTGAGCTTAGAGGACTTAAGGGTGAGCAGTGCGGAACTGGATGCCGCCTACCAGCACACGTCCCCAGAACTGTTGGCAGCACTCCGCCTAGCCCAGCAGCGCCTCGAAGACTTTCACCGGCAACGCCTCCCCAAGAGTTGGGTCTGTTTCGATAACTACCACAGTGTTTTGGGCAGGCGCTATACGCCCGTAGAGCGAGCCGGTCTCTACATTCCCGGGGGGCGGGCCGCCTATCCCAGTACTGTGCTGATGAATGTGATCCCTGCGAAGGCGGCTGGGGTACCTCGAATCGTCCTGGTCACCCCTCCTGGCCCCCAAAAGCAGGTGAACCCGGCCGTGTTGGTGGCTGCCCAAGAGTGCGGAGTCACTGAGATCTACCGAGTGGGGGGAGCCCAAGCGGTGGGGGCGCTGGCCTACGGTACAGAAACTATCCCCAAGGTTGACCTCATCTGCGGCCCCGGCAATCTGTACGTCACACTGGCCAAGAAATTGGTCTATGGCACGGTGGGCATCGATTCCCTGGCGGGGCCTTCTGAGGTTCTTGTGATCGCAGATCACACCGCGCGGCCCGACCTGGTTGCTGCGGATTTGCTCGCCCAGGCTGAGCACGACCCCCTCGCCGCTGCGATCCTGATCACGCCCGATTTAGCGCTCGCTCGCCAGGTAGTTGCGGCCGTTGCCCACCAACTCCAGGATCACCCGCGGCGCACCCTGACGGAAAAGGCGATTGCTCACTACGGCTTGGTCGTCGTGGTCAACAACCTGGAAGAGGCGGCCAGTTTGGCCAATGAGTTTGCACCCGAACATCTGGAGATTGCTACAGCGACCCCGTGGGATATGTTGCCCCTGATCAAGCACGCCGGGGCAATCTTTGTGGGGCATAACACGCCGGAAGCAGTTGGGGATTACTTGGCCGGCCCTAACCATACCCTGCCCACCTCGGGCGCGGCTCGCTATGCTTCGGGACTGAGTGCCGAGGTGTTTCTCAAGGCTTCCAGTTTGATTGAATTCACCCCGGCCGGCCTCGGTGCACTGGCAGAAACGGTACAAACCCTAGCCGTTGAAGAGGGTCTGTTCTCCCACGGCGAGTCTGTGCGGCTGCGGGTCGAGCCACCTGAGGGCGGCCGGCCGGCCGCGGAATAGCCAGGTTCAGGTGACGGGGGGCGCCACCCAGGGGTCTGTGCCTTGGTCGTAGAGTAAGGCACGCTTGGGGCCGTGGATCGGGTCTTCAACAATAATCGTCTGATCCCGACTGGCTCCCAGCGAGACAATGGCGATCGGCACCTCCATGATCTCCGCCAAGAACTTGAGGTAGCTCAGGGCCGGCCGGGGCAAGTCCTCCAGGGTACGACAGTCCGTCGTCGGTTGTTGCCAGCCGGGCAGGGTTTCGTAGACCGGCGTGCAATGGGCAAACTGGCGAGCACTGTTGGGGAAATGCTGCGTTACCCGGCCATCGATTCGATAGGCGACGCAGACCTTAATCTCCGGCAGGGTATCCAGGACATCTAGCTTGGTGATCGCTAGACAGTCCAGGCCATTGATGCGCACTGCGTAGCGCCCAATCACCGCATCAAACCAGCCGCAGCGCCGCTGCCGCCCTGTAGTCGTGCCAAACTCGGCCCCCCGGTCACAGAGCAGTTGGCCAATCGGATCGTGGAGTTCTGTTGGAAAAGGGCCTTCTCCGACCCGCGTCGTGTAAGCCTTGGCCACCCCAATCACCCGATCAATCATGGTCGGCCCAATGCCCGCCCCGACACAGGCCCCCCCCGCCACCGGATTGGAGGACGTGACGTAGGGATAGGTGCCGTGATCCAAGTCCAGCAGGGTTCCCTGTGCCCCCTCAAACAGGATGTTGCGCCGCTTTTGCACGGCCTCGTAGAGCATCAGGGAACTATCGACAACATGGGGCCGCAGCCGTTCCCCGTAGGCCAGGTATTGGTCAATAATCGTCGCCGGATCGAGGGGAGGTAGGCTGTATAGCTTCTCCAGAAGGAGGTTTTTCTGGGTAATCGTCCAGGTTAGCTGCTCCGCAAGGCCGGCCGGATCCATAAGGTCTTGCACCCGCACTCCGGTTCGCTCTGACTTGTCAGCATAGGTAGGGCCGATGCCCCTTCCCGTCGTGCCGATCCGGTGATGCCCCCGAAACTCCTCCTCCGCCTGGTCGAGAAGGCGGTGGTAGGGCATGGTCACATGGGCCGTTTGGGAAATGAAGAGATGGTTGCTGGGAATACCAAGCGCAGTGAGTTGGTCGATTTCCTCGAGCAGCACCTGGGGGTCGATGACTGTGCCGCTGCCAATGATGCATTCCGTGTCCGGGTAGAGAATGCCGGAGGGAATCAGGTGGAGCTTAAAGGTCTGGCCATTGACGACAACCGTGTGACCGGCATTGACGCCGCCTTGGTAGCGAACGACTACATCCGCAGACTTGCTGAGGAGGTCTGTAATTTTACCCTTGCCCTCATCGCCCCACTGGGCTCCAATCACAATGACGTTGGCCAAGACCGGATATCCAGAATTTGGTAACGGTTTTCACAAACCGCCATTATCGCCAAAGTTGGCGATCCACGTCAAGAGTCAGCCAGGTAGGGTGCGGCTAGGGCCACGATTTTGTCGAAGCGCAGGTGTTGGGCCAGGTGGGTGAGGCCGGCCGTGACCTCTGGATTGAGGGATGGGGCGGTAGTGATCAGTTCTAGAACTCGCTTCTGGTTGACGCGCAAGGCGGCACTGTGGAGTTGGGTGAGCCAGTCGGGCGGTGCGTCGGCCAAGGCCGTGGCGGGCAGATCCTGGGCGTCCGCGACCGGAGCGGCGGCCGAACTCGCCTCAGTTTCGTAGCGGTAGGTGACCCCCAGGTACTGAGCCATCTTGTCGAACAGAATCGCTTCCTTGAAGGGCTTAAACACAAAGTCATCACAGCCGGCCTCACTGACGGCCAGGCGCTCCTGCTCAAAGACGCTGCCGCTTAGGGCAATCACCACCGTGGCCTGGCCCCGATCCGTGGCTTTGATCCTGCGGGTAGCAGTAAATCCATCCATGACGGGCATCCGCATGTCCATCCAGATCAGATGTGGCTCCCAGTCTTCCCAGCGATCCAAAGCTTCCTGACCGTTGATAGCCGTACGCACC
>JACYLR010000015.1 GCA_015272465.1 Gloeomargaritaceae cyanobacterium C42_A2020_066
ACCAACACAAGTGGCAAGACCAGCCCCCGGAAGCCATTCCAGCGGAAAATCAGGCCAACCTGGAGGCCATTCTGGCGCGCGCCCTCAGCTTGGGCATTAACCACATCGAAACCGCCCGCGGCTACGGCACTTCAGAAATGCAGTTGGGCTATGCCCTAGGCCACTTCCCCCGCCCAAGTTGGATCCTGCAAACTAAGGTGGCACCTAAGGCTGACCCCCAAGCATTTGCCGCGGATTTTGAAAAATCCCTGCACTACTTGCAGGTGGATCAGGTGGATCTATTGGCATTCCACGGACTGAACCTGCCAGAACATTGGGCATGGACGCGCCGGCCAGGGGGCTGTTTAGAGATGGCCCGCCAGTGGCAGTGCCAAGGTCGCGTCCGGTTTATTGGCTTTTCCACCCACGGCCCCACGGATCTGATCACGGCCATCATTAACAGCGGTGAGTTTGATTATGTGAACCTGCACTGGTACTACATCAACCAGCGCAATTGGCCCGCCGTTGAGGCGGCAGCAGTCCAGGACATGGGAGTGTTCATCATCAGCCCCAGCGACAAGGGGGGCCGCCTCTACGATCCCCCCGAGAAACTGGTGAACCTCTGCCAGCCCCTTAGTCCGATGGTGTTTAATGACCTGTTCTGTCTGAGTCATCCCCAGGTGCATACCCTGAGTTTGGGGGCGGCCCGGCCGGCCGATTTTGAGGAACATCTGCGTACTCTGCCCTTGCTCGACCAGGCAGCTAACCACCTCGCCCCCATCCTCCGCCGCCTCGATCACGCCGGTGAACAAGCCCTAGGCCGCCCCTGGCTGGAGACGTGGGATGAGGGCCTGCCCGACTACACCCAAGTGCCTGGGGAAGTGAACATTCGCACCATCCTCTGGCTCTATAACCTGGTGTGCAGCTTAGACCTGTGGACCTTCGCCCGCGACCGCTACAACCTGCTCGGACAGGGCAGTCATTGGTTTCCCGGCCAGAGAGCCGACGCCCTTGATACACTGAACCTGAACACCTGTTTGGCCGCCAGTCCCCACCGGGAGCAGATCCCCCCACGTCTTGCCCAAACCCACCAATGGCTCACCGGGCCGGCCGGCCGCCGCCTCTCCCACAGTTGATCCCTCCCACCCCAATCCACACCGCCAGAGGGGGCCTATGGTATCATCACGGTCACTGCCTGTCGCCACCCAGGCCCTTCTGGGATTGGTTACCGCACCGGCCCTAAGTGCAAGTGTTGCTTGGGATTGCGGCTTACGGGCACTCGTCGAAATCGGGCGTTGGAGCGAGGAAATCCTGCGAGGGGAGCGGCTACCGGTGCTGCGTAGCCCAGAGGTGGGTCAAAGCGAAGCCGGGAGTCCTTTTGACGATCCCCTATAGCCGTTCCCGTTGGACGGTCTTTGGTTCCGCACATCCAGGGCAGAGGCTATGAATCTTGCATCTTCCGTCCGTCCCGACCAACCTACCCTGCCGACTATGGCATCCCTGCCCTCAATCCGTCACTTGGACTTGATGGAGTCACTCCTAGAGTCGGTGTTAGCCCAGGAATGCGGGCAGCAGTTGGTGGACTGGCTCCGGGCCTTGCGTACCGCATGCTCTCCGGAGGGCATTACCGAGCGCACCCCCACCCTGGATATCACCCGTTTGGTGGAAGAGGATCTGAACATTGCAGTTCGGGCAACCCGCGCCTTTGCCCTCTACTTCCAACTGATCAACATCGTTGAACACTACAACGAGCAGCGTCAGAAGAAACAGCGCCAACTTCAAGCCCTCCTAGAAGGCACCCGTAGCGGTTTGCCAACGGCGACTTGGACTCACCTGGAAAGCAGTTTGGCGGCCAGCAGTCCCCTGGAGGACGGCGGTAATCTGCGCTGGCTCTTCCCCTACCTGAAAGCGGTGAATATGCCGCCCCGTTGGATTCAGGCGGTTGTTGATCAGCTCAACATCCACTTGGTGTTCACTGCCCACCCCACAGAAATTGTCCGCCACACCATTCGCGACAAGCAGCGCCGGGTGGCCCGCATTCTGGAAAAACTGGACTGGGTGGAGGCGGGCCTCGAACTGGGCGCCACCTCCCGCTGGGAACTGGACAGCCTGCGCAACGAACTGCGGGAAGAGATTCGTCTGTGGTGGCGCACCGATGAACTGCACCAGTTCAAACCCACGGTGCTCGATGAGGTGGACTATGCCCTCCACTACTTTCAGGAGGTTTTGTTTGAGGCGATCCCAGCCCTCTATGAGCGGTTTACCCAGTGTCTGAAAGCCACCTTCCCGGATCTGCGTCCGCCGCAGTATGGATTCTGTCACTTCGGGTCTTGGGTGGGTGCTGATCGGGATGGCAACCCTTCAGTGACACCGGAAGTAACCTGGCAAACTGCTACCTTCCAGCGCGGCATTGTCCTCAAAAAGTACCTGGATGCGCTTAAAAATCTGCTTAGCCTGCTCAGCTTGTCGGTGCACTGGAGCAATGTCCTGCCGGAGTTGGTGGAGTCTCTGGAGAAGGACAAGCTAGCCTTACCCGACATTTACGAGCAATTTGGGTTGCGCTACCGCTACGAACCCTACCGGCAAAAGCTGGCCTACATGGTGCAGCGCCTCGAAAATACGCTGAAACGCAACGCTCAATTGGCCACCATCAACCCCCTAGGCATCCTTGAAGAGCGACCTGACTATGGGGAATTGGCCATTTACCCGACTGGAGCGGAGTTCCTTGCCGAGTTGGGCCTGATCCAGCGCAGCTTGCAGGCCAGTGGACTGACCTGTCGGGAACTGGACAAGTTGATCATTCAAGTTGAGGTCTTTGGCTTTGTCTTGGCCAGCTTGGACATCCGCCAGGAAAGCTCTCGTCATTCTGAGGCCCTGGAGGAAATCACCGCGTATCTGCGTTTGCTGCCGGTGCCCTACCAAGAGATGTCGGAGGCAGAGCGCTGTAGCTGGCTATTGCAGGAACTGCAAACCCGTCGGCCCTTGGTGCCCCGTGGGGTGACCTTCTCGGAAAATACGCAACAGGTGCTCGACACGCTGCACATGCTACGGCGGCTCCACCTAGAATTCAGTCCCCGCATTTGTAACACCTACATCGTCAGCATGAGCCACCACCTCAGCGACTTGCTGGAGGTGTGGCTATTGGCGAAGGAGTGTGGTCTGTTTGATCCCATTACCGGGAACAGTCCACTCCATGTGGTGCCGCTGTTTGAGACCGTGGAGGACTTGCAGCGCGCCCCGACGGTAATGGGTGAGCTGTTCCGGTTGCCCTGGTACCAGACTTACCTGAGTAACCCCAGTCGGCCGGCCGGGGTGCCTCTCCAAGAAGTGATGCTGGGTTACTCCGACAGCAACAAAGACTCCGGCTTCCTGAGCAGTAACTGGGAGATTTGCAAGGCTCAGCGCGCCCTCCAGACCGTGGCGGCCGGCTTCGGCGTGGCCCTGCGTATCTTCCATGGCCGAGGTGGATCGGTCGGTCGGGGAGGCGGGCCGGCCTACGAGGCAATCCTGGCCCAACCCAGCGATACGATTGGTGGGCGGATCAAGATCACGGAGCAGGGGGAAGTGCTCGCCTCCAAATATTCCCTGCCCGAGTTGGCGATCTATAACCTGGAAAATGTCACCACAGCTGTCCTCCAAGCCAGTCTGTTGCGGGCGGGTTTTGATGACATTGCTCCCTGGCACGAAATCATGGAGGAACTAGCGGCCCGTTCCCGACAACACTACCGAGCACTCATCTACGAGCAGCCCGATTTCCTGGACTTTTTCCACCAGGTGACGCCGATCGACGAGATCAGTCAACTCCAGATTTCCTCCCGGCCGGCCCGGCGACGGGGCAAGCGTGACCTGACCAGTCTGCGGGCTATTCCCTGGGTATTTAGCTGGACCCAGAGCCGATTCTTGTTACCGGCCTGGTATGGGGTTGGCACCGCCCTCCAGGAATTCCTGGATCAAAATCCCACGGAGCACCTGCGGCTACTCTGCTATTTCCATGCCAAGTGGCCCTTTTTCCGAATGGTGGTCTCAAAGGTGGAGATGACCCTCTCCAAGGTGGACTTAACCATGGCCGCCCACTACGTGCGGGAGTTGGCCATGCCGGAGGATCAAGCCCGCTTTCAGCCCTTGTTTGACCTCATTGCCCACGAGTATCAACTCACCCGCGAGATTATTCTGCGGATTACGGGACAGGAGCGGCTCTTAGATGGCGATGCGGATTTGCAGCGTTCTGTCTATCTCCGCAACAGCACCATCGTTCCCCTAGGGTTTCTGCAAGTAGCGCTGGTGAAGCGGTTGCGCCAGGTGCAGCAGGCTCCGGGGCAACTCGTGGTATCTCGCTACAGCCGCTCCGAGTTACTGCGGGGAGCCCTGCTGACGATTAATGGGATTGCCGCCGGGATGCGGAATACAGGCTAGGCAGCCCCCTGCGTGGATGCAGGATAGGGTAGTTCCTGCTTGTGTCGGCAGCTGCCCGGCCGGCCGTGTTCCAGGTGTAAAGTTCGGTAATTTCCCCAGTGCTGCGATCCCCAGTCTGCTTTAGGCTAAGGGGTATTCATGCAGGGGATAGGAGGACAGCCATGGTTGACAAGCTACGGTCGCTGGGCCTCTCCGACGACGCCATACATTTTGCCCAACGCCAGCCGGGGCCACTGTTGATGGTGCTGTGGCGATACGGGCTGATCAACGCTGACCAGTTGGATGAGATGCTGGCCTGCGATTGGCTCTAGGGAGGGTTCCTGGCCCTTACGCGATAACGACGGCCAAGTTAAAAGGGCTTGCTCCTAGGGTATTGGGTAGGTGAAGGGTTTACAGCCGGATTACTTTGTCTTGACACACGTCCAGTAGGTAAGCCTCTAAACTGACAAAAGTGCTGTTGAGCCTACAGCTTTGAACCTGATGTGTCAACTTTGAACCTGATGTGTCAACCTAAGCATGAATAGCTATAGCCTACCTATGCAGGGGGGCACCCCTGGGCAAGTACCGCCTTGTAGAGTAACATCCCCTGCTTAAGTTCAGGACACCTTGGACTAGCTCAAGACCGTATCTCCCAGTAACTGAGACACGCGCTGGTCTAGTTCCTGCTTCAGATAAGGCCAGGTTACCAAGCTAGGGTCTTGGGACATCAGTTGAGTTGCAGCCTGGCGTGCAGACTCCAGTACCTCCTGATCCTCCATCAAGCTGGCTAGGGCCAAATCCGGTAGACCGGCTTGGCGCGTCCCCAAAACCTCCCCCGGCCCTCGCAACCGTAAATCCATCTCCGCAATCCAAAAACCGTCCTGGGATTGCTCCAACACCTTGAGACGCTGGAGGGACAGTTCATTCTGGTTGCTGCTGATCAACAGACAGTAGGACTTGTGGCTACCGCGGCCCACCCGCCCCCGCAACTGGTGCAATTGAGCCAGACCAAAGCGCTCGGCGTGTTCAATCATCATGACAGTGGCGTTGGGCACATCCACCCCGACCTCTACAACTGTTGTGGAGACTAGAATCTGGGTCTTGTGGTCGCGAAAGGCTCGAATAGCCTCTTCCTTTTCCGCTGAAGACATCCGCCCATGCAGCAAACCTAATTGGAATGTGGGAAAGACCACTTCCCGCAGCCGCTCGTATTCCTGAATGGCGGAGCGCAACTCAATTTTTTCCGATTCATCGACCAGGGGCAGGATGATATAGGCCTGACGCCCCTGCACCACCTCCCGCCGGATCAGATCCTGGGCAAAACGGCGGTCACTGGCTCGCATCACCGTGGTTTGGATCGGTTGCCGACCCGGGGGCAGTTCGTCGATCTGGCTGACATCCAGGTCACCGTGTAGGGTCAGGGCCAGGGTACG
Source organism: Gloeomargaritaceae cyanobacterium C42_A2020_066 (assembly GCA_015272465.1). Classification (GTDB taxonomy): domain Bacteria; phylum Cyanobacteriota; class Cyanobacteriia; order Gloeomargaritales; family Gloeomargaritaceae; genus JACYLR01. The sequence continues at coordinate 5,805 of JACYLR010000015.1, forward strand.
GGGAATCGGCGTGGCGGTCATAGTCAGCACATGCGGGTCAAGGCCCTTCTGTTGCAGCCGTGCCCGCTGCGCTACCCCAAACCGGTGTTGCTCGTCGATCACCACCAGGCCCAACCGCTGAAAATTGACATCCTCTTGGATCAGGGCATGGGTGCCCACAACCAGGGACAGTTCTCCCGTTTCCAACTGAGCCAGGGTCTGGCGGCGGCCGGCCGGCCGGGTGGAACCCGTCAGCAGGTCTACGGAGAGATGCAGCGGTGTCAACCAGGCCACCAGTTTGGCGTAGTGTTGCTCGGCCAGGACTTCGGTGGGGGCCATCAGTGCGCCCTGATACCCGGCTTCCAGGGCGGCCAGCAGGGCCATGACCGCCACCACGGTTTTGCCGGAACCCACATCCCCTTGTACCAGGCGCTGCATCGGCGTGTTTTTTTGCAAATCCCGCAGAATCTCCTGGATCACCCGTTCCTGGGCAGTGGTGAATCGGAAGGGGAGTTGCTGACGGAACTGCTCTAGCAGACGCCCCTCCAGGGTGATGGCGGGGGTAGCAGCGGCGGCGGCCCGTTGCTGATGACGGCGTTGCAGAAAGGCCAATTGCAGGTAGAGAAATTCATCAAAAACCAGGCGACGTTTGGCGGCCTTTTCCTGGTCGGGACTATCCGGGTTGTGGATCTGGGTCAGGGCAGCGCCTAGGGGCAGAAGTTCCCACGCCCGACAGAGGCCGGCCGGGAGCGGGTCGGGGAGTTGCTGAGTCAGGGGCAGGACGGTGTTGAGGGTCTGGCGCAATCCCAGGGCTTTGACCCCAGCCTTGAGGGGATAGATTGGGATAATCCGGCCGGCCGTGGTCTCGTCCCCATCGATTACCTCGATCACCGGTTCCTGGAGGGTTTTGTCGTACTTACCTTCCTTGACTAGGCCCGACACGGCGACCGTGGCCCCCCGGGGATAGGCGCGTAGTTGCTGCTCCTGCCAGGCCCGGTTGGTGTAGCGCTTACCGGCAAAAAAGCGGCTGAGCTTGAGACGCCCACTGGGGTCGGCCACCACCACTTCCAGGATCGACAGTTTGGGATTTTTGGGGCTGGTGAAACACTGGCAACTGCGGATTGTCCCCACAACGGTGACCGTCTCCCCCGGTTGCAAGTCCCGAATCAGCCGCCGATGGCTATAGTCCACGTAGCCCCGTGGGTAATAGCGCAACACCTGACTGAGGGTACTGAGGCCCAAGGCGTTCAGTTGCTGTCGTTGGTAGGGTTTGAGTACCTTGACCTGATCCAGGGGCATCTCCCAGGTAACGGTGTGGCTGGGGGGCGGCGCGGGGGCAGGTTCCTTTACCTGGGGCCGAGCTGGAGGAACTGCGGCCGGCCGGCCGGTCTGGGGCAGGGCTTCCACCAACCAGCGCACACGGGTGAGGAGATCCTGCCGGGCTTCCGGGGGCAAGCAGGGGTAGTTGGCCAGTTCAGTCGTTAAAATCTGCCATCGGCCGAACTGCCCCCTGGGGAGGCGATCCGGGGGAATCTGTTGCAGTTGCAAGCGGAGAAAATCGTGGAAGGTGTACTCGCGGCCCTGGAGATTGGTAAACCCAGTCTTGGCCTCCAGGGCTAGGGCTTGTTGAACTCGATCGCCGTTCCACTCCACGCGTTTGCTCATGACCTCCTGCGCTCACCTTATTGTAGACTCCCGCACCGTCTGGTTTGTGAGCGGTTTGGTCTGGAGGTTTTCCAACGCACTAAACTCCATCAGAGATTGGATACTGCGCTGGTTGATTTCAAGGGCGCGCAGGGGAATGGCCATGTTAGCGCAGGTGTAGCCCAGGAAGAAAACACCAAATGCCACCTTGTCAAAGCGGCGTGCCAACTGTTCTCGCCCACGCCGATCGTAGAGATAAAGGGAAATTGTGGACTGGGTGAGGGTGAGAAAAATTGTTGCCATCCCCAAGCCATTGATCATGTCCATGAGAGACACAACCCCCACATCCGGCAGCAAACTCGCCCCCAGGTAGGTGTTGGCCACGGCGGCAAAGAAGGCCCCCACCCCTAGGCCAAAGCGCGGGTCCACATCCGTTGGTTTAATCCACAGGGCCAGAATGGCAATGGCCACCGACCCAAATAGAGCCTGAAATAGCCGTAGGTAAAAGCCTAGGTCTGCCCGATCAATGAGGATGCCAAAGACAAACTGGGAATAGGTGAGCCGGTCAGCCGACACGGAAGGGTCTCCAAAGTTCGACCGGTAAGTATGCAGCTTGGCGAGGGCAGTGGTTTCGCGCACCACATAGCCCGGCAGTTCCACCCGCGAGCTAACCCCTGAAGCTTGGGTATCCGGAACCCAGAGCAGAGCATCGGCCGGCCGGACGAGATCCTCCAGGTTGAGGGTCAGGAGGTGACTATCCAGGGGGAATCGCCCCACTTCAAACAATTTGCTGACCTCGATCTCCATCCGGTACAACTCGTAGCGCTGCCGCTGGGCACCAGCCGGGGTCGTGATCGAACGCAGCAGCACCTGGCTGAGGATGGTGCCACTGGGAATTTGCAGGCTCTGTCCGGGCGTCAAGGGCTGTCCCGGCGGCTCCACCCAGTTCAACCACAGATACAGATCGGCGCGCCAGTGACTATCCCGAATGGATAACTCGGGGACGCGGTCAATGTAGAGGCCAATCCGCACCTCGGCCGGCCGGGCATCCGTTGAGGGGCGTTCCGGTTGTGTGCGGCCTGGTTCAGCCCGGTTAGTGGCCAGTCGCGCTTCCTGGCGTTGCAGTTGAGCTTGGGCACTGATGGTTGTCAGGTGACGAATCAGGTAGGCCCCGCCGGAGAAGAAGCCCAAGTGAAATACCGCCCAGAGGCCAATCAGGAAGTTTTCAACGCGACTGATGCGTTCGGGCTGCTCGTCCACGGTTAGGGGCTAGGGGTTGAAGTGTATTCAGTCTGCAACACAACCGCCCCGCCCGGCGATTCCTGCCCTCTCTGATCATCGAGACCCTGGGGGAGATTATCCCGGTTGTGTCCGTCCAGGTCTTCCGGATTGAGGGTTACACCTGGCTCGAAGAGCCGAAAGTTGCTCGTCAGTTCCAGGTCACTCCTCAGGTTGCGGCACAGGTCATCCAGGGGTAGGTCATTGGGATCCAGGCCGAAGGGATCTTCAATCTGATTCCCCATTTCCTCCAGGGCAAACAAGATAAAGCTGACAATAAAGACCACCAGAAACTGCCAGCGGAGCACATGAGCATCCAATTGAAACGGCAGACAAAGGATGTATATCAGAATCAGGCGCTTGAGATAGATGGCGTAGGCCAGGGGAATGGGCGTCGTGGCAATGCGCTCACAACTGGTCAGGCCCTCGACCACCGTGCTGATCAACGTATTGAGTTCATAGAGTCGAGTGGTATCCAGCCGGCCGGCCGCATGTTGGCGCTGGAGATAGTCCTGCACCCAGAGGGTTAGGTAAAGGGGCCTGTGGGTGGCCGTTTCCAGTTGGGCAATCACCTCGGCCGGCAGGAGGGCCTGAAGTTCATTGAGGCTGGTGTCTTTGCGGAGGTGGAGCTTGATGGCTTGGGCTAGGGCCGCCAGTCCCTGGAGGATCGTCCCCTTAGCGTCCGCATCCTCTGGACTGGGTTCGGCAATACACATCCGAATGCCCCGCCCCAGATTTCGCAGGCTGATCACCAAGGTGCCCCAGGCCCGCCGCCCTTCCCAGTAGCGGTCGTAGCCCGTGTTCGTGCGGAAGACCAGCAGCAAGCCCAGCACCAGGTTAAAGGCGACGTTGGAGGTGATCGATCCCATCACACTCAGATCGGGCGTCCAGACCTGGTGATGCAAGTAGACAACCAGGCAACTGAGGGTACCTGCACCTATAACCCGCAGAAAAACCGCAGACAGGGCCGAACCCTTGAGGCGCAAGGCTAAGGCCCACCACCTCAGTTCCCGCTGGATGTTCATACTGTTGGTGGATCAGTCAACTGAGTGATGCTCGTTGGCCCGATCCTACCGTGGCGATCGGGCAGATTCAGCCACCAAGGGTCAAGGTTATAGGGAACTCAAGCCTTGAGGCCGCCAGTTGCCAGAGACAGCCGCACATCCCAGCGTGGAAAGCACTGCTCACAGCCATTCCACCTGGAATGGGCGCAACCTCTCAAGAGCGTTTATGACTGACCCGCACTTGTCTGAAAATCCAGAAGCAGTTGCTCCAGGTGATCTGGCCCTGCTTGGTAGACCTGACCGCAGAAATGACAGGTGACTTCCGCTCCGTTATCCTCCACCAACATGCTGCGGATCTCCGTCTCACCCAAAATCTTGATGGCGCCCAACACCCGATCCATCGTGCAGCCGCAGTGGAACCGCACCAACTGGGTCTCCGCTAACCATTCCAGGCCCAAATCCCCCAAAACCCCCTGGATAATGTCCCCCAACTGTCGGCCGGCCCTGAGCTGTGGTGTAAAGCCCTGGAGACTCGCCACCCGCTCTTCCAGGAGGGCCACCAACGCCTCGTCCCGCGCCGCCTTAGGTAAGACCTGCACCAGCAACCCCCCGGCGGCGTGGACTTCCCCAGCTTGCAAGTACACCCCCAATACCAAAGCGGAGGGGGTTTGCTCCGAGGCCACCAAGTAGGCGGTCAAGTCATCGCCAATTTCCCCAGATACCAGCCCCACCGTACTGCAATAGGGATAGCCATAACCGTTGTCCCGCACCACGTAGAGGTAACCCTCCGCCCCCACAGCGCCGCCCACATCCAGCTTGCCTTTTTCATTGGGCGGCAACTCCACCCCAGGGTTCTCCACGTAGCCGCGCACGGTGCCATCCCGGCCAGCGTCCACCAACAAGCTACCCAGGGGACCATTGCCTCGCACCCGGATATTGACCCGTGCCTCAGTGCGTTTCATGCTAGAGGCCAACAACAGGCCGGCCGTCATGGTTCGTCCCAAGGCGGCGGTGGCCACGTAGGACAACCCATGCCGCTGGCGGGCCTCCTGCACCAGATGGGTGGTGACCACACCGACCGCCCGAATCCCCCCCTCGGCTGCTGTGGCCCGCAACAGTTGGTCTGCCATGTGCTGGATGATTGCGATTTGTGAACCCCGTTGCTCATTCTAACGACGGCCGGCCGGGAGAGGCCCACGCGGTAACGGTAGTCTGGGGTACATTCGGGGCAGCCAGTCCAGGCTTTAATACCGCGGGGGTTTCCCGGAGCCATGACCACAGCTACTCTACCTGCCAGTTCAACCCGCTCTCAGGCTGCACTCCTCGTCTTTTTGCTGCCCGCCACCCTCTGGTTGAGCATCTTTTTCCTCCTTCCGCTGGGCATTGTCCTGCTCTATAGTCTTTTGGGCCAGGGCGGCAATGCTGGCGTCAACTGGCAGTTTACCCTGGGCAATTACCAGCAGCTTCTGACTCCGGTCTACCTGGGTATTTTCTGGCGTTCTCTGGGGCTGGCACTCCTGACCACGGTTATTTGTGTCCTTGTGGGCTACCCCTTGGCCTTTTTTATCGTGCGTCAGTCGGCGACTTGGCGCTCCCTGCTGCTGCTGCTGGTGATTATTCCCTTCTGGACCAACTTTCTGGTGCGTACCTACGCCTGGATTATTCTGTTGCGCCAACAAGGGGTGATTAACACCGTTTTGGAGAGTGTGCGCCTCGTCGATGCCCCCCTGCCGCTTTTGTTTACGCCCCTGGCAGTCACCATTGGCCTTGTCTATGGGTATCTGCCGTTTATGGTGCTGCCACTCTATAGCACCCTAGAGCGGTTCGACTTTACCCTCGTGGAGGCAGCCCAAGATTTGGGGGCTAATGACCTGCGCACCTTCAGTCGGGTGGTGCTACCCCTCACCAGTCGGGGTATTGTGGCGGGTTGTCTCCTAGTATTTATTCCTTCCGTCGGGGCCTTTATCACGCCGGATATTCTTGGGGGAGCCAAAACCGTTATGGTGGGTAACTTGATTCAGAATCAGTTTCTTAAGGCGCTCAACTGGCCCTTGGGATCGGCCCTCTCCATGGCGTTGATGGCCCTGATCCTGATTCCTGTGCTGGCCTATTTCCGAGTTTCTGAGCAGCAAGCGGGAGGTCGCGTCTGATGACTGCTGCTCCCCAGCTCTGGAGCCTCCGCCGGGATCGGTGGATTCGCCGGATCGGCCAAAACTGGCTGGTTGCCCACGCGGCCTTGGCCTTTGGCTTTCTCTACCTGCCGATCCTAGTACTGGTGGTTTATTCCTTTAACCAGTCCCGATTTAATGCAGTGTGGAAGGGATTCACCTTGGATTGGTATATCAGTCTGCTCCAGGGTGGGGGTAGCCTCGGTCTGCTCCAGCGGGAAGGGGGTGGACTCAGCGGTGGTGGCATTATGCCAGCCCTCCAGAACAGCCTGGTGGTGGCGGTGGTCGCGACCCTGCTGGCAACGGTGCTAGGCACTCTACTGGGAATTGCCATGGAGCGCTTCCGCTTCCCCGGCCGGCCGGCCGTCGAGGCCCTGATCTACTTGCCGATCATCATCCCGGAAATCACCATGGGGGTCTCCCTGTTGGTGTTTTTTACCTTGGTGTTTCGGCTGGTGGAAAACCTCACGGGCTGGCGGCTCAACCTGGGTTTGCCAACGGTGATCATTGGCCATGTGGCCTTTAGTATTTCTTTTGTGGCAGTTGTGGTGCGGGCCAGGCTGGTGGACTTAGATCCAGTTTTGGAGGAGGCCGCCATGGATTTAGGGGCCAATGAGTGGAAAACCCTGTGGCGAGTCACTCTACCGCTCCTCTGGCCTGCCATCTTTAGCGGTGCTCTCCTGGCTTTTACCCTCTCCTTGGATGATTTTGTAGTCACCTTTTTCACCTCTGGGGTAGGAGCAACCACCCTGCCCTTGTTCGTCTACGGCATGATTAAGTTTTCAGTGACCCCCGCCATCAACGCCATTTCAACGCTGATGTTGGCGGCATCCCTGGTACTGGTGCTCTCGTCCCTGGCGGTTGACCGGGATGCGGTGAGGTTTGGCTGACTTGGCCAAGCGTTGTGGAGTTCTTCATGGAGTTTGGTGTGATGCGTCGATTGTCTCAAGTCCTCAGCTACGTGGTGTTGTTTGTCGTTGCGGCTCTCTTGCCCTTGGGATGTACCCCACCGGGTGGCGGGGGTGGGGGCGGTGCTCCCCAAGCCCTGAGCATCTACAACTGGTCTACCTATATTGATCCTCAGGTGCTCAAGGATTTTGAGCAAAAGTTCAACGCCAAAATCACCTACGACACCTTTGATAGTCCCGACACCCTATACGCCAAGCTGAAGGCGGGCAACCCCGGCTACGACATTGTGGTGCCCCCAGACTACCTGGTGGAGCGGATGGGGAAAGAGGGCCTGCTGGAGCCGCTGGATCAAACGAAGTTGCCCAACATGGCCAACCTCGATCCCGTGTTCCTTGACCCACCCTACGACCCTGGCAACAAGTACAGCGTCCCCTACCAGTGGGGCACCCAGGGTATCGGCTACAACCAGGAGAAAACCGGGGGGCCGATTGACAGTATGGCGGCCATGTTTGATCCCAAGTACAAGGGCAAGGTGGCTTGGCTAGATGAAATGCGTGCCACCATGGGTGCGGTGCTCCTTTACCTGGGCTACAGCCCCAATACGGAGGATGCGAAGGAGATCACGGCTGCCAAGGATTTCATGATCAAGCACAAGGACACCATTGGGGCCTTCGCGGGAGATGATGGTCAGAACCTGCTGATCCAGGGGGATATGGATCTGGTCTATGAGTACAGTGGCGACATTTTTCAGGCCGGAACCGAGGATCCAAACCTGAAGTATGTCATTCCCAAGGAGGGGGCCATCCTCTGGACAGATAACCTGGTGATTCCCAAGGGAGCACCCCACAAGGCCACAGCAGAGGCATTTATCAACTACGTCTTGGAACCCAAAGTTGGTGCCCAGATTTCCAACTTCATCCACTATGGTTCACCCAACTTGGCGGCGCGGGAACAGGGCTTGATCACCAAGGAAGACCTGGAAAATCCGGGAATTTATCCGCCGCCTGAGACCTTTGCCAAGTTGCAGTTTATTCAGGAGGTGCCACCCGAGGTGCGGAAGCTCTACGATCAAGCCTGGACAGCGATCAAGGTGGCGGTCGGCAAGGGATAACCTCAGGAGGCACGGGAATGGATAAGTTGGCAGTGGAGTTGGTGGAGGTCTTCAAGCTCTTCAAGGGGCCAGGCGGTACCGACGCCACTGCGGTGAATGGCATCCATCTCCAAATCCAGGACGGGGAGTTTTTCTCCCTCCTGGGTCCCTCGGGCTGTGGCAAAACGACAACCCTGCGAATGATTGCCGGGTTTGAGCAACCCAGTCGAGGGGAAATCTTCATTCACGGGCAGCCCATGGCCGGCCGGCCGCCCTTCCACCGCTCGGTGAACACGGTGTTCCAAAATTACGCCCTGTTCCCCCATCTCACTGTGGCCCAAAACATTGCCTTTGGCCTGGAAATGGATAATCTGCCCAAGGCCCAAGTGCGGCGCCGGGTGGGGGACATGCTGGCTCTGGTGCGCCTAGAGGGCAAGGAAAATGCCTACCCCCGCCAGCTTTCCGGGGGGCAGCAGCAGCGGGTGGCGTTGGCCCGTGCCCTAGTGAAACAGCCCGAAGTGTTGCTCTTGGATGAACCCCTGGGAGCACTGGATTTGAAGCTGCGGAAGGAGATGCAGATTGAACTCAAGCATATGCAGCAGCAGGTGGGGATCACGTTTGTCTTTGTTACCCACGATCAGGAAGAAGCCCTCACCATGTCCGACCGCATTGCTGTAATGCATCAGGGGAATGTTCTACAGGTCGGATCTCCTGTGGATATCTACGAACGGCCGGCCGATGCCTTTGTGGCGGGGTTCATTGGGGAGTCCAACTTCCTGGCGGGTCAAGTCGCAGAGCGAAACCACCAGGAGGCAGTGGTGCTGGTGGATAATCATTTGCCGATCCGAGTTTCTCTGGAGGATGCACTTGTGAACATTGGCCATGCCGTGACCCTGGTGCTACGGCCGGAAAAAGCCACCCTCCATTCCCCGGGTTCTTGTACGGAGCATTGTTGGGCCGGCACCGTGGAAGAAACCCTCTACCTGGGGACGGACACGCGCTATGTTGTCCGCCTGACGGACAAGAGCCGGATTGTGGTGCGTAATCAGAATCTCCATGCCAGCGATGCCCAGAACTTTCCACCAGGGTCGCCGGTGCATGTGGGGGTGCATCCCTCAGCCCTGCGGATTTTGGCAGCTAGCTGATGGTTGATCGGGAACTACTGGGTGAGGTCGGCAAGCTGTTACTGTTGTCCCTGATCCTTTCGGTGGCGATCAAGTACGGTGGGCCATACCTACATCTGCCCCCTACCCCCCTCACGGCCGGCCTGCTGGTGGGTGGCCCGTTGTTGATTGCCCTCGCTATCCTGGCTTGGGCAGAGCGTCGAGCGGGTATGCCCAATTGACCCTGAAGGCTGGTTCAGGCGGGTGTTTACTGAGTCATAACTGGGGATTGTTCGATGCAGCGCTTGAAGAATACAGCCCGAACCCTGACTTGGCACTTCAGTCAGACCCTGCTCAGCCAGTTTCGTCCGGCCAACGTTGCCATGTTCCATATCGGCCGGTGTGGTAGTACTGTTGTGGGCCAACTCCTCCAGCAGCATTCCCAAATTTACTGGGGAAAGGAAATCTATGAACCCTTGTTTCAGAAGCTGCGCTCGGCCGGCCGGAATCCATCGGAACTGGGTGAGAATCCGAAATATGCCCTGAAACTCCTACGGGAGCAAATGCTCGCGGCCGGCCGCCGCATCTACGGAGTTGAAATAAAGCCCTTTCACCTCACCCTGCTTGGTTATTCCCCAGAATCTTTCATTCACCAGTTGCATATCCTGGGCTTCACGCACTACATCATTCTGGACAGACGCAACCGCTTACGTAAGATCCTATCCAGCCTCAAAGCCCAAACCAGTGGCAAGTATCACGTACGCTCTGGTCATCAAGCTGGGGTGATGAAGATACGGGTTGGCGTGGAGAGTGTCACCATTGACTATGCCTCCAAGCCTTTGCTGGAACTTCTGGCTGGCTATGAAGAGCAGATGGCTACCCTGCGGAAGCTGCTAGACGGGGAGAAAAGGCTTGATCTCTCCTATGAAGACCACGTTGAACATGACCCTAAGATTGCCTACCAATACATCTGTGGGTTTTTAGGTGTCAAGCCCGAAGATCCCATCATCAAACTATCTAAGACCAATCCGTTTACTCCCTCCGAAAGTATAGAAAACCTTGATGAGGTCTCTGCTGCTTTGAAAGGGACACCCTACGAATGGATGTTGGTGGATTAGAAACGTCTGTTCCTGGCAGTCAAGTTCCATCCACCTAACCAGCCTCCTGAGATTGTCTAAGCAAAGGACGACCAGTCCCAGCTAAACCTATTGCCCCCCAGGCTGAGCGGTGGCTACGGTACCTCTAGGGGCTATGATCAGGGGGTCGCGAACCGGAGTCCTATGCGCATCCTTTTTGTGGCCGCTGAGGCTGCTCCCCTGGCCAAAGTTGGTGGCATGGCTGATGTGGTGGGAACCCTGCCCAAGTTTCTGCGCCGCCTCGGCCACGATGTTCGCATCCTGATGCCCTATTACGGATTTCTAGAGGCCAAATTGGAGCAGTCACCAACCCCTGTTTGGCAGGGGTTTGCCATGTTTCAGGACTTTACGATCTCTGAAACCCACCTGCCCAAGTCCGATGTACCGCTCTACCTGTTTGGCCACCCCGTGTTCAGTGACGGTCAGATTTACTACGGTGACAACGAAGACTGGCGGTTTACCCTGTTCGCCAATGGGGCCGCCGAGTTTGCCTGGAACTATTGGAAGCCCAATATCATTCACTGCCACGATTGGCACACAGGTATGCTGCCGGTCTGGATGCACCAATCGCCAGACATCACCACCGTCTTCACGATCCATAACCTGGCCTATCAAGGGCCGTGGCGGTGGCGACTGGAGCAAATGACTTGGGTGCCTTGGTATATGCAGGGGCATAACACCATGGCGTCAGCTCTCAACTTCGCCGACCGCATCAATACCGTTTCTCCCAACTACGCCCGCCAGATCCAGACCAAGGAGTACGGCGAGGAGTTAGACGGGCTGTTACGCTGGCGCAGTCGCGACCTATGGGGCATTCTCAACGGTATTGATACCGATATCTTCAACCCCGAAACCGACCCCCATATCCCGGTCAACTTCACGGCAGCCACCCTGGATAAACGGGCCAGAAACAAGATCGTGCTCCAGGAGGAAATTGGCCTAGAAATCAATCCCAAGCGCTTTTTAGTGGGTATGGTGAGCCGCTTGGTCGAGCAGAAGGGCCTTGATCTGCTAATCCAAGTGCTCGACCGCTTCCTGGCCTACTCGGATGCCCAGTTCATCATTCTGGGGACAGGCGAGCGCTACTACGAAACCCAATTGTGGCAAATTGCCTCGCGCTATCCCGGTCGTGTCTCTGTCCAGTTGCTGTTTAATGAACCCCTGTCCCGGCGAGTGTATGCGGGCTGTGATGTCTTCCTGATGCCTTCCCGGTTTGAACCCTGTGGCATCAGCCAGATGATTGCACTGCGGTATGGCTGTGTGCCCATTGTGCGCCGCACTGGGGGCTTGGTGGATACGGTGTTCCACTCCGATCCAGAAACCCAGACCGGCAATGGTTATTGCTTCGATCGCTACGAACCCCTCGATCTCTACACCTGTATGGTGCGGGCCTGGGAAGCCTTCCGGTTCAAGTCGGAGTGGCAGGCGCTGCAACGGCGGGGCATGGCGGCTAATTACAGTTGGGATCAGTCGGCACTGGAATACCACGCCATGTACAACAGCATCTACGGACTACCGCCCACGGCCGGCCTCCCTGCGGCATCTGATGCAGCTCCTCAGCCTGTGGGCACAGTGGGTTAGGTCGCATTCCGTATGACGTTTTATCAGACGCCCCCCACCCTGGCTGCTTGGGGAGAGTCCTTGGTGCAGGACACCCTGACCACCTTTGGGCCGGCCGGCCTAGAGCCTGACCAGTTAGCCCTGACTTGGGTGATCTACGGTGGGCCGGCTGTGGTCAATACGGGTGGGGCCATTGATGCCACCACCTTCTGGCAGACCCCACCCCTCGGCGTGAGTTATCGCGGGGAGGTGCCTATTTATCCAGCCAGCGTGGTCAAACTGTTTTACCTGGTGGCCCTCCAAGAATGGTTAGAACAAGGCATGATCCCCCCCGACCCGGAATTGGAGCGGGCCATGGCGGACATGATTCGCTTCTCCAGCAATGACGCCACAGGATTTCTGATCGATGTCCTGACTGGCACCACCAGCGGCCCTGATCTCTCGCCCGGCCCCTATGCCACCTGGCAGTACCAGCGCAACCTGATTAACCGCTACTTTCAGTCTTGGCGGTGGCCGGAGCTGGTGGGGTGCAATCTCTGCCAGAAAACCTGGGGGGATGGCCCCTACGGACGGGAACGCTCCTTTGTGGGGCCGAAGGGAGAAAACCGCAACAAGCTCACCACCCTAGGTGCGGCGCGCCTGCTCCACGGCATTGCCGGGGGGGTGGCAGTGAATGGCCAGCGCTCTCAACAGATGATGGATCTGCTGCGGCGTTCCCTGGAGCCAGAAGACCTAGCAGCAGAACCGGAAAACCAGGTGCAGGGTTTTTTGGGAGAGGGGTTTCCCCCTGGTACTCGCCTGTGGTCAAAAGCGGGGTGGATGAGCCAGGTACGCCACGATGCAGCTTATGTGGAGCTACCCAACGGGGCAGCCATGACCCTGGTGGTGTTTACAGAGGGCGCTGCCCAGAGTCGCAATGTGGAACTATTACCCTGGATTGGGCGCTGGACGGCCGGCCGCTTGCTGGAGACAGACATTACCGCACCCTATGCTCCCTAATCAGGTCGCGATGGAGCCAGAGATCAATGGCAGAATGGGTGAGGCTTGGGTAAAGTGACGCGTGTGTAACCTATGGTGCGCCTGTTCTTGGTGGTGGTTTGTTTCCTGTTCACCCTGACGGGTTGCACAACCCCTGGGGCGGGCCTTAACCCCTACGTGAACACGGCGAAGGGCTATGAAGTACTGTTTCCCAACGGCTGGGTACAGGTCAAACCTGAAGTGCCCGGCCCGGATGTGGTCTTCCACGATCTGATTGATCCAGCAGAAACCCTCAGCGTGGTAATCAGTACTGTCAAATCAGGTCGCAACCTGACGGAGTTGGGGAGTCCGGCGGCAGTGGCCGACCGTTTGCTCAAGGATGTCCTGGCACCGGCAGATTCGGGACGACGGGGTGAGTTACTCGCTGCCGAAAGTCGGCCGGCCGAGGATCAGACCTATTACATCCTGGAATTCCTCATCCAATCGACCCAAGGCACTCGGCATAACCTTGCCGCAGTGACCACACGCCGCGGCCAACTCTACACGGTCAATGTTGCTGCCCCGGAAGAACGCTGGCCAAAAGTGGAAGGTACCCTGCGTCAAGCTGTGAATAGCTTCCGGGTTTATTAAGGCTGACATTCCCAAGGCTGGGAAATCCAGGAGAAAGCTTAACACCAAGGGTTAGTCAAGCTTTAAAGCGAGGGCTACTGGGTTCACTTGAATTCAGTCTCTGCATGATAGGTAAGTTATCTAAGTCCTGGGCCAATTTTGGAAATTGACAGAGGGCTTCCCGTATTGCGGGTGTCATGTTCCATCGAGGATTCTCACCATGCAGCAGTGTCAGGTGCTCTAGTAGCTCGGCGCAAAAATCGCAAGCTCCATGCACTTCAGCAATACAAGCCAGCTTCAGCAGTTTCTCAGGGCTTAAAAAGCGGGGATCATAGTCCGGTTGCAGCGGATCTCGTAAGTAGAGAGCATCCCCCCACAGAAACTGCTGTAGTCCCTTCGCGGGGGCTAGGGGAGAGCAACCGCGGCCTCGAGTTGCCACTCCGAAAGTGAACAGACTAAAACCTATCGTTCGCATGTAGCTATCAACATCACTGAATAGGGGTTGTCCCAGGTAGAGTGGTTGATAGCAAACCTCAGCTACAACTCCCAGAGTTGCTGCGTCCAGAAGCCGCGCCGCCCCTTTCAGGACGTCCAGATCAGCCCCTTGGACATCAGTCTTGATAAAGTCGATCTCGCCTAGATTATTTTCCTGGGCAAAAGTATCGAGTGTTGTAGTTTCCACCTGAAGGGTAAAGTCAAGGCCCATCAAGCTCCACAACTCCACCCCTGAGTTGAGATCCTTCAAGCGGCGGGCGAAATGCTCATTGGGTGGGTAGAGTGAACTGCACATGGGGGCTTTGGTGACATATAGTGTCTTCTCACCCACCTCCGCACTGAGGGCGAGCGGGAAATGCTCCTCCTGCCAGGGAAAGGACTGCGCCAGCATATTGGCTTCTTCACAGGCGTCGGCATCAGCATCAAAGCCGTACACCTTCAGATTGGGGACAAAATAGCTCCAGTTTGACTTGCCCAGATCATCCTGTTCTGAAAGTTTACGAGACCCCACAAAGCAAATGGTCATGGTTATCCCGTCCAGGTAACCCATCTGCTTGAGGTAGGGGAGAAACGCGGCCTGGGGCATATTCCCGCAGCACTCCATGCACAAGACTGGCCTCAGCTTACCCCAGACTCACCTGAATCCGGCTTCTGGTTAAAGTACCTGAAAGGATAATCCCCCTGAGCCTAGGGACGCTCATGCAGAAACCAACGGTGGGTGTGCAGCAGGGAACGGGCGTGATCTCGGAGGCAAACGCCCGGCAAGAGTGTAGTACAGGGTGCAAGGGTCTCCTGTTCCCAGGCCAGTTGCAGCGCCTCTTCGGGAGTCTCTGGCAGTCGTGTCGTGATCAGTTCCAGCATCGTCCCGTAGTGGGCCACCAATTCGGCCCCATAGCGGAGATGCCAATGGTGCAGCATCGCAACCGTGAGCTGGCTGCTGTGGGATTCGGAGCCAAACCAGTGGATGTAGGCCGAACCTTCCCAGGAACGAGGGGAAGGCATCAAGAGTAACACCAGTCCGTCGGCATGGGCGTCGAACCAATCTAGATAGGTCAGATCATCGGTTTTGAGTGCCAGAGCATCGGCAACGTTGTGGCGCTCCCACTCAAAAAAACACCGCTCTAGACCAAAGTGGGAATGGATATGCTGAGAAGTCAAAAAGTCTTCGGGATGCTCAATGGCGGGTGTGACCCCAAAGCGCCGCTGGGTATAAGGCGATTTCCAGTTCATCGACGAGGTTTGCCTCGGACTGGCTGGCCAAAGCGTTAAGTTCGGCTTCGCTATCCAGACTGGCGGCCGCCGCAATCACATCTGCCGGCGTGTCACCCGAACGGTCTCCTTTCATCCGTTCCCATTGGAAGGCACTCCGGTCGAAAAAATCTGCTGCTGCTACGGTCGCTTCCCAGGAACTGGCCTTAGACCAGGAGGTGGTCAATAGGGGCCAGCGGTCGGTCTGGGGCATCAGTCCCCGCAGCAGGAACCACGTGCTGACAGGGTCTTCGGTGGGAATATCAATTGCAAAGGCAATCTCGGCGGTGCCAGAAACCTCTAGGGTGGCAACAGCCGCATCGACTAGGTGTGTCTGACTGAGCAGATCACGCAGGGTAGGTTCATCCTGGATCACGGTTGCCCACTCCCTTAATTTGAAGGCGGCACCCAGATTCGAACTGGGGATAAAGGTTTTGCAGACCTCTGCCTTACCACTTGGCTATGCCGCCGAATCCTTCGAGTCTATAACTCTAGCAGATGGCTTTGGATCTCCACAATCGACCTGCTCTCGGCGAACTCACTGCTTAGGGGCCTGAAACCAGTGTCGTAACAACAGAAAACCCCCTAGACTGGCCAAAATCCCAAGCAGAACCAGTTTGGAGACCGGCCCCAGGTATTCGTCCACGAGTTCATAGCGACTGCCCAGAACATACCCCGCCCCGGTGAGGAAGGCTGTCCACAGGGCTGTACCCAGGGTTGAGTAGAGCACAAAGGGGAGGAGCGCCATCCGGTTGACACCCGCGGGGGCAGAAATGAGCGTCCGAATACCGGGCACCAATCGGCCAAAGAAGACGGTAAGGCTACCGTAACGCCTGAACCAAATCAGCGTGCGCTCCACATCAGCACGGCTTACTGAGATCCACTTGCCGTACTGGTCTGCCCAGTGCTTAAGTCGGACTTCCCCCAACCAGACGCCGCCGTAGTACCAGGGGAAAGCCCCCAAAAGCGTGCCACTGATTCCTGCCACCAGAGCTGGCCCCCATTCCATCTTGCCTTGGAAGATGGTGAAGCCCGCTAGGGGCATAATCAGTTCGGAGGGAATCGGCGGGAAGAGATTCTCCAGGAACATCAGCAGGAAAATACCCCCGTAGCCGAGGGATGTCATCAGGCCGGTAATCCACTCCTGCATTGGGTTCAGGGCAACAGGTGCAAGTTCTGAAATTCCAGGGTTGTGGTGGTCATTTGATCCCCACTGGCCACGGTCAGGACTTGGCGCTGGAGCAGGTAATAGCGGCCGGCCGAGGTATAGCTGTCTTGAAAGTCCACTTCCCGCACCAGTTCACCCGTATCTGCCTGCCGAAACACGGCCTGGTAGTGGGTGGGTAGATACCCCTGCGGTGTTTGCTCCCAGGCGAGGGTATCGATGGTGAAGGTCATCCCCCCCATGGTACGACTCACCTGGGTGATCACTGGCCCAGTCACTCGGTAGTGGGATCCCATGGCATCACCCCGGACTTGGATGGCAACGGAGCCATCAGCCCCTTGATCACCTAGAGAAAACTCGTTGCGACTGTGGGCTTGGGCAAAGGACTGGCGGCGACGATGGGTCATCACGTCCTGAACTTGACGCTCCAGCAACTGCCGGGTTTCATCATCATCGACCTT
This sequence comes from Gloeomargaritaceae cyanobacterium C42_A2020_066, assembly GCA_015272465.1. Lineage (GTDB taxonomy): Bacteria > Cyanobacteriota > Cyanobacteriia > Gloeomargaritales > Gloeomargaritaceae > JACYLR01. Next base: position 22,632 of record JACYLR010000015.1, read on the forward strand.
GGAAATCTCAAATTTCAGGTCTGCCCCAATGCACACATGCCCGCGATGGGCCACCTCTCCCTGGTGGACAACCACATCCGCTTCGAACCCGGGGAAGGCTTCATCCCAGGTGTAGCGGTTTTCGTAGGCGGTTTGAAACAGGTCACGGGCGCTGAGGGTTACAGTCATAGTCATTGCCACTGACGGGCAAACTCTCTGAAGTGACGGGCTAAGATCCAGGTCGAAGCCAGTTCCAGTGTACTCCCCCGGCCGGCCGATGAAAAAACGGGTAACCCTGACTTTCCCCCGCCAAGTGGTGCAAATGCCCGTCACCTACCGGCTGGCTAAGGATTTCAACGTGGCGGCGAATATCATCCGCGCCCAAGTGGCCCCTAACCAGGTGGGCAAGCTGGTGGTGGAACTGTCGGGCGATATTGATCAACTGGAGGCCGCTCTGGACTGGCTAGGGCAGCAGGGCATCGAAATTGGCCTGACGAGCCGGGAAATTACGATTGACGAGGAGAGTTGTGTCCACTGCGGCCTGTGTACCGGGGTCTGCCCAACCCAGGCCCTCACCCTGGATAAGCACACCTGGCTGTTGAATTTTGCTCGCAGTCGCTGCATCGTTTGCGAGCAGTGCATCCCCACCTGCCCTGTCGTCGCCATTTCCACTCAGTTCTAAGCCCAGAATCGCCCTAAAATTAAGTCCGGTGACTGGAGGATAGGGATGACCAGCCCCCTCGCCCGTGGACTCATCGTCTCCTGCCAAGCTGAAGGCGATAGCCCCTTCAATAGCCCAGAGTTTATCGCCGCCTTTGCCCAGGCTGCGGAGCAAGGGGGGGCAGTGGGGGTGCGGATTTGCAGTCCCCCCAACCTGCGTGCTGTGCGCCAAGTAACTGCACTACCCATCATGGGCCTCAGCAAAGGCAACTACCCCAATGGCGATGTGCTGATTACGCCGACCCTCGCCGATGCTGAAGCCCTGATTGGAGCAGGTGCTGACTTCATTGCCCTAGACGCCACCCAGCGCCCCCGACCCCAGGGCCTCCTAGGTACCGAGATGGTGCGGCTGTGCAAGCAGGCATTCCCTGCCATACCTCTTCTGGCTGATATTGCCACTCTGGAAGAAGGACTTGCTGCCGCGGCCGCCGGGGCTGACTACGTAGCTACTACCCTGGCAGGCTATACGCCCGAGACCCGGGGACGCTATGGCCCCGGCCCAGCCCTGGATCTTGTGGCCCAACTGGCGGCCCAATTGAGCGTTCCCGTCATTGCCGAAGGCCGCATCCGTACACCCCAAGAAGCCTCCCAAGCTCTAACTGCGGGTGCTTGGGCTGTAGTGGTTGGCACCGCCATTACCCGCCCGATTGCCCTCGTAGAGAGTTTTGTGGCCGCCCTGCCCGCCAACTCAACCCCGTGACCGGGCACCCTGGGTTACAATCCAGGCGTGGTGCTGGGGAGAACGACATGGGCATCCGCCTAGGGCTGGTCAGTGTGGGTCTGGTGCTGGTCGGTACCCTCGTACCCCAAGTTCAGGCCAGAGAAAGCCGAGTGGCTCTGAATAGCTGGCAGGCAGCCTCCTTTCCCGTCGAAAGTTTCCATAGTTACACCTCTGGCTATGGCCCCCGCGGAGATGGCTTCCACTACGGCCTGGATATTGCTGCCCCTGAAGGCAGTTACATCCGCAATTGGTGGGCCGGCCGGGTTGTTGAAGTGGCCAACGCTGGGAACTGCGGCACCATGGTGGTTGTAGAATCCGGGCCCTGGGAACACGTCTATTGCCATTTGCGCGGTCGGCCCGTGACCACCCGGCAGGGCACCGTTTTAGAAGATCCGGGGAGTGGTTTGCAGGTCTACGAAGGCCAGGTTGTAGCAGCGGGCACCCGTATTGGACGTGTTGGGATGACCGGGCGTACTACGGGGCCGCACCTGCACTGGGGACTGAAGTACGCGGGATCGTGGGTCGATCCGGCCGTTGTCCTCAGGGCGATGTATAGCCAGCAGCAGGCCCAACTGCGGCGGCAATCCTAGCACTAACCTGGGTTTTGTACTGATCGACGACCGTTTGGAACTCTTCACCCGACAGAGTTTCCCGCTCCAGCAACAAATCCACCAATTGATCCATCAGGGGCCGGTACTGGCTGAGTAGCGTACAGGCTTCCGTAAAGGATTTTTCCAGGATTTGATGAACTTGTCGGTCGATTTGGGTCACTACATCGGGCCGTCGTAGCCAGTCCGGCAGATGCTGAACCCGTCCGTGTTCATCCAAATCATCCAGTGCCGCAAGGCCCAACTCGGACATGCCGTAGCGCACGACCATCTCCCGTGCCAGTTCCGTCACCACCTCTAAGTCGTTGCTGGCTCCGATCGTCACCTCATCTTCCCCAAACACCACCACCTCCGCTGCCCGTCCCCCCAGGGCCATGGTAATCCGGGACTGAAGCCAGGCTTTGGTATAGAGGCCCCCATCCAGGCGCTCTTCATCAAACACCTGCTGGCTGAATCCACCAATGCCGCCAGAGCGGGGGATGATCGTCACCTTATTCAGGGGATCGGTGTGGGGCAACAGGGCCACTAACAGGGCATGGCCCACCTCGTGATAGGCAATCAGGTACTTCTTCTTGCCATCCATGAGGGGGTTGAGGGTGAGGCCAATGGTCACCCGGTCAATGGCGTCTTCCACTTCCTGAGGGGTAATCGCCTCCAATCGGCGGCGAGCCGTCAGAATCGCGGCCTCATTGAGAAGGTTGGCTAGGGCGGCCCCCGAAAAGCCTGGAGTACGTCGGGCAATGGCCTCTAAAGACACCTCTGGGGCTAATTTCTTGTCCCGGGCATGTACCCGCAAAACCCCCAATCGCCCCTGAAAGGTGGGCAAGTCCACGGTTACCTGACGGTCGAACCGGCCGGGCCGCAGCAGGGCCGTATCCAGAACATCGGGGCGGTTAGTCGCGGCAATCACAATTACCCCAGTGTTGCCCTCAAACCCATCCATCTCCGTCAGCATTTGGTTGAGGGTTTGCTCGCGCTCGTCGTTGCCCCCGCCAAATCCCACGCCTCGCTGGCGACCCACCGCATCGATCTCATCGATGAAGACAATGCAGGGGGCCTGCTCCTTGGCCTTTTTGAACAAGTCTCGGACTCGGGATGCCCCGACCCCTACAAAGAGTTCGACGAACTCGGAGCCAGAGATGCTGAAAAAAGGCACCTCGGCCTCCCCGGCAATCGCCTTGGCTAGGAGGGTTTTGCCCGTTCCTGGGGGACCAATCAACAGCACGCCGCGAGGGATGCGTGCCCCAATGGCGGTGAAGCGATCGGGGTATTTGAGGAAGGTGACTACTTCTTGGAGTTCTTCCTTGGCCTCATCAATGCCGGCCACGTCATCAAAGCGGGTGCCGGTTTTGGTGGCGACCTGGAAGCGGGCACGGGACTGACCGAAGCTTAGGGCTTGTCCAGGACTGCCACCCATATTACCAAGTCGTCGGAGGAGGAGAAGGATCAGGCCCAGAAACATCAGGCCCAGGAGCAGATTGACCAAAAGGCCAACGGCGGCCTGATTACTGGGAGAACCAACCACCGTGGACTTGACATCGTGCTGGCGCAACAGCCGCAGGAGTTCGGGGTTTTGCTGGAAAAGGTTGACTTCTAGGGCTTGGGCCGTCGCCGGTTGGCCCTTCAGTTTAACTCGCGCCACATCCTGTTGCAGGTACAGATCCACCTGGCTGACATTGCCCTGCCGCACCTGCTGGAGGAGTTCGCCGTAGGAGAGAGTTTGTTTCTGTTCCTGAGCTACGGCGCGGCCGAGTCCCCCTCCAATGGGTGAGAGCCAGAGACTTGCTAACAGGAGTAGGCCGGCCGGCCGGCCGTTCTGAGCTAGGGTTTGGAGGACACCCATAGGGAGTGGGGATTGGGGATGAACGCAGGTCTTGATTACCCTATCCTAGCCGTTCACCAGGAACAGGGCCGGCCGCCGGCTTTGGCGGTTGGGAGGACAGGAAGGCACACTAGAATAGCAAGCCGATTTGCCCACAAGGAGACCCAACGGTGACGATCAACGGCGAACGAACTACCCGCTTTGTCTTTGTCACTGGCGGTGTGGTCTCCAGCATTGGCAAGGGGATTGTGGCGGCTAGCCTGGGCCGACTCCTCAAGTCACGGGGCTACACCGTAGCCATGCTCAAGCTCGACCCCTACATCAACGTCGATGCTGGCACCATGAATCCCTTTCAGCATGGTGAGGTCTTCGTCACCGAGGACGGCGCAGAGACCGACCTCGACCTCGGCCATTACGAGCGCTTTACGGATACCTCCACCTCCCGCCTGAACAACGTCACAACGGGTGCCATCTACCAGGCAGTTTGTAACAAGGAGCGGCGCGGGGATTACACCGGGGCCACGGTTCAGGTGATCCCCCACATCACCAATGAAATTAAGGAGCGCATCCGGCGAGTGGCCCAGGATACCAACCCCGATGTCGTTATTGTCGAAATTGGCGGTACCGTCGGTGATATTGAGTCTCTGCCGTTTCTGGAAGCGATTCGCCAGTTCCGCAATGAGGTGGGGCGACGGCAGATGATCTCCATGCACGTCACCCTAGTGCCCTGGATTCCTGCCGCAGGCGAGATGAAGACCAAACCCACCCAGCACTCGGTCAAGGAACTGCGCTCGATTGGGATCCAACCGGACATCCTGGTTTGTCGCTCTGACCGGCCGATGCCGCCTGACCTGAAGGCTAAAATGTCGAACTTCTGCGATGTGCCCGCAGAGTGTGTGATCAGTGCCCAGGATGCCCGCAGCATCTATGAGGTGCCTTTAGCTATGGAAACTGAGGGACTGGCAGAACGCGTCCTCGAACTTTTGGCTCTTGAGCCGCGCACCCCCGACCTACAGGACTGGCAATTGCTGGTGGAACGACTTTATCATCCCCGTTCGACGCTGGAGATTGCCATTGTGGGCAAGTACGTACGCCTTAATGATGCCTACCTTTCTGTCGTAGAAGCCCTGCGTCATGCGGGGGTCGCCCTGGAAACCCAGGTGGTACCGCGCTGGGTCAATGCAGAGGATGTGGAAAGCCAGGGGCCTGCCGCCTGTCTGGCTGGGGTGGCAGGGATTGTTGTACCCGGTGGGTTTGGAGTTCGAGGGGTGGACGGTAAGATCCAAACGATCCAACACGCCCGTATTCAGGGAATTCCGTTCCTGGGACTCTGCTTGGGGATGCAGTGCGCTGTGATTGAGTGGGCCAGGCACCTTGCTGGCCTCCCGGACGCCCACAGTTCTGAGTTTGACCCCGAGACGCCCCATCCCGTGATTCACTTGCTGCCTGAACAGCAGGATGTGGTGGATTTGGGGGGCACGATGCGTTTGGGTCTCTACGCCTGCCGTTTACAGCCAGAGTCGCTGGCGGCCGGCCTGTATGGGGATGCGGTCATCTATGAGCGGCACCGCCACCGCTACGAGTTCAACAACGCCTACCGCACCCTGTTCCAGGAGAGTGGGTTTTGGGTGAGTGGCACCTCACCGGATGGACGGCTGGTAGAAATCATTGAGCTGCCGGGGCATCCTTTTTTCCTGGCGACCCAATTTCACCCAGAGTTCGCCTCCCGTCCCAATCGTCCCCACCCCCTCTTTTTGGGCCTGGTACGCGAGGCAATGGCGTACCAAAGCCAAAGCATGTCCAGCCAGGTTCAGTCTTTTCAACAGCTTGCTGAAGAACCCTTGGTTACGGCAGGTAGCTGATGGTTTGAAGCTCACACGGCAGGTACAGTGGGGCTATGGGGGACGCGCAATCCATCACCCAGTACAGCCTCACTGAGGACGCGCTTACCCAGATGGCTCGCCGTCATATCGACCCCGACCTTGTAAAGCAAGTGCTTGCCGCTCCCGAGCAAACAGAACTTGACCGCGAGGGTCGCGAGATTTATCAGTCTCGCTTTGAGAAGGATGAACCACCAAGAACCTATCTACTGCGCGTTTTCGTGGACGTTGATCGTACACCCCCAGAGGTGGTGACAGTCTACCTGACGAGCAAGGTCAAAAAGTACTGGAGGGTCGATCCATGAAGGGAACTCTCAAAAGAGATACTATCAGACGTGCATTTGGTACCTACACCCTTGTCCTGGCCAAGACGGCTGTGGCTAAAAGTATCGCCAAGAAACCAGAAGTCATGCTGAATTATGACAAGGACGAGAACCTGGTTTCTGTGCAGGTGAGTAAGGCCACCCAGCGAAGTCTATTGCACAGTGGGCGTGTGACTTATGATCCCCAAACAGATACCCTCACGATTATCTTGGCAAGGAAGCCAGTGGCAGAAAGTGATGAAGAAATGCCAGGGGTTATTCTGGACTACGATACGGTTGGCAACCTGGTTTCCTTGGAAATCCTTGATGTAACTCCCTGGGTTGAGCAACCCGACCAAATTGCCCGTAATTTTGCCCTCCAGAGACAGCGCTTTAGATATAGCCATTTTAAAAGGAAATGAGGCATTTTTGGCTTGATCAGCACCTCTCATATACCTCGGAAGTTGATTTAGGTAGGCAAATCTAAACTCCGCCAAAGATACCAGGCCGCTAGGGTGCGGTAGGGCTGCCACGGCCGGCCGAGGTCTTGGGCTTGGCAAGGGCTAGGACGTTCAGGGAGCGCCAGTAACCGTTGCAGGGCTGTGCGTAGGCCCAGGTCATCCACCGGCCAAACATCAGGTCGATGCAGCCGAAAAATCAGCAGCATCTCCACCGTCCACCGGCCGACGCCCCGGATCGCCGTCAGGGTCTGGATGATGCGCTCATCTTCCCAGGTGGCTAGGCTCTCGAGGCTGGGCAGGCCCTGCTCGACCCGCTGAGCCAGGTCTTTTAGATAGCCAACCTTGGGACGAGAGAGGCCCACGGCTCTCAGGACTTCATCGGGTGTGTGGAAGATTGCTTGGGCGGTGAGCGGCCGGCCGCCGTAGTGGGCCAGGAGCCGCGCATGGATTGTGGCTGCTGCCTTGCTGGAGAGTTGTTGAGAGAGGATGGCCTCCGTCAGACAGGCGAGCAGGTCACCGGTCTGTAAGTCCTCGGCCAGGGTACAGGGGCCGATCCGTTCGATCAGCGCGGCCCAGCAGGGGGCACTATGGCGGAGATGGGCCACGGCCGGCCGGTAGTCCCAGGAGGTGGGCAGGGTCATGGTTCTAGCAAACCGATCCCGAAGCAAAACCCCCACCGGCCGGCCGATGAGGGTTTAGGGGTGGCGTCAACGGGCTTTTGCATCCCAGATTAGGACTAGCCCTTGCGAGAGTAGAACTCCACAATCAGCAGTTCATTAATCTGAAGGGCGACCCATTCTCGCTCCACAAGGCCATTCACCTTGCCTTCCAGCTTGTTCTTGTCAAACTCTAAGTGACTGGGAAGATTGGCCAACCCTGGGAATTGGAGATTATTCTCCACCAGGGCCTTGGAATTAGCCCGATCCCGCACCGTCACCACATCTCCTGGTCGGCACTCGTAGCTAGGCGTATACACCGTACGGCCATTGACTTGAATGTGGCCATGACCCACCAATTGCCGAGCCGACGGAATCGTTGGGGCCATACCCAGGCGGAATACGGTGTTATCCAACCGCATCTCCAGCAGTTGGAGTAAAACCTGCCCGGTAGAGCCTTTTACTCGGCGCGCTCGCCGCACGTAGCGCAGCAGTTGCCGCTCCGACACCCCGTAGTTGAAACGCAGCTTTTGCTTCTCTTCCAGACGGATGGCATATTCAGAACGCTTACGGGGTTTTTCCCCATGCTGCCCAGGGGCGTAGGAACGCTTGGCAGATTTGCGGGTCAGCCCAGGCAATTCGCCCAAGCGCCGCACGACACGCAATCGGGGTCCACGGTAACGCGACATGAAGGTTCTCTCAGGGGCCGGTCAAGTAAACACAGAGTCTTATTATACCCAGAGCGTCAAGCCTGGAGCAAACTTTCTTGATCCAGGACAATTCCCCCTAGCCGCCAGGTTCTGTCTGAGTAGCCCCTTCGTTACAGGGGAGTGATGTCAACCTGGGTCTTGGCCTACGCCTGACTAGGGCTAGTCCAGTTGATGGCCCGTCAGATGGACAAAAATGTCCTCCAGGTTAGAGGGGCGTACCATCCACCCTGTGCGGTCGGTGAGGCCGTCCAGGAAAGCCGCAGCCGCCTCAAGGGTCGGGAAAAACTTAGATTCCCAGCGGTCGCCCTCCTGGTGAACTGCGAGACCCTCCCCGTGGCGCTGGCGCAGTTCTTCGGGGGTGCCCTCTTCAATTAACTTGCCCGTATCCATAATCCCCACCCGCTGGCAGAGGGACTGCACCTCCTCCATGTAGTGGCTGGTGAGCAGGATGGTCATCCCTTCCCGGTTAAGTTGACGAATAATTTCCCAGAGGCGGCGGCGGGTTTGGGGATCCAGGCCCACGGTTGGCTCGTCCAAAAAGAGAATCTGCGGTTCGTGGAGCAGGGCACGGGCAATTTGCAGCCGCCGCTTCATGCCACCCGATAAGGTTCTGACAAACTCGTGGCGGCGACTGCCCAGTTCGACGTAGGCGAGCCATTGATCAATGCGCTGCTGCCGCTGGGGATCGGGTATGTGATGCAGGCGACCGTGGAGTTCCATGTTTTCCCACACGGTCAGGTCGTTGTCCACACTCACCGCCTGGAGAACGACGCCGATCCGGGCGCGCACCGCTTGGGGATGTTTCACCACATTCTGGCCGGCGACCCAGATTTGGCCATCGCTGGGCCGGGTGAGGGTGGTCAGCATCCGAATGGTGGTGGACTTGCCCGCGCCGTTGGGGCCAAGGAGACCAAAAATCTCACCTTGTTGGATGGTTAACGAGAGGCGATTAACGACGGGAATCCGGTTGTAAACCTTGTAGACATCTTGGAGGCAAACGGCGGCACCCATGGGCAGACCTCACCAGCCCTACTATCCTGCCATATGCCCTGCGGCCGGCCGGGCCTGGTAAAATCAAAGACGCTTCTGGCCCGTCCTCTCTCGCTCGCCATGATCCACGAAGTTTTCATGCCCGCCCTCAGTTCAACGATGACCGAGGGCAAGATTGTCTCCTGGACGAAATCCCCCGGCGATTGGGTGAATAAGGGGGATACGGTCTTGGTGGTGGAATCGGATAAGGCGGATATGGATGTGGAGTCCTTTTACGAGGGCTACCTGGCGGTGATTTTGGTGGATGCGGGTGGTGTGGCACCGGTTGGGTCGGCCCTGGGCCTGATTGCCGAAACGGAAGCTGAAGTGGCTGATGCAAAGCAACGGGGCGGCCGGCCGGCTCCAGCCGCAGCCCCTGCCCCCGCTCAACCCGAACTCGCGCCTGTTGCTGCCACCGCCAGCGCCCGGGAGAACGGGCGGATTGTGGCCTCGCCCCGCGCCAAGAAACTGGCCCGCGAGTTGAGTGTTGATCTGAAAAGCCTGACGGGCAGTGGTCCCCACGGGCGGATTGTGGCCGAGGATGTGTTGCAGGCGGCCGGCCGGCCGGTGCCTGTCCCGGTAACACCAGCCCCAGCACCCACGCCGCTGTCCGCCGCTACGGTGGCTGCACCCGTGGTGACAACGGTGCCCACCACAGCGCCCCCCGTGACCCTGGCGGGGGATCGGATCGAACCCTTCAACACCCTGCAACAGGCCGTAGTCCGTAACATGGTGGCAGCCATGACGGCCCCGGTGTTCCGGGTGGGCTACACGATCACCACCGACGCCCTAGACGCCCTCTACCGCCAACTGAAACCCAAGGGCGTCACCATGACAGCCCTGTTGGCCAAGGCCGTGGCCCTGACCCTGAAGAAGCACCCCATTGTCAACGCCAGCTATAGCGATCAGGGGGTGGTTTACCACGGGGCAATTAACGTGGCGGGGGCCGTAGCCATGGAGGACGGTGGCCTGATTACGCCCGTCCTAGCCCAAGCGGATCAGATGGATATCTACAGTTTGTCCCGCACCTGGCAGGACTTGGTGAAGCGGGCTAGGGCCAAACAGCTTCAGCCAGCGGAGTACACCACCGGCACCTTCACCCTGTCCAACTTGGGTATGTTTGGGGTAGATCGGTTCGATGCCATTCTGCCACCGGGGCAAGGAGCGATTCTGGCGGTGGGGGCTGCCCGTCCCCAGGTGGTGGTCACCCCAGAAGGTTTCTTTGGGATGCGGCATCAGATGCAGGTGAACCTGACGGCTGATCACCGGATCATCTATGGCACCCATGCAGCCGCCTTCCTCCAAGACTTGGCCAAGCTGATTGAAACCGACCCCCAATCCTTGACCCTCTAAGCTCCTGCCATCAGCAGGGTCACCTAGGAAACCCGCACCACTCGAAAGCCCATGGCACACTCAAAGGTGGCGGGTAGGACTTCGGAAGCCTGGGGGGCCGGCCGGCCACACCGCAATTGCTCACCCTGCCACCGGGGTTCGCCCTGTTGATTGGCCAAGGGACAGCCCGTGCAGATGGAGGCGGGTTTGACCACCCGGTCTTCCAGCAGGATGACCAACATAGGTCAGGTGGGTTGAGGCGCTAAGTTTATTCTCCCTCTTGTACCGGAAGACCACCAGGAAAATCGTATCCGTGTAAACGGTCAACGCCCATGGAAGCTGGACTAATGGCAATGCATGAGTCGCTTGAGCAGAAACGGGCAGCACTCCATGCCTTTTTTCAGAGGCAGGCGCGGGTTCTGGTGGCCTATTCCGGGGGCGTAGACAGTGCCCTGGTTGCCTGGCTAGCTTACCAAGCCCTAGGGGAGCAAGCCCTGGCGGTGACGGCGGTTTCTCCTTCCCTGTTGCCGGAAGATCTGGATGTGGCTCAAGCCCAAGCCGAGTGGATCGGTATTCGCCATGAACTGGTCTACACCCACGAACTGGAGAATCCGGACTACGCCAGTAATCCCATCAACCGCTGCTATTTTTGCAAGCAGGAACTCCACGATACCCTGAAGCCCCTAGCCCAAGCCCGGGGTTTTGCCCATGTGGTGGATGGGGTGAATGCTGATGATTTACGAGATTACCGGCCTGGGATTCAGGCGGGGCGGGAACGGGGCGCGCAATCCCCTCTAGCGGAACTGGGGCTAAGCAAGCTGGAGGTGCGCAAACTCTCCCGGTACTTGGGACTTCCCTGGTGGGATCGGCCGGCCCAGCCCTGCCTCAGTTCCCGGTTTCCCTATGGGGAGGCAATCACGGTGGACAAACTGCACCGGGTAGGGCGCGCTGAGGTTTATCTGCGCAACTTAGGCTGGCAGCCCCTGCGGGTACGCTCGATTGGGGATACGGCACGCATTGAATTGCCGGCCGGCCGGCTAGCGGAATTTGTGGCCCAGACTGACCTGCCGGCCCTGGTTGCTGTATTTCGAAGTTTTGGATTTACGACTGTAACTCTGGACTTGGAGGGGTTTCGCAGCGGCAAACTCAACCAGGGTTTAGTCCAGTCCCACAGGTTCTATTGACAGTCGAAACTGAAGCATGGGGGGCATCTCAAATGGCAGCAAAATGCCCTTGTCTTATGGCATAGAAAGGCATCCCTATGAATTAGCCGACCACCGTGGGTATTGATAAGTGGCGGCGGATGGAGGTATGGCGTAAGCGTTCATCTTTAACTATCGGGCCGTTTCCCCAAGCGGGTTATGTCGATGACTTTCTTCCAGCCTAGCGCCGCCCGACAGGTTGGGAGAAAAGATGAGCCATCAGGAGGGCCATCAGGCTACCGAGAAACACCTCCGAAGCCCGCCGGCCGGCCGCCTCTAGGCCCACCGCACTGGCAGAGTTCACCAAGGCTGGGGTCACCACCAGTGCCGTAGTCATTGGGGCAATTTTCCAGTTGCCATGAATTTGAAGACCGTGGGTACATACAAGGGCTGTGAGCGCGAGGACTACAGGAAGTAACCACTCCCGTGGCCCTAAGAAAATCAAACAAAGGACTCCCGTACCGCACCCAATGGAGGTATAGATCAACCGGGATGTAAAGCTCCGCCGCGAGGCCTGGGTGTCCCAGAAATGTTGAATCCAGCAATAAAACTTCACATTTTACGCAACAAGCGTCTCCGGCAGCAGATCGTAGCTCCAATGGACAATCGAGCAGCGGCGACTTAAGGTAGTAGTAAATAAGTAGTGAAAGCTTCTTTAGGCCGAGTCTAGAGATGCATT
>JACYLR010000089.1 GCA_015272465.1 Gloeomargaritaceae cyanobacterium C42_A2020_066
CCATAGCCAGCTCGGGGTTCATCCGCAGGGCCTGGTCAAACTCTTCCAAGGCTGCGGCGTAGTTGCCCTTTTCGGCCTTGACCAGCCCGCGCTCGTAGAAATCATCCGCCGTGACTTCCGCCCGACTGGTCACTTCCTTGTGGATATAGGCATAGTTGGGGTTGAGTTTGAGGGCAGCCTGGTAATCCGCAAGCGCACCCTCGTAGTTGCCCAATTTGCGCCGGGCCAGGTTGCGGTTGAAATAGGCTTCCGCAAACTCAGGTTTGAGTTGGAGCGCATAACTGAAGTCGTCCACCGCCCGCCGATAGTCCTTGACCTTGAACCGGATGAGGCCGCGATTGTAGTAAGCCTCAGCCAGGTCAGGGGCCAACCGAATGGCTTGGGTCAGGTCTTCAATGGCCCGGCTGTAGTCGTGGAGGCGACGGTAGGCCAGCCCCCGCTCAAAGTAGAGCACCCCCTGGTCAGGGGCGAGGGCGAGGGCCTGATCAAGGTCTTGAATGGCGTCCTGGTAATCCCCCTTTTTCAGGCGCTGATTGGCCCGCTGCCGGTGAATATCTGCTTTGCCCAGAGACGATACGGGTGCGGAACCGGCCGGCCGGGCAGGAGGCGAGGGGGGTGCCGGTAAAGGAATTGTGGTCGGCGGACTGACCGTTGGGGTTTGAGCAGCGGCGCGAGGCGGGGGGGCAGGCGCGACCGGCCGAGCACTGAGGGCACGGGCCACAACCCGGTAGGCTAACCATCCTGCCAGGACAAAGCCGATGGCCAGTAAGCCCCAAAACCATTGGGCTGGCAGCGATGGTGAGGGTTGGGCCGCGGGGGGGGAGTCAACCGCAAGCAGGAGGGGCGAGCCGTTGGGATGGGTGGTCGATGCCGAGGCGAGGAGGACGCTCATCACACATTCCCAAATCAGCAGGCCGTCACCGGGGCGGCGCAGGGACGAGTTCCATCGCCAATCTAGCGGATTCCCTAGAGGGTGACTACTGCGAACCTACGGAGGAGATTTCCCGCAGGATTGCAGCGGGGACAGGCTGGGGGCAGGATACCTTTGCCCATGGGGTTACAGGCCGTTGGAACGGGCTTGATCCCGGTCATGGACACCCACCCAGGCCCGTGTTAGCTTGCGGCCGGCCTTTGAACTACAGACAGTGGCTATGGCAAGTCGTTTATTTTCATTCCTGGCGGGTAGCTGGGGTTCTTGGCGGATCGCGCAAATGACCTGTCTGGTGGGGGAACCGCTGCCGCCGGCCGGCCGGCTGGCCATGGTGACTGGAACCCCAGACTCTAGCCCTGATCCGGTGGCTTGGGTGCTGCGCGGCATCCGCAGTAACGAGCGCTATGTCAATCGTCAGGAACGGGGGCAGTTAACGGGGGCGCAACAGGGCCTCGGCCGGCCGGCATCCACTTGCGCGGCGTTGATTCCGATCCGAAAAACTGCGGCCTGGTGGATGCTCACCCAGGATGAACGGCGCGCCATATTCGAGGAGCAGTCCCATCACATTCAGGTGGGGTTGAAGCATTTGCCGCCGGTTGCTCGTCAACTGCATCACTGCCGGGATCTCTCGGAGCAGGAACCCTTTGATTTCCTCACCTGGTTTGAGTATGCCCCTGAGTACGAGTCAGCCTTTGACGAGATGTTGGCTGAGATGCGGGCCTCTGAGGAATGGGCCTATGTGGATAGGGAGATCGATATCCGGGTGGTGCGTGATTCCTATGTGGATAGGGAGATCGATATCCGGGTGGTGCGTGATTCCTAGACCCCGCGACTGTGCCACCTGAGTGGAGCGCAACATCTGTGTTCGTGAAGGGAAGTGACAATGCAGGCCACTATGCCAAATACAACCCTCGTGTGGGGAAGGGCTTGCGGTGGATCACAGCATCTCAATATGTTTTGATCGGGTACGGGCGATCCTGAGCGAATAGGGTAGCTGCCCAAGTTATCGAGGTGCCCTGTCTATCTGGGGAAAGACCATGACTGCACAGGTCAAGCAGGCAAAGATTCCAGTCCCTTCGGATCAGATTGCCGAACTGTGTCAGCGCTATCACATTCGTAGGCTGGCCCTCTTCGGCTCTGTGCTGCGGGATGACTTTCAGCCAGACAGCGATATTGATGTGTTAGTCGAGTTTGAGTCTGGCCATACGCCGGGCTTTGTATTTATTGATGTTCAAGACAAACTTACAGAGCTATTTAAGCGCAGTGTTGACCTAAATACCCCAAAGATCTGAGTCAATACTTTCGGGATCAAGTATTGGCAGAAGCTGAAGTTTACTATGGGTAACTGCGATGAGATACGTGTCCGTCATATGCTTGATGCAACCCGGAAGGCTCTTGTGTTTACCAAAGAACGCAGCCGTACTGATCTGGAAAACGATGAACTGCTCGCCCTTGCTGTAGTCCGGTTGATTGAGATTCTTGGCGAAGCTGCTAAGAATGTGTCCTCAGAACTCAAAGCACAGACTCCGCACATTCCCTGGAGACAAATGACGGGAACGCGCGATAGGTTGAGCCACGCCTATTTTGCTGTGAACCTGGATATGATCTGAGACATTGTGACCACCGACCTACCTGCTTTGGTGGATCAGCTTGAGGATTTACTGCTACCCACTCAGAATTCTATGTCTACTTCTGTGGGTTTAGCTGAGTAGAGGATTGTTGATACCTAACACTGTTGAATCCGGCAGGTTGGATTTATGCACATGCGGTTAGGTGTCAGTCTTCGACGCTCTGCCCTTGGGCGACCGCTGAGTACCCGTCCTTCCTGCGCCTGATGAGGGGCGCTCTTCAAGCTGGCCGGTGACGTACTTGTGCAAGATGCTCGCGATGAGCGTTTGATAGGGCATGCCTTCTTGGAGAGCTTTGGCCTGGATATCTTGGAGATCCCCGGACGACAGCCGGATGTTGACGCGCTTGTTCTTGGTGGCGGTAGCACGTGCAGCAGCCTTGAGCCTAGCCAACTCGGCCTTACCAGCCACGGACTTCAGCGCGCCCGATTCATAGGCCGCCAGCACCTCTTGCTCGTAGGGATCAATCTTCGCCATCGGCGTCACCTTGCTTCAAGTAGTCTCGGGTTGCCTTCCGGCTGGGTATGACCGTCTTCAAGAAATAGTGGTCAGCCTGCTCCACGAAAGGTACCAAGAAGACGTAGTTATCCCACGTGACAATCATAATCTTCTGGTTCGGATACTTTTTCGGGTTCGGATGACCGATTACATCCAGGAGACAAGAGCCGGTGACCGCAACCACTACATGCTCGAACGACACGCCGCGCTCAGCCAAGAGCTCAGCATTCTTCTCGGATCCCCAGCGGAATGGCTTCACCCAACAATTTTACCCAATGTGTGCCGTTTAAGTGTATTGAAGATAGAGCGCAGATCAGCGGATCCTCTGACACGTAACGCCCAAGGTAAGCGCCGCCGGAGCACCAAAGTTGGGTAGTAATAAAGATGTAGTGAAATGACTATTAGATGATCAAGAGCTGTTAG
>JACYLR010000078.1 GCA_015272465.1 Gloeomargaritaceae cyanobacterium C42_A2020_066
AGGGCATGGAAGGCTACTCCTCAATAGACACGTCGTCAAGCTTAGCCCATCGTTGTAGATAGCACTGCATGGTAATTTAAATCGGCTATATTGACGAGCAATCCAGATTGGTGACTAACAAAAACCCCCCGAATGGGGGGCAAGGATTTCGGTCTTGAAATTCAAGAGTGGCGGTTGTTACACAGCGATGGAGGTGCGGGTCACAGCCTTCAGTTCGCCCTTGGCATATTTGACAGCATATTCATCAATGCTCAGTTGCTTGATCTTGCTGGCATTGCCGGCGGTACTGAACTGCATGTAGCGGTCAGCGCAGACCTTCTGCATGTACTTGATCGAAGGCTTCAGGAAGTGGCGGGGGTCAAATTCCTTGGGTACTTTGGCTAGGGCTTCACGCACGGCGGCAGTGATTGCCAGGCGGTTGTCCGTGTCGATATTGACCTTGCGGACACCGTTTTTGATGCCCCGCTGGATTTCTTCCACGGGCACACCGTAGGTTTCCGGGATGGTGCCGCCATAGGCATTGATCAGGTCGATCAGATCCTTGGGCACCGAGGAGGAACCGTGCATGACGATATGCGTGTTGGGCAGGCGACGGTGGAGTTCCTCGATCCGATCCATCCGCAGCACTTCCCCTTCAGGTTTGCGGCTGAACTTGTAGGCTCCGTGGCTGGTGCCAATGGCAACGGCCAAAGCGTCCAAGTCGGTGCGCTCTACAAAGTCCACGGCTTGGTCAGGATCAGTCAGCAGTTGATCGTGGGAAAGCACGCCCTCAGCGCCATGGCCATCTTCAGCTTCCCCCTGGCCGGTTTCCAGGGAACCTAGGCAACCCAGTTCTCCCTCCACGCTGACCCCAATGCTGTGGGCCACCTTGACAACTTCTGCCGTAACCGCGACGTTGTACTCATAGCTAGCGGGGGTTTTGGCATCGGCCTCCAGAGAGCCATCCATCATCACGCTGGTAAAACCGTTGCGGATGGCAGAGTAGCAGGTGGCTGGGCTGTTGCCATGATCTTGGTGCATGGCAATGGGGATGTGGGGGTAAGTCTCCACAGCCGCCAGAATCAGGTGGCGCAGGAAGTTCTCGCCGGCATACTTGCGGGCACCCCGAGAGGCTTGCAGAATCACTGGGCTGTCGGTCTCGTGAGCAGCCTGCATGATTGCCTGGATCTGCTCCATGTTGTTGACGTTGAAGGCGGGAATGCCGTAGTCATGCTCGGCAGCGTGATCCAGCATCAGCCGCATGGGGACGAGGGCCATAGACTTCCTCCTGAAGGTTTACCACTGACCGGTGTTTAAGTAACTTTTAACACTTCCCTGTCCCCGTCGACGTGTTCGGTGAACACTAGCTGGGCTGTTTTGGAGTACGGGCGAGCGGTGCGATGCCGATGAAGGCCGGCCGTTACGGAGTTTTCGGGTTTAAGACTCAACGACGTGGCTTAGCACGTTTAGGGGCGAGGGGCTTCAGTTGCTGCAAAAGGGCGTCGGCACGAGCCATGCCAGCAGTATCCCCCTGCTGCGCATACAACTGGCGAGCGGCTTCCAGTTCAGGCAGGGCCTCGGGCACACGGTTGACTTTTCCCAGGGCCTCTCCCAGGAAGAATCGCGCGTCCGGGCCGTTGGGTTCTGCTTGTACCACCTCCTGATAGGCCGTGATGGCTGCTGGCCAATCCCCCCGCGCCCGTGCCAAGCGGCCGATGGCACTGTAGGCCCGCACCGTCTGCTCCGGGGACAGGCGGGCGGTACTACCGTAGGCGTTGATCGCGCCCTCTAGGTCGCCACTGGCTTCTAAGATTTGCCCCAACTGCATCCAGGCTTCCCCGTCCTGGGGAGCGAGGCGAATCGCCTCATTGAGGGCGGCTTGGGCTTGAGGTAAGTTGCCCTGGGCAGCCCAAGCTATCCCTATCAAGCGGCGCAGGGTGGCGTTGGTGGGGGTCTCCCGCGTCAGTTGCGTGAGTAGGGTCAGGGCTTCCCCCGGCCGGCCGGCCTGAATCCACAAGCGGGCCAGGGCTTCCTGAAGTTCCCGGTTACGGGGTTGGCTGCGGAGGGCCTGTTGCAGGGTGGTGGTGGCAGGGGTGAACAACCCTTGGCGAGCTTGGACGGTGGCTAGGCCCAGCACCGCCGTTGTCTGGCGGGGTTGCAGCCGCAGGCTCTGGCGATAGGCGGCGGCCGCATCGGCGTAGCGGCCCTCACTGCCCAGAAGCGATCCCAGGGCATTGTGGAAGTCGGGATTGCGGGGATTGAGTTGAATGGCACGGCGGTAGGCCTCCAGGGCGGCCGGCCGGTTGTTCAGTTGGGCCTGGAGATAGCCAATCGCAGAGAAGATGCTACTGTCCTGGGGCTGGAGGCGGGCGGCTTCTTGATACACCTCTAGGGCCGCGGCAAACTGCTGCTGAGCCACCAACTGCCGGCCCTGGCGCAGGAGTTCCGACAGAGTCAGGGGCGCGGTAGGGAGTACCTGAACACTCAGGATGGGAAGCCCCGGCCCCACTATCAGTAGACTGGCTAGCAGGAGTCCGGGAAGCATAGGATTTAACTGTCGTAACGCCGACGGGCTAGGAGGGATTCGAACCCCCGACACCGTGGTCCGTAGCCACGTGCTCTAGTCCACTGAGCTACAAGCCCCTGTCCGAAAATTTATGCTAGCAGGTAGCGCCGAAGTGCCGCAATGTCCCAGTCCTTAACCCATCTGGATGCCTTGGGCCAGGCTCAGATGGTTGATGTCTCTGCCAAGGCCCAGACTCTGCGCCAAGCGACTGCCGTAGCCCAGATTCGGATGGCGGCTGAAACCCTCGTAGCCATTCAGACCGGCAATGCTCCCAAGGGCGATGTGCTGGGGACGGCGCGGTTGGCAGGGATTATGGCAGCCAAACAGACCGCCAGCCTGATTCCCCTTTGCCACCCCCTGCCCTTGCACCATGTGGAGGTGACTTGCGAGCCTGACCCAGCGCTGCCCGGCTATCGGCTCCAAGCGACAACCCGGACTCGCGCCGAAACGGGGGTGGAGATGGAAGCCCTCACCGCGGTGACGGTGGCGGCCCTCACCCTCTACGACATGGCCAAGGCCCTGGATCGTAGCCTGGTGATTGAGCAGGTCTACCTCCAGCGCAAACAGGGAGGCCAGTCCGGGGATTACGAACGGCCGGCCGCAGGGTCTCAGATCCCTTCATCCTCGGAGGTACCCCATGATTAGGCCGTTGTTGACCCTGGGACTATTGGGCACGGGGGGAGTCCTCTTGGCAATGGCCCCACCCTTGGGCAGTGTCACCCTCGGAGATGGCACCGTGGCCTTCAACCGACCTCCTCTCCTGCTAGGGGCCAGCGCCTCCCACATCACCATCCGCTTCCCAGTCAGTACCTACAGTTTTGAGTTCGATATCCGACCGGATGCTGGAGA
Source organism: Gloeomargaritaceae cyanobacterium C42_A2020_066 (assembly GCA_015272465.1). GTDB lineage: Bacteria > Cyanobacteriota > Cyanobacteriia > Gloeomargaritales > Gloeomargaritaceae > JACYLR01. The sequence continues at coordinate 3,395 of JACYLR010000078.1, forward strand.
ACCCTTGGGCCAAGTCAGAATCAGTCAAGACTCAGGGCCGGAGCAAATCGTCCTCGTGCCCGAAGCCACCACCGCCTACCTGGCCGGCCGGCCGCGCCAAGGGGTGCCCGTCACCGCCACCTACGATTCCCAAACCGGAGATCTGATCGCCACCTTCAATCCGCCAATTCCCCCCGGTAACCGTCTCACCCTCGCCTTGGAACCCCGTCAAAATCCGAGCACAGCGGCCACCTACCTGTTCGGCGTGACAGTCTACCCCGCCGGTGCCCGCAGTCTGGGCCAATTCATTGGCTATGGTCGGCTGCTGTTTTACGGGGATTTTGGCGACCACTGAGCGAGGCGCCGACCGCTACACTGAGGCCAGCTTGGGTTCCAGTGACCTAGGGTGTGATTCCGTGAGGCTTCATGACGCATGAGCAGGGTTGACGGCTCTGGTCAAATCAGGGAGATAGTGTGAGTCCCTTCATCAACCAACTGCTCGTCCTCCTAGGGCTGGGGGTTGCAATGGGGTTGGTTCAGATACCCTACCAGTGGATTTCTGAATTGGGGTTCCGTCTGCAACGCCGGTTCTGGCCCCTCGATGGACTGGGTGAGGCGACGGCGATTACACCGTTGGCTGTGGCCTTGGTGTTTGGCTGTACCTTGGCGATGGTGTGGCTAGCTTGGGGATCCCTGGCGGCCGGCCGGGGAGGAGGTACCAGTGGCGCGCTGGCCCTGCAACAGTGTGAAGCCGACGCCCAGGATCGTCTCACCCCAACCCTGAGCCTCACCGGGCAACTGCGACGCTTGCTGCTCCTGTTCCTGACCCACCTGGGGGGGATGGCGGTCGGCACCGAGTCTCCCTCTGCCTCCCTGGGTGCGAGTGTCCTGCTCGCCCTACGCAGTCGTGTCCCCCTCCTCCAGCGTTTTTCCGTGCCTTTGACAGTCACCATCGGTGCAGGAGCAGGTCTTGGGGCGGCCTTCCGCTCACCGCTGTTGGGCCTAGCCTACGGTCTAGAGGAACTCAGCAAGAACCAGGGCCGATCCCTTGTACTACCAACCCTGGTCATAGCCGGGGTAGGCACCTTGGTCAGTAGTCCCCTGGGACAACCCGCGCGCCAAACCGGACTCGTCCTTGGGCCACTGCCGCCAAGCCTCTGGGGATATGCCTTGCTGCTCACCCTCATCGCTGTGCCCATCGGCGCTGGATTCGTGCGGGTTTTGATCAGCGTGGTCGCGCAACTTCAGGGTTTTCTCAAGCAGCACCGACTGGTTACTGCCCTAGGTGTGGCCCTAGTGCTCACCTTGGTTGCTCTGGCGAGTGGGGGTGTCAGCCTCAATGACGGCGGACTCAGCCTGGGGGCAACGCTCAAGGGGCACTCGGGCGGCCCTTGGACAGCCATTCCCTGGCGATTCCTCTCCTCTGTCCTGAGCATTGCGGCGGGTGCGCCTGGAGGTCTGATGCATGACACCATGACGTTGGGAGCGCTTTTGACCAGTCCCCTACAGACCTACTTCCCCGACTTGCAGGCCAATGACTTGGCCCAGTTGGCGGCGGTGGCAGCGGCCGCGCTGTTCGGGGCGGCCAATGGAACACCTTTGTTCTGCGGCGTATTTGTGTTTACGCTTCAGGGAGATGCAGCCCTCCTCCCGGCAATCCTACTGGCCAGTGCCGCGGCTTCTGTGTTGGCGGAACCCCTACGCGGCGAGGAGTGGGGTGCTTGGCAGGCAGAGCGGCTATTACGAGCCACTGAGGCGAAGGTTGTCTGCAGCAACACTGGCGGTGTAGGGTAGCCGTTACACTGGGGGCAAGTGCCGGTGAGGAGTGCGTTGATATGATTCGTCCCCAATTTCCTGCCTTAGTGATAGCCCTTGGACTGACTCTTACTCCCGTTGTCCAAGCGCAACAACTGAAGCCCAGTGATCCCAATAGCAGCCAACCTCCGTCGGGTTCCAGCACGTCCCTGGAGTATCGGATGGCGGTGCTGAATGCGGGGGGTAGTGCAACGGCTGTGCCCCGTTCGCCCGCAGCCGTCGCCCGGTTTCGCAGTGCCTTAGATGAAGTTTCCACGGTCTATGCAGGGAGTCGGGAGCAAATTGGCAGCCTAACTATGGCAATGTGGAAGCGCCTTCAAGATCAAAAGATTCAGGCGGACATGCTGGACATGCTGGAGGGCCTCAATCTGGTGGCTCCGTCCGGCCCCGCGCCCGCCCGCTTTGACCAATTCATCATGATGTACTACACCCTGCGGGTTAAGGGGCGTAGCCATCGGGAGACGATTCGCCAGTTGAGCGTCATCAGCTACGGCCGGCCGGCCCCGGCAGCGGCTCCCGAACCCGTCGCTCCATCATCCACTTCACCAGAACGGGACACCCGCACCACAGCCCCCTCTACCCCCACCACCAAAATTTCTTCGCCTTGAGTTAGGGGATGGGCCTCATCCGTGAGGGCTGTCCATTCGATCCAACTGCCTTTGACGGGCAGACGGACACGGCCGCGGGTTTGATTGTCAAAGCTGAGTTCAACGGTGCCCAGCAACCCCAGCAGGTCATCCGCACTGACTAAGCTATTGGCTTGGCGGCGGCGCAACAGACCCAGGCTCCACACCGCAGCGCTGCCCACCCCTATACCAATGGCTAGGGCCAGCCCAAACACCAAGAGCCAGGGCCAGGCCGGCCGGGTCCAACTGAGCAATAAACCCGTGAGGCCAAAAAAACAGCCCCCAAACGACCAAAACCGCAGACTAAACAGGGGGACGCCCAGCGGCACACTTTGAGCCGTATCTACGTCGGTTTCGGTCTCTACATCTAGGTTGTCTAGGCTGTCATCCCAGCCCAGTTCTTGGCCGCCGGTCAGGAGTGCTAGACCCACAAGGGTACCGCCCACCGCCAGACAAAACACGTAGACGGGAATCATCACAGGCCCCTGGGTTTCTTGTCTCTATTCTAGGGAGCCAGTCCCGTGAGGCCGCCTAGCCCGTGCCGCAGTTAGGAACCTACGGCCGGCCGTTGTCGTCATCAGGTTTGATAATCCTGTCACTTCAGGCGAGTAACGGTTATGGATCGTCAATGGTGGAAAACCTTGATCGCAACGGGCTTGGTGAGTCTGGGTTGTGGGGTGTGTCTCTCTCCTGCCAGTGCCAATATTCCTCGCCAAGTCTCCTGCCGCTCCTACTCCGAAAACTTCCAACGCTGTAGCGTCGATACTCGCAATGGGGTGAGGCTCCTGCGACAGACCGGCACTGCCCCCTGTACCTATGAAAAAACGTGGGGCTACGATGCGCGGGGCATCTGGGTCAGTGAAGGGTGCAGTGCGGATTTTCTGGTCGGAGTTGGGGATGGGCCAGGCAACCGCCCCTACACCTCGGACGATGACGCCCCATCGCTTTCCAATCCCTTTTCCCCAGCCCCTAAAGGCACGATGCGTTGGTGGGAAAACAATCCCTAGGGCAATCCATCTCAGATCCGCTAGCCCAGGAATTCAAGCACCCATTCCCGAATACTGGCGCAGCCCCCGCCGCCACAACCAGCGGTTCAACACCCAAAAGGCCCCTAACCAGAACAGGATCACCAGGATGCCCCGGCCGGCCGCGACCGGCAGTCCCACCAGCAAGCTAGCGGGAAAACTGATCAAGTACGGAAACGGCGTCCAGTTCAGCACCTGCACAACGGGTTCAGGGAAAACCGACAGCGGCGCCACCAAGCCCGACAAAAACAGATACACCAGAAACCAGAGTTCCTCCAAGGCACTGGCTCGCTCCGTCCAAAAGGCAGCCATCGCCAAGGTGTACTGCATTAGGAAGCGCAGGGCAAAAACTAAGGGAGCTACCACCAGCAATATCAGGAGGTTGCGCCCGTCAGGAACCCAAAACGCCTGGGGATAGAGCCAGAAAAAGATCAGCACGAGAGCCAGGACAAAGGGCAGTCGCGCCACCCGTTCCGCCAAGTGAGACGCCACGTGTCGCCACACCGGGTCGATGGGTTGTAACAACAGGGGCGAGAGCTTACCCGAAACCACCTCCTTTTCAAATTCCCAGATCACCCAAACAATATTCAGTTGGCGCACCAGGAAAACCGCTAGGAAGTAGCGGGCAAAAGCCCGAGAATCCAGGCCGAATTGTCCTCCCTGGGCAGCTTCCATCCACACCCCCATAAGGATGAAGGGGAAAAGACCTGCCAGTACCCAGAGCACCAACTCGGCCCGGTATTCCACCATGTAGGCGTAGTAAGTGCTCAGGAGAATCCAGGCTCTTTTCACAAATCTTCCCATCAGTTACCTGCTGGATAGCCAAGTGGTTTCGAGATCAACAAATCTATGCTACTGATTCGTGGAAACCACCCGATATACCGTTGTGCCATTTTGCATGAATGGCTGGTAAATGACGCCACTACAGTTTTCATACTGGACGCCATTTTGGACGACTACAGTACAGCCTTGGGGCAGGTAGGAAACGACAGCGCCCACTGGAGGGGCGACCACGATATATTGACTCCCCTGGGGCTGCATGTAGACCCCATCTGAGTAGTAGTAGGACGTACTGCCCGCATACACGGTGTTGTAGTAAGGGGGTGGCGATGAAACAGCGGCACCAATTGCTAGACCAGCACCAAAAGTTGCAACGCCCCAACCTGGAGGTGTGGAGTAGCCCGTCCCATACCATCCACCCCCATGCCAGTTGTTATTGGTATTCACAGTGACATCATTGCCGACATTGATATTTCCGGTATTGATGTTGCCAGTATTGACATTCCCCCGGTTTACATTTCCAGTATTGATGTTACCGGTGTTAACATTGCCTCGATTAACGTTGCCACTGTTCCAATTGCCAGTATTGACATTCCCAGTGTTGATGTTTCCCCTGTTCATGTTGCCCGTATTGACGTTGCCGCTGTTCCAAGTACCAGTATTGACATTCCCTCGGTTCACGTTACCCGTGTTGACGTTCCCAGTATTGACATTCCCGGAGTTAAAATTGCCCCGGTTGAAATTACCAGAAGGAGGAGAAAAGTTACCCCGATCCTGAAGGTTGACCTGGGATTGGCCCCCAAAGCCACCGCCACCGCGATCAAAGCCGCCACCACCACCACCTCGGCCCCTCGCCTCTGCGGGACTGATAAGGGTGAGACTCAGGGCTAGTGCTGCCAGAAGATGGAAGTTGATGTGCATGACTTTCATGGGGGAAACTCCGAATTTTCGAGGACTAAACCTGAAGGATGATGTGAGGAAAACTGATTCTCTCGTGCCCCCTCACTGATTAACTCCTGACTGACATAGACCACTTGAAAGACAATCTCGCCATCTTGGAAATAAGGCTGATAGATAATGCCACTGCAATCAAAGTATTGATCGCCATCCTGTGTAATGGGGTTACATCCCTCAGGAAGATAGCTCACTGTTGCACCAATCGGAGGCACCACAACGATGTAGCTATTCCCCTGAGGTTGCAGGAAGATACCATCTGAATAGATAAACCTTGTACTACCGACAAAAACCGTGTTGTAGTAAGGCGGTGGAGATGACAACGCTGTACCAATTGCAAGGCCCGTTGCGAACCCGACAAGACCCCAACCGGGAGGGGTGTACCAGCCGCTGCCCCACCAGCCACCGCCCCACCAACCGCGGTTCCAATTATTGTTATTGTTCCAGTTCCTGTTGATGTTGACGTTGTTGCCACTTCCGATATTAATGTCGCCTGTGTTGATATTTCCCCGATTGATATCACCTCGGTTAATGTTGCCAATGCTACCTCCCTCAGAAGGGGGTCTGAAGCCAGGTCTAGTATTCCAGCGATTGTCTGAGACTTCTCCAGTACCAGGACGAGTCGAAGGTCGCTGACCTGTGCCTGTTCCTGGACGGTTGCTCCCAATCCCTGAATCAATTCCGGGTCGGGTTGAGGGACGTGTCGAAGGTAATGTGGACGGCCGGCCGGAGCCACCACTTCCTATCCCAGAGCCTGCACCGGGTCGAGTCGAGGGTAAAGGGCGTGTCGAAGGTAATGTGGACGGCCGGCCGGAGCCACTGCTTCCTAGACCAGAGCCTGTACCGGGTCGGGTTGAGGGACGTGTCGAAGGTAATGTGGACGGCCGGCCGGAGCCACCACTTCCTATCCCAGAGCCTGCACCGGGCCGAGTCGAGGGCAGGGAGTTGCGAGTTGGGGAGAAGTTACCACGGTTTTGAAGACTCTGCTGGGTATTTCCACTAAAGCCTCGGCTCCCCCCGCTGCGAGCACCCCCGCCACTAAAGCCACCACCTCCCCCTCCGGCGCGCGCACCGCCCCCACCACCGCCGCCGCGCCGTGCCCAGGCATCATCAGCTAATAGCAGACTCGAAGCCAGGACGAAGCCGAGGGCAAGACCTAGGTTGATAACCTTAACAAGCTTCATGATTTGATGACCTTTCTCAGGGCTTCGAGACCGTTGGCAGAGCTTCGATGCGTAGTGCGCCTTCGGGCGGAGTAGTGCTGAAGTCCTTGTCGGTAATTTGGGGATTAAAGTTCCAGTTGGAGAAAACGGCGGTGTACTGTGGTGCTTCGGGTAAATCAGAATAGGTAATAACTATCTTTAGGGGTACAGGCTCAAACTCCTTTTCCTTATTGAGCCAGAGCTGCCAGGTGCGATCTTTGCCAATCACCAGAATATGATCGGCCAGTGTCCGCCCGACAAACCCCTCGCCAACGTAATAGGCTGAAACGATGTTTTCGGAAGCCTTGCGACAGGGTTCTCCAGTCACCAAGTTAGAAAGGGGCAGTTCGATGCCCAGTTCTTCGGATAAGGCGGGAACCATAGCATCTACCGTGGAGGCTGTAGGTCGGGCAAGGTAGAGGTTCTTGGCAGTGTTCAGCCAAAGGAAAGATTTGCCGTCGTAGACGAAAAGGGTACGCCGCTGATCGCCCGTATACTCAACCCTCAGCCGATCAGGGCGAACTAGAATGACCTTCTGAAAAGCAGCATATTGAACCTTTTGTCCCCCAGACAGAACATTGTCATAGGTAATATCCGCCTCAACAGTAAAGGCATTTTGGCTACGCAAGAAGCTACAGAATTGACGAATGAGCCGCTCGGCTTTCTCCTGTTCTCCAGGACGAATAGGCTGTTCCGATGCTGCTATGGCAGGTGATCCAAGGAATCCGACCAGCGAACCCCAAATCGCTGCCGAGAGCAAACAATAGCGAAGTTTTGCAAGCATTGAAAATCCTTCTAAGCCGAATTTGGCTCAAAATTCCTACCCCTCAACTCTATCGAATTGGTGCCAGCCAGGAGGTTGGTTCCGCAAAATCTTTACTTTCAGCGCCTAAGTTTCCCACCTTTCACGCCCGAACGTTACACCGTTTATTCCACGGTGACAGACTTAGCCAAGTTGCGGGGTTGATCGACATCGAGTCCCCGATGGGCAGCAATGTAGTAGGCCAGCAGTTGGAGCGGCACCACCGCCACCAGGGGAGACAGGAGTTCGGGTAGGGTGGGGACGGGTAAGAGGGTATGGAAGACCTCATGAACGTGGGGATCATCGGCCGGCCCGACACCAATCAGGCGCGCGTCCCGTGCTTTGGCTTCCTGGGCATTACTGAGTACCTTCTCGAAGACAGAACCAGGCAGCGCCAGGGTCACCACGGGTACCTGGGGGTCAAGCAGGGCAATGGGGCCATGCTTCATCTCCCCAGCAGGGTAGCCCTCGGCGTGGATGTAGCTGATCTCCTTGAGTTTTAGGGCACCTTCGAGGGCAATCGGGAAGTTGATCCCCCGGCCCAGATAGACAACATTGTGGACATCCCGGAATTCATGGGCTAGGTGTTCAATTGCTTCTGCCTGGGTTTCCAAGATCCATTCAATTTGACTAGGAACCTGCTGCAAGTGGTTGAGGATATCCTGGAGGGCGTTGCGATCGAGCTTGCCCCGCTGGAAGGCCAAGTCGAAGGCGAGAAGATAGAAGGCGACCAGTTGGGCGGCGAAGGTTTTGGTGGCAGCCACACCAATCTCGATGCCCGCTTGGGTGTGGATCAGGTGGGGCAGGAGTCGGCCCAGGGAGCTTTCCAAGCGATTGGTGATGCCCAAGAAAGCCAGCGGCCGGCCGGGCCAGGCAACTTGGCAGCGATGTACCTCCATCTCTAAGGCAGCTAGGGTATCAGCGGTTTCTCCCGACTGGGTAACGCCAATCGTGAGGGTGCCGGGTTGGAGGGGCGGCGGACTATAGCGAAACTCGGAGGCGTAGTGCACCGTGGTCGGAATGCCTGCGACTTGTTCCAGCAGGTGGCGGCCTACCAACCCTGCATGCCAAGAGGTACCACAGGCGACAATCTGAATCCGCTCGATGGTGGGGTATAGCTCGGTGACTGTGCCCAGACAGAGGGGCGATCCGTCGGTGGGTTCCTGGATGAGATGGCTTTCGAGACAGGCCCGTACCACCCCCGGCTGTTCGTAGATTTCCTTGAGCATGAAGTGGCGGAATCCCTGCTTTTCCACCAGCGCTGGACTCCAATCCAGGGTGCGGGGATAACGGGTGAGGCGCTCGCCCGCAAAACTGTACACTTCGGCCCCCAGGGGTGTGAGGCGGGCCATCTCGCCGTTTTCCAGAGAGAGAAAAGCCTGGGTGTGGCTGAGCAGGGCGGTGGTGTCGGAGGCGCAAAAGACTTCCCCTTGACCGAAACCAACCACGAGGGGGGCTTGTTGGCGAGCCACGATAATTTCATCAGGGTAGTCAGCCGCCACGACGGCAATGGCGAAGGCTCCTTGGAGTTGGTTGACCGTTTGCCGCACCGCTTCCAGGAGAGCCATGTAGCGGGGCAGAGTACTCTGGGCCAAGTGCTGGGCGATCAGATGGGGAATGACCTCGGTGTCGGTGTCGGAGGTGAAGGTACAGCCGGCGGCTTCCAGGTGTTCCCGTAGGACACGGTGGTTTTCCACAATACCGTTTTGGACAACGGCGACCCTGGTATGACCATCAATATGGGGGTGGGCGTTGCGTTCTTCAGGCTTGCCGTGGGTGGCCCAGCGGGTGTGGGCAATGCCGACGCGCGCGGTGGAGTCGAGGCTGGCCAGCTTCTCCCGCAGGTTGACCAATTTGCCGGGGGCGCGCACAAGGTGGAGATCCCCCTGACTAACTGTTGCCAGGCCGGCCGAATCATAGCCCCGATATTCCAGACGGCTGAGGCCCTCGATCAGGATGGGAACCGCAACTTGGGTGCCGATGTAGCCAACGATGCCGCACATGCGCCGTCCCCCCTGAATCGTAAAGCTGGGATAACCCCCATCTTGGCGCGGGGGTCGATGGCCTGTCCACTCTGTCCTGATGCCGGGACACGCTTTTGACAGGGGCTATCCCTAGTCCTAGGTGCGATATTCCCCCATTAGCCGCAGGATCGGCTCGGTGTTGGAGGGGCGGACACTCAGCCAGGCTCCCCGGCCGGCCGCCTTGAGGCCATCGGTGAGGTCGAGGGTAGGGGCAGATTGGGCCAGGATGTCCAGCACAGGGGGCAGTCGGCCGGCCGCTGTGGTGGCACTGAAGGGCTGACCACTGGGCAATTTGCCCCGCAGCAGCACCTGATCGTTATCCAATTCCAAGGCCAAAAGCCCGTCCTGGCTAGCCAGGATCAGGGCCTGGGCGGATACGGTGAGTTGGGGCGGCTGGGTGCGCCAGGTCTGAAACAGCGTCCGCAGATCATCCGCCACCACATCCGTGGGCGTCAGCTTGGCCTTGACGCTCACCCAAGGAGGTAAGGCCGCCACCAGCGCTGAAAGGGGTTGACCCGTCGCCGCCAGCAAATTGAGGACTAGGCCGGCCGCCACCATCCCATCCCGTGCCAGATGCACCGCGGGCAGGATAATGCCACCACTCCCTTCGCCCCCGAATACGCCTTGATGGGTTTGTAACCCCTGCACCACGTTCATCTCCCCTACGGCGGTGCGGTAGACCGGAGTTCCGTCTATGGCCTCATCCAGGGCGTGGGTCGTGACCACATTCACCACCACCGGGCCGGCCGTTTGGCGCAGCCAACTCTGGGCGCAGAGCACCACGGTATGTTCCTCGCTCACGGGCTGGCCTTGCTCATCCACCAGCGCGAGGCGGTCACCATCGGGATCGGCGGCGAGGCCCAAGTCACAGCCACTCTGGCGTACCAGATAGGCTAAGCCTTCCAAATGGGCGGGCAGGGGTTCCGGCGGCCGGCCGAAATAGCCGTGGACTTCCGTATTCGTTGCGATCACCTCACAGCCCAAGCTTTCCAGCAAAGGCTGCCAGTGAATAGCACCACTGTTACAGGCATCGAGCGCCACCCGTAGCCGGGCTGACCGAATGGCGGCCTGGGGTAGAACCTGGAGAATGCCCTGACGATGGGCCTCTAAGGCTTCGTTACTCCAAGGGGTGACAGGCGCTACTTGGTCGAGGCCAATGGAGGATGCGGGGTAACCCAATCCTGCGGTCAACCTATCCCAGGCGGCTTGATCCTGAAAGAAACCCTGGGCATTCAGGAACTTGAGGCCATTCCAGGGAGGTGGGTTGTGACTGGCGGTGACCATCACACCTCCGCATAGATCGGATCGATGACTGAGGGTGTACTGCACTGTCGGGGTCAAGGTCAGCTCCAAGTCCCACACCTGGCAGCCCGATCCCAAGAGTGCCCCCCGCACCAAGTCAGCCACCATCGCCGAGGAGCGCCGCCCATCTCGCCCCAGGGCCACGGCCGGCCGGGCTTGCTGTTCCAGCAGCAGACCTGCCCAAGCGCGAGCATAGGCCACGACACATTCCGGACTGAGGTCAGGGCTAGTCCCGCGCAACCCGGAAATACCGGCCTTGAGGGTCATAGGGTGGGGCCTAGGGTGACCGACCAGGTGGGAGTGGGCTGGGCAGTGGGAAGGTGCACCTTCTCGACCCTTGGCTGATACCCCAACCAACGCTGGGCCAGCCGGCCAAAGGTTTTTGGGGAACCACTGACCGCGAATCGGGTGGGCTGGGCAGGCTGAGTGGCTTTGAGTCCCAACACATCCAACTCCTGGGCCGCGGCCCGCACCAGGTAGGCGGCCGGATCGATGCGGCGGATGTGGGGCGGTAGAAGTCGGGCCAGGATCGGATCCAGGTGAGGATAGTGGGTGCAGCCGTAAACCAGGGTGTCAATCTCTTGGGCCACTAAGGGGCGAATCCGCGCCTGCACCACATGGCGGATCTGGGGGTCGTCTAGGCGGCCTTCCTCGATCAGGGGGACAAACTCAGGACAGGGGATCTGCCAGACCTGGGCGGCCGGCCGGGCCTCATGGATGGCCTGCCCATAGGCTTGGCTCTGGACAGTAGCAGGGGTCGCCAGCACGCCAATTCGGGAACCCTGTTCAGCCGCTGCCCGTGCCCCCGGCAGAATCACCCCTAGTAGGGGCATCCCAAACTCAGCCCTGACCTGTTCTAGAGCAATGGCGGAACTGGTGTTGCAGGCCATCAGCACCATCTTGACCCGTTGCGTGGTCATCCAGGTGAGAATCTCCCGCACGTACTGAAGAATGGCCTCCGGCGAGCGCGTCCCATAGGGCAGGCGGGCCGTATCGCCAAAGTAGAGAACGGATTCCTGGGGCAGTTGGCGGTAGACCTCCCGGAGCACCGTGAGTCCGCCGACCCCACTGTCGAATACACCAATCCGCTGCACCGCACCCCCGCTGCTCATCGGTTCACCTGCACATAACGAAGAATGCCCTGGGCAATGGCGCGGGCAATGGTTTGCCGGCCGGCCGGACTGGCTAAGCGGGCTGCATCCTCCCGTCCGGTGACGAAACCAATTTCCAACAGCACAGAGGGCATATCAGAAGGGGTGTTGCGAATCACGTAAAAACGGGCGGTACGGACGCCCCGGTCAACCGCTCCCGTACTTTGAATCAGGCTGTGGTGGATAGCCTGGGCCAAGCTAGCGCTGGCGGGATGGAAGTGGTAGGTCTCAATGCCATTCACCTCCGGACGACTCATGCTGATGGCATTAGCATGGATGCTGACAAACAGTTGGGCGTTCACTTGGCGGGCAATGGCCACCCGCGGTGCTAGGTCAAGGTCGGCGTCAGAGGGACGGGTGAGGAGAACCTGCAAGCCCTGTTGCTCCAGAAGGGCAGCCACTTGGCGAGAGACATCAATGACAATATCTTTCTCTTGCATCCCGCCAATACCAATGGCACCAGGATCCGGGCCGCCGTGACCGGGGTCAATGACGATCACGCCCCGACTCCGATCGGGCAGCCGTGGCCGGCTGGGTGGGTTGGGGACGGGTTCAAGGGGATCGGTAGCCAGAGTGCCACCGGTTGCCCCAGACCAACGGTTGTTACGCAGGCGGGCCAGCAGGCTGTCGGTATTCTGCAATTGCACAGCCAGCAACTGTGGCCCAGGCTGGTTGACCCCCAGAACACGCATGGTGCGCCCTGGGAAAATCAATAGGCTGACCGTGTCAGGGCCGGACTGTTCCCACGTGAGGCGAATAGCACCGGGCTGGAGTTCGGGTGCCCGGGCGGTTGCTCCTAAGCGCATCCGCGGTATCGTGATCCGCAGGGGAGCACCCGCTACATTCCGATCCCAGGTCTGGGTGAAGGTGAAAGGCTGATTAGCTTTGATGTAGAGTTGCTCGCCTTCAATATCTATGCCTTCAATTACCCCCACAGCACTTGGGGTGGGTGCTTGGCCGGCCGGCCGATTGCCCCAAGCGTTGGGGAGACCCTCCCGGCGCGGCAGGGGCAGAAGCGAGGGGCGGCGGGGTGGGGGCGGAGCAACTTCTGGAACGGCGGCGACTTGGGTGGCGGGGGTAACCAGCAAACCCATGGTCTGTCCCACTTGACTGGGTTCAGCCTGCCAGTCTGGCCCTAGGGGGTCTACGTCCAGGGTGAGGCGGGTGAGGGGCGGCTCGGTTTGGACTTGCACCAAATAGAGGCCATTGACACCCGGTAGGGTCGGCCGGCCGCTGGCCTCGGGACGGTACTGGGGCGAAAGGCGGGTTCCTACAAGATCAATCTCAACCCGCCGTTGTCCTGGCAGACGGTGCACCTGGACATCTTGAGCTTGACCCCGCAGCGCCAAGAAAAGACCGTTGGTGGTGGGTTGCACCCCTTCTACAAAAGCGGGGGCGCTCACCGGCAAGGTTGGAGGATTCCCCGGAGTATCTCTTGAAACCGGTTGTTCAGCCTGGGCGACCAGGGTGCCGGATGCCCCTTGACGCACCAACTGCAAGCGCCAGCGATTACCGCCCAAGCTCTGGGGATTAAGTTGGTTCAGGTCGAAACTGTGGTCGCTGTCCAGTTCCACCACCAAACGAGTGGTCTGGATGTCAAATTGACCGGCTCGGATGGCTCGCACGCCCGGAGCATAGGTGAGGGCGCGAGCTTGGGCCGGCCGGCCGAGGGCTGAGTTGGGTAAATCCACCACAATCCGAGGGGGATCAGCCAAGACCTGCACCTGAGGTTGGACGCCGCCTTCAGTGGCAAACTCAAGGCGATTGAGCAGGGGGTCATACCACCAACTCTGGAGCCGAGCGGCCTGGGCGGGTGCCATCACCGTCAGGGCACAACCCATCCCCAGTAGGCTCACCGTCAATGCCTGACGACCCATTCCCGCCACCTCACACCCCGTGTCTACAGGCCGGCCGGAGCGCAGCCCCGGAAAGTACCCTCACTATACCAACCGTTTCCCGGTAACGTCACCTTAATAATCAGGTCACGGGGCAGGGGGTTCGGGAACCGCCGCCGCCACGGCCGTGGGGTCGCCCTTGGGGAATACCAAGCGTAGTAGGGGAGGGGCCACAAAGGTCGTGATAATCACCATGACAACAATGGCCACGTCCAGGGCAGGGGGCAACACCCCACTGTCCGAACCCGCCGCCGCAAACACTAGGCCCACCTCACCCCGAGGCACCATCCCCACACCGATAGCCAGTTGATTGATTTTTGTCGCTCCCCCCCAGACGGCAAAGCCGCTGGTCACTTTCCCCAGAATGGCCACGACGATCAGGAAACCAGCGATCACTAGACCCTCCCGATTGGCCGGTACAGCGGGGTTGAGGACGCTTAGGTCGGTTTTGGCCCCCACGCAAACAAAAAAGATCGGCACCAGGAAATCCGCCAGGGGCAGCACCTGCTCCTCAAGTTCCTTGGCCCGGTCGGTTTCCGCCAAAATCAGGCCGGCCGTAAAGGCTCCCAGGATCGCCTCCAATTGAATGGCCGCCCCCACAAAAGCCAGCGCCAGCATCACCACCAGGGAAGCGATTAGGAGGTTGCCGCGGGTTTGCATCCCTTTCACAAGGCCCATGAACAGGGGGCTGACCAACCGTCCCACCACAATCGACCCCACGAGGAACACCCCTGCACCGCCAATGAGGTAGACCACCGAACCCACCTCCACCTCGCCGGTTTTAGCCAGACTGGAGACCACCGCCAGGATAATGATCCCCAATACGTCATCTAGGACAGCCGCCCCAATGATGATTTGGCCTTCCGAGGAACTGAGTTGGCGAATTTCTGAAAGGACTTTTGCGGTAATGCCGATACTGGTGGCAGTCAGCGCGGCGCCGGCAAAAATCGCCGGAACAGTAGGGACGTGAAACAGCGTTAGGAGTCCCAGCGTGCCAGCTACAAAGGGCACGGTGACGCCAACGACCGCCACAATGGCCGCTTGGGGCCCAACCCGAATCAGTTCCGAGAGATCCGACTCCAAACCAATTTCAAACAGGAGGATGATCACCCCGAGTTCGGCAAGAACGGAGATCACCTCACTCTGGGCGGCAAAGGTTTCCTGAACCGCGTCAGGAGTCAGGCCGAGGGCGGCTTGCACAGCCTGCATCAACAGAGAGTTTTCAGCACCGAGACCCGACTCAGGAAACACCAAAAGATGGAGGGCTGAAACGCCCACGACCACACCCCCCAACAATTCACCGAGAACGGGAGGCAGGTTAATCCGACTGCACAATTCACCCCCGACCTTGCTGGCCAGGTAAATCACCATCAGGCTGAGGAGAACGGCTACCAAAATGGCGGAACCGTTGCTGGCACTGGCTTCGCTGGCCTCAGGGGAGGCGGTCAACAGGAGAGTGGGCAGGGTGTTTACAAGCGAGGACATTCAGGAGGCTGGAACACGCTGGGTGTCAGTGTACCCCACCCTTTCTGAAAAACCCAGCGGGGCGGCCGGCCGTGAGGTCAGAGGAAAACCCGATGGCTAAGGGCGGGCATTTGCAGCCGTACCTGGGCTAGGCGCTTGGGGTTAATTTCAGCAATCGCCAGTCCGGGATGATCCCCCGCATCAGCCAAGACCACTCCCCAGGGATCGACGATCAGCGCGTGGCCGTGGGTTTGGCGGCGCGCGGTGTGGCTCCCCACCTGGGCCGGAGCCAGAACGTAGGCCGTGTTTTCAATGGCGCGGGCTTGTAACAAGACCTGCCAGTGATCCTTGCCCGTGAAGGCGGTGAAGGCGGCGGGGATAAACAGCACCTCAGCCCCTTGCTGAGCCAGGTGGCGATAGAGTTCAGGGAAGCGCACGTCGTAGCAGATCGAAAGGCCCAAGTGACCCAAGTCTCCGGCATCGACCACCGGGGGGTAAGCCCGGCCGGCCAGGACAGTACCCGACTCCTGGTAGGTGTTGCCATCGGGCAGGTTGACATCAAACAAGTGCACTTTGTCGTAGCTGGCGGCCACCTGACCATCGGGCGTCACCAGTAAGGCCCGGTTTAGCACCTTGTCTGGGCCGGCCGGCACAGGAAACCCGCCACCCATGAGGGTTACTTGGAACCGTTGGGCCTGGGTCTTGAGGAACTTTTCGGTCACCTGAGCCAGGGTTGCCGCCTGGGCCACTTTTTCCGCCTCATCCCCCAGAAAGGCAAAGTTCTCCGGCAAGCCCACCAGTTCAGCTCCCCGCCGGGCCGCCAGTTCAATCCATTCCTCTGCCTGGGCCAAGTTTTCCGACCAATCGGCGCGACTGGTCATTTGGATGGCCGCTGCCAAGTACGCTCTCACTCCGCCCTATCCGTACCGCGTGGATCATGCCCATCATACCGAGCGGCTGGCCCCAGTCCCAGGGATTTGGCTCACAGTGGCCGAAAGTCGCCGGCCGACGGCCGGCCGGACTCCCGCTCCACTTCTCGGTGGGCGATTTCGACCAGGTGGGCCAAGCTGGTGTTGGAAAGGTGGGGTAGGAGGTTTTCTAACTCCAGAAAGAGATGACGGCGATCTCCTGGTTCCGCAAAATGGGGATCGAGGCGGTGCCGCCACTGGCGAATCTGTTCCCCTTCGTGCTCGTGTTCCTTGGAGATAAAGTCCCCGGCGCTGATGCTCATGGCCGAACCTCCACTGCCTTACCAGGACTGGCCCAACCCAGTCTGCCTTGTTTTGTCTAGGTCAGTCTGAGATGAACGCTTACCCATCTCTATTGTCGCGACTCTACCTGACGTCCGGCCGGCCCTGTCATAGAATGCAACCCTCCCGCATGGAGTGACGCCGCGTCATGATCTCGGAAAGTTACGCCCTCAAGGAATGGCAGGCTGCCGTGCGAGTCTTGGCCGCCGGGCAAACCCTGCTGCTGCTGCGTAAGGGGGGCATCCATGAACCGCGGTTTAATCTGCCCCAACAGCGGGCCTGGCTGTTGCCCACCCTGGAGCACCAGCGGCCGGCCGCCCTCAAACCCCAATTCCAGTGGGCGGCTCAGTCTGGGGAAAAAAACCGCAGCGGCCCTCATCTGGAAGCTTGGGCTGAAATCACCCCCCTCCAGCCAATTTCCCATCCCGAAACTCTAGCAGATCTCGATCCCCACCTTATCTGGACACCGACCTGGGTCGCTGAGCGCTGGGCCTGGCAACCCGGCCGGCCGTTGTGGGCGCTACTGCTGCGCGTTTACGTCCTTGATCATCCGGTTATTCTGGCCGACCACCCCAGCTATCGGGGATGCCGTTCCTGGGTGCGGTTTCTAGAATCTGTCCAGCCTGCGGCCGGCCGGCCGGTGCTGTCCGATCGGGAGTACGGCCACCAGGTTGTCGAGATCCAGACAGTCCTCGGCCTCACCCCTGGAAAAACTGGTGAACCCGCTCCATTACCAAATCCAGAATCGATTGTCGGTCGAGAGCCTGATTCACTGAGGCTTCCAGTGCTACCACCGTTTCCGGGGGTAACTCCAAAAGGTTAACGAGTTTGGTGTATGCGGCCTGCTCCTCCTCATTGACCAGATCTTCCCCAGGGTCGCGGCTGCTGGCACAAATGACGGCATAACCCAACCCCAACACCAACTCCTTCTCGGCCTGGCTTGCCAGCTTAGGTACCAGTTCTTCCAGGGGGATATTTTGAGCGACGTAGTCCTGGAGTTCGGCGCGGAGGGTATCCTGGCCAGCCACATCCGGGGCAAATAACTCGGAGAAGCGATCGATCATCAACGCGGCCTCTTCTGGAGAGAGTTCCCCATCAGACCAGGAAAGGGAAGCCACTACCCGCAACAGATTCATCTGGCGGGGCGAAATCGTCGGTGAACCGGGATCAGTCATAGCCAGTACTCCAGAGACAGGGGGCTACACCAGGGCTAACACAAGTCACCGCATCCCAAGACTTAAGAGACCCTTAAATCCTGGCATCAAGACACAGACACAATAAAGAACCCCATCAGGCTGTTGCCATGACAGGGTTCTACATTTCGTGACCTAGCTCGTGCGGTATTGCCTAGACAATCACGAAGTCGCTGTCCGTCACCGTACCCGGCGCAATGCCTTGGAGGGTAACCAGGAGTTCGTTGGTGCTGGTCAGACGGACAAGCGTGTTGCCCATCGACCCTGAGACTGTTAGGTTAGCCAGGGTTAAGCCACCCGAGAGACCAATGAAGTCAACGCCATCCTGGAAGTCGATGACTAGGTCACTCCCGCTACCGGCAGCGATGACAAACGTATCCGGGCCAGACCCACCCGTAAGCGTGTCATTACCTTGACCGCCGACGAGGAAGTCACTGCCACTCCCGCCTAGAAGATTGTCGCTCCCAGCGCCACCTACTAAGGTGTCGTTGTTGTTGCCGCCCTCCAGCCGGTCATTGCCAGCGCCTCCATCCAGTTGGTCGTTCCCACCACCCCCATTGAGAGTATCGTTGCCTTCCTGACCTAGGAGGTTGTCATTACCATTGTTACCTTCCAGGCGGTCATTGCCAGTACCCCCAACTAAGGAGTCATCACCGCCATCACCCCGTAATCTATCGTTACCAACGCCACCGAAGAGGGCATCGTTAGCACCGCCGCCACGGAGGGTGTCGTTGCCCTCGAAGCCGTAGGCTACATCTGCGGCATTTCCGCCAACCAAGCTGTCGTTTCCAGACGTCCCGTCCAGGATACCTGATTCTGGCAACCGGATTTCCACCAGCGTGGTCGTACCGCTGATTTCGCTGGCAATAGCCAAGAGCGGCCGGCCGGTAATACTGTCCTCGGCAGAGATAAAGGTAATCCCTTCTGGCCCCAGATCCCCGGCGGCTGGGTTAGAGGAACCATCTGCGAGGGTGGCGGGCACCGTAAAGTCACGGGTGTTGATGTACTGGACAAATTCCGGAGCCACCGGATTAGTTACGTCATAGACCATGACACCTCCAGCACGTTCCAAGCCAATGAAGGCATAGGTGCGCCCGTTAATTACCCCAACAGCGGCGGCCTCCGGCTCCGGCCCTTTATCATCACTTCGGGTATCAGCCGAGTTGTTGTTGTTGTTATTGGCGTTGAAGGAAGCCCGCAGGAGGCCATCAGCCGCAGCGGTATCAGCAATAATCTGCTCAAACTGATCCCCACTGTCGAAGACAAGTCCACCTGTCGCCCCATCCCAGATGCTGAAGGAGCGGCCCCCAGGAATCAGAATCCGGTCAATATCCCCATCCCCATCGGTGTCGCCACCCGGCACGAGGACATTCAGACGACCCAAGTTGGCATCCTGCTGAAGAAAAGCGCGATTGGGGAAGATGGTCGGATCAAGGACTAGGTTACGGAGACGCTGCACCTCCACGAAGCCATCATATTCGCGGGTGTCACCCTCATTAGCCGTAATCAGGTATGTCCGCCCGCCCACCGTGTAGGAAGCAATAGCATCTGGTTGGAAGTTCCCGGAAATAGGCCACTGGCGGATGTTAACCGCATTATCCCGGTCGCTTGCATCCAGACCATTTCCAGCTTGGTTATGATTCTTCAGACCCAGTGGAACGATGTCAGTGATCTGGTTGCGAGTCAGATCCAGGACAGCTAAGGCATTGTTCTCTTGCAGTGTGACCCAGGCGGTTTTGCCATCCTCTGCAACGGTGATGTACTCCGGCTCCAGATCCTGAGCGACTGTAGCATTGGGGCCAAAGAGACGAATGCCACGAGACTCTAAGAGGGCACGCTGATTATTGAAGGCGTTGAAATTAGCGGTCTTAACCTTGGCGTTGGCCACACCATTGCTCAGGTCAATAATGCTGACGGAGCCAACAGGATCAACAGAGTCGGGTTGGTTGTAGCTGCTGGGTTCACCCTCATTGGCAACCAGCACCTTCGTGCCATCGGGAGTGAAGGTGAGCATATCGGGTAGGGCACCCACCTTTACGCTCTTCAGAAATTTTCCGTTGACATCAAAGAAGGCAACTCGCCCTTGCTTCTGAGCATCTTCGGCTTCAATGGCAACAGCCACTATGCCATTCTTAACTGCAACGCTGTTGGGTGAAGCCCCGTAGGGAGTGATGTCAATGCTGAATAGCTTCTGGATACTGGTGGGGTCGGCAGCATCCAGAACATCGACTGTCTCATCTGCACCGTTGATGACAAACAGCCGCTGAGTTGCCTTATCTTGGGCCACGATTTCAGCGGCACCTTTATTGAAGAAGCCCGTGTTGAAGGTGCCCAATTTCACAAGCTCAAGGGCGTTAGTCGCTGTGGGGGCTGAGGTTTCCGCAAGAACGGTATCCAGGGGGTTAACCTGCAAGTTTTGGATACGGTTGTCCACGTAATTGGGAGTTTCCTTTTGGTCAAAAGCCTGAGAGGCATCCGGAAACTCATCAAGCAGGAATTCCGCAAGAGCATCCTGCTCCGTGCCGTTGTCAGCGAAGGTAGCATCTCCGGTTTTGACACCCACCTGCTGAAAGTCAACCCTGTTGAAGAGGGTAGGATTCTGTGCCGCAAACTTGGCGAAGGGATAAGAGTCCCCTCCACTCGCCAAGAAGTTTAGAGTGACAAGCCGGAAGGTTCTATTTGGGTCACCCACAACCTGGCCATTTTTGACAACTGTATCGATAATGTTACCCTGATCATCCTTCAAAGCAAGAGAGCGAATCCGCTCACCAGGATTAGTAATGACTTCACCAGCAGTTCCTAAACCCGTACCTGCTCTCCGGGCGCGGGTCGGGTCGAAACTGAAGGCAAATCCGCCAATCTGTGGGAATGCACCAGGGGTTGCTCCAGCACTAACGCCAGCAACCGAGTGCTCCATGATTTCCTTCAACTGAGCCGCTGTCACTGTCACAGCACTCAGTGCATTGTTGAACCGGAGTGAGTTCTCGATATCTAGTTGACTGATGCCACCCGAAGGCTTACCAGCATTGGGGTTGGCAAGGGGAGGTAACTCCTCAGGCACCGGTTGCCCAACAACTGCACCAATTTCTGCCCGGATACCTCCGCCATTTTTCAGGCTAATCACAACCGTTGGGTCTACACTTTGAGCGAATGCCAAGTTTGCATCAGCCGTCAAGTTCCCCAGGTTGGTTTCCTGGGTACGCACTAAGTTACGACGACCTTCCAGGAAAAAGTCTGTCTGGCCGAAAACATTTCCGTCCTTAGCTTGGATGACAGCAGCAATAGCATCGGTGATCTGCTTGACTTCTCCACCGCGAGTGCCGTCAGCAAAGATCACGGCCTTTTCCGCGTCACTCAAAACCCCATCCCCGTTGCCAGCTACCCGGTCTACGCCTGCATCAGTGGTCACATAGGCACCAGACACGTTTCGATTTACACCGCCAATGCCCAAAGCCCCTGCCCCGTCGGGATCGGGAATCAAAACACCGTTAGAGTCGAAGGTGACTACCAAACGTCCAACATAGTTGTAGTTACCGTCAGTGTTGACCAGAGCAACAGGCTTGCCATCTTTGCCTAAGAAGAACTCTGGGTAGGTTCCACCCGCAACATCACCAGAATCCAGAGGATCGGTGGAGTCTGCAAAAATCGTGTTACTACCACCGCCGAGAATGATGTCCACTCCGGAGAGCTTGGTGGCCAACAGCCGCTCGTTGCCAATCTGCTGAAGGTGCGCAAGCAGGACAATTTTATTGATCCCACTGGCAGTCATCTGGTCGATCAGTGGCTGAAGGATGGACGCAAGCTCGTCCATGTTGTCTACACCACCATCACCAGCCGGGTCTTGAACCTTGACATTGCCGACACTAGAAATAGCGGCCAAAATTTGGGTGGTAACGCCCAGAACTCCAATGGTTTCACCGCCCTCTTGAATAGTTGTCCAGGGAGCCAGCTCTCGCCCCGTAGCCTCTGCTCGAATTCCCTCGCCTGTTGCCAACTCAGCGCCCGTAGTAGCGTAGGTCGAAGCATCCCGCAACTCGGGAGTAAACAACCCAGATAAAGCACTCTCACCACTGAAGTCAAGGTTGGCCGAGAGGTAGGGGAACTGGGCACCAATGTTGGTAATACTGCTCAGGCTTGGTTGGCCAGGCAGAGTAGGCAAACTCGCAGTGAAGTCAAAGGCAGCGGCGAGAGCTGTTGGCCCTAGGTCAAACTCGTGATTACCCAGGACAGCGGCTTGAAAGCCAATGGCATTCTGGATGGCGATGTCAGCAACATTAAAGCCTGTTGTGCCGTTACGTATACCTGTTAGGCTTCCTGGGGGCAATCCCAGAGACTGCTCATAAAAAGAGGCGATTTCATCGCGAACCGTCGGGTCGGTACCTGCGGCTGTAAAGGGGCCTGGGATAAAAAGGTCACCCGAAGTCAGAGAAATAGAGTTGGTGACCTCATCCTCAAGCTTGTCTACAATAGCGGCAAAATTTTTGGCGCGTTCCGTAGCCTCAAGTCCGGCTTCCTGATCCGAGGCATGGAGGATTTGCAGTGTGAAGCTCATGGATGAACCCTCAGGTGTTGCGATTCCGAACTTTCCACGCTGACTCCCTAGGCGCCACAGACGACAAGGCGGCAGCTACAAGGCAGGCGGAAAGCCTTAACAGTTGTACCTGACGAGTGAAAACCTTGTCTTTAAGGGAACCCTAAGACAAAGTAAATCCTGGCCTGGAAAGCCTCCGTGTGAACTTGGGAGGTAGTTTCCTTAAGTGGCCCTAGTCAAGCGAGGTATCCTTATAAACAGCTTTCAGATTGGGGCGGAGATGTATCTATGGCTCTATTGCGACTTGGTGACCACGTATTCAACACCGACTACATCGTGCGAGTCCGCCTCAATGACGTGACAGCCTTCAGTGACAACTGCGTGACCTTACTGGTGGATGAGGGCATGGGAACCCTGACCACAGGGCCAGACGGCACATCTGGACATTGGGGTGTTCAAGCGTATGCCTTTTACGGAGATGAGGCAGATATGTTACGTGGGTTCTTTACGGATCCGGGATACGTATTGGATTTGACACCTATAGCTGTAGAAGTCGATGAACCTGTAGCGGCCGAAACCAATGGTCAGGAAAGTTGAGTCTAGCCTCCCAAAGACCGGTTTAATCCGAGCTGGGAGTCACCAACCGGTGATTAAACAAGTTCATTGCCTTGTCTAAGCCCTGCCGACGACTGGTATCAATGGCTTCACAGACCAGCTTGAGAACGGCAGCAAGTTGCCCCTGTTCCTCGGCTGTAAACATACCCAGCACATGGTGGATGACTTGAGGGCTATGGGGCTGGGTCGGCCGGCCGATCCCGATCCGCAGTCGCGCAAAGTGCTCGGTTCCCAGATGGCTAATGATTGATTTCATGCCATTATGGCCTCCGGCAGAACCAGATAGCCGCAGGCGGATCTTACCGAGGGGTAGATCTAGGTCATCATAGATGACTAAGAGTTGGCCAGGATCTCGCTTAAGCCAGTGCATCAATGCCTGAACCGCTTGACCCGAAAGGTTCATAAACGTGTTTGGCTTGAGCAGATAAGTATTTGAGCCGTGGGCCACCCAACCATGAAAGCGGGTCTTTTCTTGCCAGTTCATTCTCCACCGATCCGCTAGGGCGTCAACGGCCATGAATCCGATATTGTGGCGAGTCCGCTCGTAGTCGGAGCCGGGGTTTCCCAAGCCCACTAAGACTGATGGGGCCATTAAACCGATTCTTCTATCCACCCGCCGTTGAATCGTCTGACTGGGATTTAGCTTCCACTACGGGTGGGGGAAGTGCCTCAGACTGTCGAACCTCCCGCTTCAGCTCGTCCTCAAACTCCCGTGTCGCCTGCTTAAACCCCTGAAGAGCTTTGCCAAAACTACGGCCAATCTCAGGCAGCTTTTTGGGGCCGAACACCAAGAGAGCAATGACCAAGATGATCGCCATTTCTGGCAAGCCAATCCCAAAAAAATTCATGGCCTTAATCCTCTAAACCGGCTCTCAAATCGTCAGCCCCTGTACCTAAAGGCTATTAGCCTCCCAAACTACGCCAATCCACCTGGATATTCTCCAGAATCAGGGATGAGTTGTAAATCTGGAGAATGATAAGCAGGAAGACGAAAAACAGGATCATGAATACGCCCATCAATGGGGTCGTTCCCCATCCTGGAGCGACCTTACCGTACTCGGCGTTCAAGGGACGGAGGATATCGCCGAGGCGAGTCCGCAATGGTGACATAAGTGACCTTCCCGTGAGAGTGAATACTTAACGTCCCGTAATATTATAGAGGCAGGGTTCTCATACTCAGGTGTACTCCATGGAAACCGCAACACTTTTTAGCATTTGTATCGCCGTGTTCCTTGTTGGACTAACGGGCTACACCCTATACACAGCCTTCGGCCCACCTGCCGAGAGCTTGAGGGATCCCTTCGATGAGCATGAAGACTAGGAGGGTGAGCAACTGAGGACTAAATGTGTGGGACAGACCTTGTTTTTCACCCTACCCATGACCTACTCCTTGCGGTCGAAACGCGGCGGCGTCCGAAAGAATATTGCAAAGAAGATCACACCCAACGCACCCACCAACAACACGGTGTAGGTTAAGGCTTCCATAGTTGCTCCTCCGAAAAAGTTGAGGGTGAAAGAAGCGACGGGGGGCAGTTGCCCCCCTAGGCTTCAGAGTCAGAACGATACCTAGACGGGTTCCTCGCGACGGGTACTCTTATCCCCCACCTTAAGGAAGGCTCCAAACTCCACCTGTTCGGTCACACTTTCATCAATCCCGGCAAACACATCTCGGAACAGGGTGCGAGACCCGTGCCAGATATGGCCGAAGAAAAACAGAAGTGCAAAAGAGGTGTGAGCGAAGGTAAACCATCCACGAGGGCTCGTGCGGAAGACTCCATCGGAACCAAGAGTTTCCTGGTCGAACTCGAAGACCTCACCCAGTTGGGCCTTGCGGGCGTATTTCTTCACCGATCCAGGATCTGAGAAGGTTTGGCCGTCGAGGGCGCCCCCGAAGAAGCTGACGGTTACCCCAGTTTGTTCAACACTGAACTTGGAATCTGCCCGTCGGAAGGGAATGTCAGCCCTGATCACCCCATCGTTGTCAACCAGGATGACAGGGAAGGTTTCAAAGAAGTTGGGGAGGCGCCGAACACTCAGTTCACGACCATCACGGTCGGTGAAGACGGCATGACCAGCCCATTCCTTAGCAATCCCATCCCCCTTATTCATCGGGCCAGACCGGAATAAGCCTCCCTTAGCGGGACTATTACCCACGTAGTCGTAGAAGGCCAGTTTTTCAGGAATCTGTTCCCATGCCGCTTGCTGCGTGAGGCCAGCCGCCAAGCCCGCTTGTACCCGCCGTTCAATCTCCTGTTGGAAATATCCCTTATCCCACTGGTAGCGGGTGGGGCCAAACAGTTCCACAGGGGTTGTGGCACTGCCATACCACATGGTACCCGCCACCACAAAGGCGGCGAAGA
This sequence comes from Gloeomargaritaceae cyanobacterium C42_A2020_066, assembly GCA_015272465.1. Taxonomy (GTDB): domain Bacteria; phylum Cyanobacteriota; class Cyanobacteriia; order Gloeomargaritales; family Gloeomargaritaceae; genus JACYLR01. The sequence goes on from JACYLR010000078.1 coordinate 28,363, forward strand.
ACACAGCGGCAATACTGCTGGAGAGAACTGTCTCGATGTTCCCCATCCGCAGGGCGCGATAGAGACGCTGGGGAGGCCGAACGGTTAGGTGGAACAGCCCGGCGATAATCCCTACGATTCCCGCAGCAATGTGGTGTGCAACAACACCGCCCGGGTTGAAGGGGTTAAAGCCTTCAGGTCCCCAGGCAGGGGCAACGGGCTGGACATGACCGGTCAAGCCATAGGGATCGGACACCCACATCCCAGGTCCAAACAGGCCCGTGAGGTGGAAGGCCCCAAACCCAAAGCAAAGGAGGCCCGACAGGAACAGGTGAATCCCAAACATCTTGGGCAGATCCAAGGCTGGCTCGCCAGTACGGGGATCACGGAAAAGTTCCAAGTCCCAATACACCCAGTGCCAGATGGCGGCCAGGAACAGGAGTCCTGATAGCACGACATGGGCTGCAGCCACACCTTCAAACGACCAGAAGCCTGGATCAACAGCGGTTTCGCCAGTCAGGCTCCAGCCGCCCCAAGACCCCGTTACCCCGAGGCGGGCCATGAAGGGCAGGACGAACATACCCTGCCGCCACATGGGGTTGAGCACCGGGTCGGACGAATCGAAAACAGCCAACTCGTAGAGGGCCATGGAGCCAGCCCAGCCGGCCACCAAGGCAGTGTGCATTAGGTGCACAGAAATCAGTCGGCCCGGGTCATTCAGGACGACTGTGTGAACACGATACCAGGGTAGTCCCATTGACTACGCGCCTCCTCGTACAGACACGATTACGGTTTTTGCTGAAGGGGGATCTTAGCAATGATGGCCCGCTCCCGAAATCGGCCGGCCCCACGGGGAGCGGCGACGTTCAGAAACAAACTAACCGCCATTTTATAAGATACGTAACCATCCTGAGGTTCACGCTGTCATAGTTCTCAGGATTTGCGGCCGGCCTAGCTGAGCTGTCGCTGCAACAGACCGCGCACCCCGGCCATGATAAGGACATCAAAGCCAAGCAGGACTGCGAGGGCCGTGCCCAGGCCAACTTCTCCCCAGGGTGCAGTGAGGATGCTGCTGGTAAGGCTCCACTGGCCATGACTGTAGACGTAGCGGATGGGTTCAATGGCGTAGCTGAGGGGGTTGAGGCTGGCAACCCATTGCAGCCAGGGGGGCATGAAGGCGAGGGGTGCAAGCGCCGTACTGGCGAAGAGCAGGGGCAGGTTAGTCACGAAGATGATGGCGATCATCTCCACGTGGCCGGGGAGGGCGAAGGCCAAGCCCAAACTGAGGGCGGTCATCCCTAAGACCAGCAGCAAAACCACCAGAACGACCAATCCCAGGCCGGCGGGGTTGGGAAGGCCACCACCGAGGAGGTCACTGGCGAGAACGATAGCTGCCGTTTGGATCAACGCCAGGGTGGTGATGAAGAGGGTTGAAGCCAGAACGATGGAGAAGCGGGACGCCAGGGGAGCCACCAGCAGTCGATTCAGAAAACCAAACTCCCGGTCGAACATGAGTGGGAGACCTGCATTCAGGGCCCCCCCAAAGGCTGTAAAGACAATGATGCCGGCACTGAGGAAGCGAGCGTAGTTCTGGCCTTCCCCGAATAGGCCGGCCGGGGCGTTTTGGAAGAGGGCGCCGAACAGGATCAGCCACATCAGGGGTTGAATGACCCCTGCGACCAGAGTGGCCGGCCGGCGTTGGAGTTGAATGAATAGGCGGCGGGTGAGGCCCAGGGTTTCTTGGAGGAAGGCTGCTGACCAGAGACCAGGGGGCGGCTCCGGCAAGGGTGATGGGTTGGGAGGCACTGCTGGAGCAGAGATAGTCGCAGAACGCATGGCCGTGGGGTTCGCGCAGAAAACTCTCTCTCACGGTAGCGCACCCCGCCCGGCCGGCCGGGCTAGACTGGGGGCGGTAGTGTCGGAGTTGGTGAGGTGGTTGCGGGTTTGGGTGGCGCAAGCTGCCGCAGACCTGAGGAAAGTCCGGGCTTCCAAGGATCAGGCCGCTGGGTAACGCCCAGTACGGGTGACCGTGAGGAAAGTGCCACAGAAACATACCGCCAAGGCGCGAGGATCAGGCAAGGGTGAAACGGTGCGGTAAGAGCGCACCAGCAACATCGAGAGGTGTTGGCTCGGTAAACCCCGGTTGGAAGCAAGGTGGAGGGGCCAGGTTGATCCTTTTCCAGCCTCGACTAAGAGCCGCTTGAGGCATTCGGTAACGGATGTCCCAGATAGATAACCGCCCCCCGCAAGGGGAACAGAACCCGGCTTACGTCCAACTCCGTCCTACCGTTTGGCTGAACAGGTTGGGTCACCCCAGGTCAACTGCTTGTCCATCGCATAGCGCTGGAAGGCTTGGCCGCGACGGTTGACCATCTCGATGGCCTGGGTGGTGAAGCCTAGGCGTTCAAAGAAGGGTTGGGCGGGGCGACTGGCTTCGACCCAAAGCCGCGATAGGTACAGTCCGTGGGCTTCCTGCTCCAGTGCCCTATAAATTGCGCGACCCAGTCCGCAGCCCTGGTGCTCTGGGTGGACGTAGAAGCAATCAATGTGACCCTGGGGTTCCAGTTCCCCAAAACCTAGAATCCGGCCGGCCGAGTCGGCTACATAGGTCAGGCGAGTGCTACAAACTGCGGCCCAATCCCGGAAGTTGAGGTCAGCGGGTGCCCAGGCAGCCACTTGGGCGTGGGTGTAGTACTGGGGAGCTAGGTTGCGCACGGTAGCGTGGAATAGGGCTGCTACTTGAGCACTATCGGTAGGGGTAAATCGGCGTACCTCAATCGATTGCCGCTGGCGGCCGTACATGGCTGTTGACCTCCGCCCGTACCTCAATGAGCGAAATTACTGCGCTGCCCTTGGCCCCCCGGCCGGCCGCAGATTACCCTGAAAGACGCTCCCCTTCTCCACTGGCCCCATGCTCCCGACCCGACCCCACCACAAGGCCAAACCCCTGAAGGCCACCAGTCCCCGGCCGGCCAAGGCCCTGTGTAGTGAGTGTGGGCTGTGTGACACCCGCTATGTCCACTATGTTAAGGACGCCTGCGCCTTTCTCAATCAGCAGTTTGAGACTCTGGAAACCCAGGTACACGGCCGGCCGCGCCAGGTGGATCAATGGAATGACTGCTACTTCGGGGTGCATCAGCAGATGTTTACGGCCCGCAACCGGCAGCCCATCTCCGGTGCCCAGTGGACGGGGATCGTCAGCACCCTAGGGATGGAAATGTTGCGGCGGGGTCTTGTTGAAGGCGTTGTCTGTGTACAACAGTCCGAAACCGACCGCTTCCAACCTCAGCCGATTCTGGCGCGAACCCCGGAGGAAGTCCTAGCGGCACGGGTCAACAAGCCGACCCTATCCCCCAACCTGTCCGTGTTGGATCTTGTCGAGCAATCAGGACTGAAGCGGTTACTGGTGATTGGCGTGGGTTGCCAGATCCAGGCCTTGCGCGCCGTGGAAGCCCACTTGGGCCTAGAAAAGCTCTACGTTCTGGGCACGCCCTGTGTGGACAATGTCACGCGGGCGGGTCTGCAAAAGTTCCTGGAGACCACCAGCCGTTCCCCGCAAACGGTGGTTCATTACGAATTCATGCAGGACTACCAGGTGCACTTCAAACACGAGGACGGCTCAGTGGAGAGGGTGCCCTTTTTTGGCCTGAACACCCAGGAACTCAAGGATGTGTTCGCCCCCTCCTGTATGACCTGTTTCGATTACGTCAATGGCCTGGCTGACTTGGTGGTGGGCTACATGGGGTCGCCCTTTGGCTGGCAGTGGTTGGTGGTGCGCAATGACCGCGGTCAGGAGATGCTCAAGCTCATCCAAGATCAATTGGAGTTCCAGCCTGTCACCAGTTCGGGCAACCGCCGGCCGGCCGTCCAGCAGAGTATCCCACTCTATGACCAGGGCCTGACATTACCTATGTGGGTCGCTAAAATCCTTGGTGCCGTCATAGGCCGCACTGGTCCCAAGGGCTTAGAGTACGCCCGGTTTTCGATCGATTCCCACTTCGCCCGCAACTATTTATACGTGTGGCGGCACTACCCCCAGAAACTGGCGGCCCATGTCCCCGCCTTCGCCCAGCGAATCGTTGGCCAGTACACACTCCCCAAAAATTAAAACCCCCAGGCTGTCCTAGGGGCAAAATTGGATGACGATTAGGATCAACGTAAGCAGAGCGTTTCAATTTGCATCATGTCCGGCGCTGGAACTTGCCTCGGAAATAAATAGCAACAGAGTTCATGGCAACAAGGAGCACCATCAGCACAATAATGCCAGCAGCGGAAATTGAGTGGAATTCAAGCTGCGGGCGAGATGCCCAGTTGTATACCTGAATAGGGAGGGCCGTAAAGGGCGTTTGCAGAGCTTTAATGAAGTCAGCCGGGCTAATCGCCAACTTAGTGACCAATTCACCCGTGGCCTCGTTGAGAACTTCAGACACAGGAAAGGGAGGCAGGAAGGCGATGAAGGTCAAGGCACCCAAGGTGATTAGGGGTGCCGTTTCACCAATCGCCCTGGACAGTGCCAAGATTGTCCCGGTCAAAATACCCGGAACGGCAATAGGTAATACGTGATCTCTAATTGATTGCCAGCGGGTTGCTCCTACAGCAAAAGCACCCTGGCGAATCTCTTGAGGTACCGCACGAACCGCTTCCCGGGTGGAGATGATTACAATCGGCAAAACCAAAATACTCAAAGTTAGCGCACCAGAGAGTAGAGTTCGACCTTTGGTAATTGGCTCTGCAATGCGGATGAAAAGCTCTAAGCCCAAGAGGCCATAGATAATGGAAGGCACCCCGGCCAGGTTGGAAATATTGATTTCCATGATCCGATTGAGCCAGAAGTCTCGATCAGCGTACTCCTCCAAATAAACCGCGGCTCCGATTCCAAGTGGAAAACAGAAAATCGGGATGAGAACCATCAACCAAATGGAGCCAACCAAGGCTGAAAGAACCCCTGCCTGTTCAGGGTTACGGGAAGGATAGCTGGTCAAGAAGTTCCAATTTAAGTAAGGCAGACCCTGCCGACCCACATCAAAAAGTAAGGTTCCGAGGAAGACCAATCCCACCAGGGTGGCTGCAAGAGCAACACCTGCAAAGGCAAGATTTATCCTCTTTCGGATCAGATAGTTAACCACGAAAAGATGGGATAGTTTTCCAGATGCTGAGGCAGTCATGCTAGTAAGGAAGGTAGGAGGACTAGTAGTTGAGACGGAAACGGCGGACAAAGAAGTCTGCGAGAATGTTCAGGACAAGTGTCATCAGGAATAATGTAAATCCTGCTGCAAAAATTGTTTTGAAGGCAAGTGAACCGGAAGGCGCATCCCCTAACACAACCTGAACAATAAATGCCGTAATAGTCATCACCGAATCAAGAGGATTAAAGGTCAGAGTTGGGCTTTGTCCAGCCGCCAAGGCGACAATCATCGTCTCCCCTACAGCGCGGGATACTGCCAGGATGAAAGAGGAAACGATCCCCGATAAGGCTGAAGGTAAAAGAACACCCCAAATAGTCTCGTACTTCGTTGCACCTAGGGCATAAGAACCTTCTCGCAACAACTGAGGAACTGCGTAGAGGGCATCTTCACTCAGGGAGGCAACTAAGGGCAGAATGGCGATTCCCATGACCAAGCCAGCACTTAGTGCATTGAGGCCAGAGATCTCGGGAAAAATTGTGGCTTGCAGTAGAGGTGTAACAAATATGAGTGCAAAGAATCCATAGACAACGGTTGGAACCCCTGCAAGGATTTCCAGGATTGGCTTCAGAACACTCCGAACCTTGGGTGGAGCAAACTCACTCAGGTAGATAGCAGCCAAGAGACCTAGTGGAATGGCAACAAACATTGCTATTACACTGGTCAAAAGGGTACCCATGATGATGACAATAATCCCAAATTGGGCGTCAGCAAATA
>JACYLR010000217.1 GCA_015272465.1 Gloeomargaritaceae cyanobacterium C42_A2020_066
GCCCCTTATTCTGTATCACGATAAGCTCACGCAAGGCATAAATAGAGGTGCCCTTTATTACTACCCGGGACGGATTTTCTAGGCACCGCTGCAATTGGTGGGAAATATATCCCGGCGAGGCAGCAATGATCGACTCTGCCTGGGCAAATGCAGTCTCAAAGGACGGCTCACGGCCTGGTCGAACATTCAGGATCGCCACTTCAAGAACCACCAACGTCTCCTTGCGCGCTAACTCCAGGATAAGCAGCCCTTCGTGCCGGACTCAGGCATTCGAGCCATTGGTGGATGGCTGAGGTGTGGGACGGGTGAGCAGATAGATGAGTGGCCCCAAGGAACCGAGTGCCAGAGTGGCCACTATCCACGGCCAGGGATTGCGGCCGGCCGCACGAGCATCGCGCCACATCCAGACCATCACCAGCCCCAAGGCAATCACCAAGTCTGCAAACACCTGAGCTTCACCAAAGCTCTGAAAGTGGGGTTCAAGAATCCCCCAATAGCCATGTCGCCAGAGGGCCACACCCGTCAGGGCGGCGAAGGGGATGAGGGTTACCAGAATCAAACTGCGGTGCATAAATCATCCTCTACAGAAACTATAGGCTTAGTATCGGCCGGTCGGGTTATGCGTACAATTACCTCCGAGGTAATCAGCACAACGCGCCCGGCACACCCACCCCCAATCCTGGAAAGGCAAGCGATGACCCCTCGGCCGGCCGATCCCCTGACGGCAACCCTTCGCCGTCTGCGTCAAGGCCAGCGGCTCAGCCAGTTGGAATTGTCCCTGCGCCTCGGTGTTTCCCAGCGGCACGTCAGCTTTGTCGAGACTGGTCGGGCCCGCCCCAGCCGCGCCCTACTGATCACCTGGTTACAAGCCCTGGAAGCGCCCCTGACCCTGCGGAATCAAGCCCTGCTCCAAGCAGGGTACGCTCCGGTCTATCGCACCACAGACTTGGAAGACCCTGCCCTCGCTTCGGTCAACATGGCCCTCGAACACTTGTTGGCCGCCCACGATCCCCTGCCGGCTTTGGTGATTGACGCCCAGTGGAACCTTCTGCGCTGGAATCGCGGGGGTCAGTGGCTGGCGACAACCTTGCTGCCCTGGGCAACCGGCCTGACCGACCCCTCAGGTGTCAATCTTCTGGATCTGCTGATCCACCCCCACGGGTTAGCCCAATCCATCCTCAATCTGCACGAAGTGGGGCCGGCATTCCTCACCCTGCTGCGCCACGAGGCCGGTGTCCACCCTGAACTCGCCCCTCGGGTGGAAGCCTTTGCGGCTTTTGTGAAATCCCGCATCGGCACCTACCCTGTCCATACCCACGGCAGTCCCGCAACAGCCCCGGTGTTGACCACCCGTTATGCCACCTCTTGGGGTGAACTGACCTTTTTCAGTATGTTTACAACCTTTGGAACGCCCCAGGACATTACCCTGACCTCCCTGCGGGTGGAGCATTTATTCCCGGCAGATACTGCAACGGAGCAGTGCTTGCGAGAGCAGGTGCCCGTCTCCTCATAAGCCGCGGGTCTGGGGTGTAGCCAGCCCGGCAACCGGCTTGCAGACCTTGTTTTCCAGTTGCCGGAGTCGGAGCATGATGGAAAGATCAAGACCCGGTTGCATCAACCCCAAAAGCGGCTTAGATAAGGACATGCCGTAGTGACGCCCGTAACTCAAGGGGATGGGGGCGGGCCTGGTAAGCTAATGGCCAGAGCAAGTGTCCTGTGCCGATGTTTCCCAGTGGCTCCATGAACGAGCAGGTCAGTCCGACCCCAGAAACGCCCGACGAGAGTCCTCTTAGCCCGGACATGGCGGACGTCGCGTCCGAATCTCCCCCTGAGGCGTCGCCTGCCCCCACACCGGCCGGCCGGCCGTGGCGCAATGCCGGGCGGGCCAGCCGCTGGAACCCCCTCAAGAAAGCACCTACTTGGCCCCTCTGGCTGGCGGCACTGTTGAGCGTGGGATTAGCTTACGCCCTCCTCGACCGGGTGCTGCTGTTCACCCTGCAAGGTCTCAGCTTTGGTCTGTTCCGCGTCTTCCGGGTCTACACCTGGGTAGAGACACTGGGTTGGCTGCCCCTGGTGCCTCTGGCTGGACTGGTGATCCTGGCTCCCCGCCTCCAGGACTGGATTCTCCATCGGGCGGGTGGATACCGACGCCTCGACTTGGCCACCCTCGGCCAGGGCTATCCAGAGACGGCGCGCCTTTTGGGACTGTTTCACCAACAACGCCAACTACCTCCGCCTCAGGTGTCCCTGCTGACCAGTTCCTTTCCTTTGTGTTTTAGCTACGGCTACCGGCCGGCCGCCGTGCGGCTGGTACTCAGTGATGGGCTACTCACCCGCCTGGATGACCGGGAACTGGCAGCCCTCATGGCCACAGAACTCAGCCATCGGTTGGGGGCACGGCTGACGCTCCCCTGGCCCCGGCGTCTGACCCTCTACCTGGGCCTGGGACTCTTCTCAGGATTAACACTCCTGGGCCAACTGCCCTATCTCGTCTATTGGGGCACGAGCGTCTGGGCTGACCGTCAATCCCGACCCTGGTTCCGTTGGCCGGCCGCGCTGCTCGCCTGTCTGGCCTACGGATTGTTCCAGATGTTTCGTTGGCCCGCCTTGATCCTGGGCCGTGCCCGCTGGCCCTATAGCGACGCCCGCGGCCTCGATATGACCGGCGACCCCAATGCCCTGACCCGTGCCCTGCTCAAGTCCTGTGAGGGAATGACAGATGCCCTGCGCCAGGAACACTGCTTGCCCCACCTCGTGCGCCTCTGGGAACCCCTGTTGCCCGTGGCAGTCCGGCCGGCCGTTGCTCTGGGTAGCCTGCCCGAATCCACACCCTGGGAGGCAGTCCTGCCCTGGGACTGGTGCACGCCCCTGGGTGGGTGGCTGGTGCTCAGTCAGGCCCAACCTCGGCTGGGCGTCCGGCTGCAACGCCTGATGGTCTTAGCGAATCAGTGGCATCTCGACCTGGAAGTACCCCTTGTCCCACCTACTCGTCACGCCACGAATGGCAACCGGGCAGCGCTCTACCTGGCCCCCTGGCTAGGGTTAGGGCTGGGATGGCTCGTGGGCACCGGCCTCACAGCTGGTCTGCGGGCCGCCCGTTTGATTCTCTTCGATCCCTGGATTGTGCCGGCCTTGGCCATAGCCGGGTTGGGATTGGGGCTGTTGGTGCGGATTAACGCCCTCTATCCCGACTTGCCCACCCAGCGTTTGGACACGCGCCCTGACCTGGCTGGTTTTCTAGCGGTGCCTGCCCTGCTTCCCCTCGATCCCAAACCGTTCTACAGTCAAGTTTCGCTGCTCGGCCGGCCGGGCTTGGTCAACCTCCTAGGCCAGGATCTATGGCTGGACACCCCCACTGGACTGCTACCCATTCGCTACCTGGCCGCCCCCCAGCAGTGGGATCAGGCATTCCTTGGTCCCCGCCATCCCGTTCGCTTCCTGGGGCGAAGCGTCTACCTCAAGGGCTGGCTGCGGCGAGGTGTTGCCCCCTGGGTTGATCTAGAGATGCTTCAAACGCCCCAAGGGCAGACCTGCCGCGGCGGCTGGCCGCTGTGGGCCACGCTCCTGTCCCTAGGCTTGATTGGGATCAGCACGTTTGTCCTCGGCTTTTTCGGCGTCAGTAGCTAGGGAGATGTTGCGATATGTTGCAATATCCCGATGAAATGGTTTATATTTCTTTACGGATACGAAGCATTCAAGCATAGCGAAGTTGTCTCTGACTTGGGTGTCTCGGGTCTTCTTGCCTTTATCTCCTCTCAACACAGCTTGTCCGGCCACCTACCCTAGGTGGCTGTTTTATTGGCGCGCCCGTCAGGTTACACGCCTAGCGATCAGGTCATGGCAGCATGCTTGCCTTGGGTACCTGGTGAGACAGCAACTGGAGCCGTCTATCATTCGTATGGCGGTGGATCTCCGAAGAGTACCTGGGTCTCCAAACTGACAAGCTTGGAGAAGAGATCGTGATCCGCATCTGTAAACCCACACATGTCCAGGTAATAGATGGCGGGATTTCCACTCAGAAAGCGCTGAGAAACAAGGCATACTGTCAGGTCAATGAGTCGATCTACATCACCATTCTCGACGCGACCCAGGTAATTACCAAAGTTGTCATAAACCACGAAATATAAATACCCAGACTGCACAAGACACTCTAGGGTTTGGAGTCCTTCCATAGGCCCGTCATCTTCAAAGGTAATATCGTATTCAAAGAAAATAACGGGTTTTTGCCTTTCCAGAAAGTTAACATGATATTGGATGATATCGAAATCATGGCCATCCGTATCGATCTTAAGAAGTTTACTTTCCCGAAAGTCCGGACGCTCTGCAACAATATCATTAAGGGTTCGGATCGGAATGCCATGACCGTGACTTAACTGTGATGTGGATTGGAAGGTTGCTGTTCCTCCATAATTCTGTATGTTATCCAGGGAAACGGCACCCGACTGACCACCGACAAAACATCTAACGAGGCTGATACCTCCGAGTTTTGACGAATTTTCTATCAGATAGGGAATAAACAAAGGGTTACCTTCTATGCATAATATGGGTACAGAGGCATTGCTCCGAATTAAGGCTGCTGAATCTCCTATATTGGCGCCAATATCAATGGCCGCTGTATGGGGATTTTCGCAAAAACCAATCGGGCAATATAGCCCAAGGGTCGGTCGTAACGATGCCAGTGGCTCTGATACTGGTCGAGGGGATGCTCAATAGGCATGACCAGTGGGAAATTGCCCACGGTGTAGCGCTTCTGTCCTCCTGGATTCGTGCGTGTGAAATGGGTCTCAGTCATCATGTTCATGGGATTCCTGTCCATCCATGATAGGTCTACGGCCGGCCCTGGCATAATATGAGGCAGTCCAAGACGCTCCTTGCCCATGTCCGAGGCCATCCAGTTCGATCTATTTGGTGAGCAACAGCATCCCCAGGCTGGGTTCACGCCCCCCGCTAGTGACCCGGAGCGGATTCCTCAGGATGCTAGCCAGCCGATTTCCCCAGGCACCTATCGGGACTTGGCGCACCTCACGGATCATTGCCACCAGTGTCAGCGCTGTGGTTTGGCAACCACCCGCACCCATGTGGTTGTCAGCCGTGGTAATCCCCAGGCGCCGCTGATGGTCGTTGGTGAAGGCCCTGGCCAGCAGGAGGACGAAACCGGCCGGCCGTTTGTGGGCAAGGCCGGGCAACTCCTAGACAAGATTCTGGCCTCCGTGGGGTTTGACTCGGAGCGGGATGTCTACATCTGCAATGTCGTCAAATGCCGGCCTCCGGGGAACCGCAACCCGGAACCGGACGAAGTGGCTGCCTGCAAGGGCTATCTGCTAGAGCAGATTCGCCTCATCAATCCCAAAGTCATCCTGATGACCGGCGCCGTCGCGCTCCAATCCCTTCTGGGGGAGAAGAACGGCATTACCAAAGTCCGGGGCACCTGGTACGAGTGGCAGGGTCACCTGTGTATGCCCATCCTCCACCCGGCCTATCTGCTCCGCAACCAGTCCCGGGAGCCGGGCAGCCCCAAATGGTTGACCTGGCAGGATATGAAAACCGTCCGCGCCCGGATTGATGACCTGCTTCAGGTATCCTAGGCCGTTGCACTGCCAGGCTGGCGTAGAATGGCGGCGGCGTTGTAGGTGTCTATGGCTGTTGCCCCAACTACCCTGACAGCCCTGGGGCAGGCCCTGGGCCAGATTATTGTCGGTCAAACGGCCCTGATTGAGCCTTTGTTAGTTGCAGCCCTTGTGGGGGGCCATGTGGTGCTCGAGGGGGTGCCTGGCACCGGAAAAACCCTGCTGGTCAAAGCCCTTGCCCAACTGCTGGGGGCAGAGTTTCGCCGGGTTCAACTCACACCCGACATCCTACCGGCAGATATTCTGGGCACCAGCATCTTTGACCCCCAAGCGTGCAGCTTCAGTTTCCGGCCTGGCCCTATCTTCACCGAAGTACTACTGGCAGATGAGGTCAACCGCACCCCCCCTCGCACCCAAGCAGCCCTGTTGGAGGCCATGCAGGAACAACAGGTCACCCTGGAGGGACAAACTCGGCCCCTACCGCCCTTTTTCTGGGTGATCGCTACCCAGAACCCCCTAGAATTTGAGGGAACCTACCCCCTGCCCGAGGCCCAACTGGATCGCTTTTTGTTCAAGCTCACGGTAGATTATCCCGACTACGAAGCGGAGAAAACCCTGCTCAGGGCCGACTTGGGAGCTGCACCCCTACCTCAACCCCTACTGAAGCCTGCTGACTTGGTGGCCCTACGGCCGGCCGTGGCAGCCCTCACCGCTACCGATGTCTTGATTGAGTATCTCCTAGCCTTGGTGCATCACACTCGCCAGCACCGAGACCTGCTCCTGGGAGCTTCACCCCGTGCCGCAGTCGCCTGGTTACAGGCTGGGCGGGCGCGGGCGTGGATGGCCGGCCGGGACTACGTCACGCCGGATGATCTTCAGGTGCTGGCCCTGCCCTTGCTTCAGCATCGACTGATCCTGAAACCGGAAGCCCAACTCGAAGGAGTCCAGCTGTCCGAACTGATCCAGCAGCTTGTGGAACAGGTGCCGGTACCGCGCTGAATGACTTGATAGGATGGAGACTCGCATGGAGAGATGGCAGAGTGGTCGAATGCGGCCGACTTGAAATCGGCTTCGGGGAAACCCGACGGGGGTTCGAATCCCTCTCTCTCCGTTAAAGTCACGATAACGAGTAGGGTTAAGGGGGTACTGGTGAGTCCTAGAACGTCATCCCATCAGTGACTAGAGGACAATCTCTAGGCACCAGATAGGTACAGGACAGTACGGCAAAGTCTCAGGGCATCCGCTACATTGGGGCAAATGAGATAGGGAGAAATGGCGATCCTGCCATTTTTCGTACCCCTCGCACTGCCCCATCATGCTTACGGATGCCAAAATACGGGCCTTGAAGCCCGGCGAAAAGATCGTCAGGGTGTATGACTCCCACGGGTTGTACATCGAGCAAGGGCGCGGCGGCCGGCCGGGCTGGAGACTGAAATATCGGTTTCACGGTAAAGAGAATCGGATCAGCTTGGGTACCTACCCGCAGGTGAGCCTAGCTGAGGCCCGCCGTCTTAGGGATGAGTACCGCGACCTGATCTACATCCAGGATGTAGACCCCGCGGTGCGGAGGAAGATCGAGCGGCAAATTAACACGCCGCCTGGTGATGCTTTCGAGCGAGTCGCCCGCGAGTGGCTAGCAGGGTTCTCTCAGGGCTGGGCACCGGCGCACACCAAAACCGTTGTAGACCGCCTAGAGAAGGATGTCTTTCCCTGGCTAGGCGGCCGGCCGATGGGGCAGATTACCGCCCCCGATGTCCTCGGCGTTGTCAAGCAGGTTGAGGGTCGGGGAGCGCTGGAGACTGCACACCGCGTTCTGGGCATCATTAACCAGGTTTTTCGGTATGGCATCAGCACCCAGCGCTGCACCCAAAAACCAGCGGTTGCGCTACGGGGTGCGTTGCCACCTGCCAGGGGGGAGCATCTAGCGGCGGTCACTGATCCGGTGAAGCTGGGTCATGTGTTGCGAACCATCGATGCTTATCCTGGCTCCCTTGTGGTGCGTTGTGCCCTGCGGATGGCTCCCCTGGTGTTTGTCAGACCGGGGGAACTGCGGGCTATGCGGTGGTCAGAGATCGACTGGGATAAGTGCGAATGGCGCTACCAGTTGAGCAAAACCCACGGCGATCACATTGTCCCCCTGGCTACCCAGGCGCTCGCCATCCTTGAGCAGATTCGCCCCCTCACAGCCAAGGGGGAGTATGTTTTTCCCACACCGCGGGCAATGACTAGGCCCCTCTCCCCTGCGGCGCTTTCCTCGGCTCTAAAGTCGCTGGGGCTGGGGGAGGAAATGACGCCCCACGGGTTCAGGGCAACCGCTCGGACACTACTTGATGAGGTTCTGGAGTTCCCGCCGCACATCATTGAGCATCAGCTAGGCCACAAGGTACGCGACCCCCTAGGACGGGCCTACAACCGGACAAGGCACCTGGAACAACGCCGGGAAATGATGCAGCGCTGGGCTGACTATCTGGATGAGTTGAGGGGGCAGCGAGGGGGTCAAGATGGCCGGTGAGAGTTGGCTTAGGGAGGATACCAAAGAGGCCCTACTTGCATTTCTGAAAGATCAAGAAAGTCACCAATGGCTGGAGTGCTTCACTGATGATTTTCAGATGGGCAGAATGATGGCCGATCCCCTGGAGTTGTCGCGATGGATTACGAATCCCCAAGGCATCAACAATGACATCCCAACCAATAGCCCTATGGGGCAGAATACGCACCACCGAGACTGCCTCATAGCAGAGCGGTTCATTCATAGGATGGGCTACCCCAGTTTCAGGCTGGAGATGGTGACACTCAGAGACTGGAAGCCGGTGCGCATAGCACTCAAATCAGACTGGAAACTGATTGACTGTGAGGCTCGTTTGTGGCTGGCTGCCTGGCGGATGATCGGTCAATTAGGGTTGATTCATCAGATGTGCGAAATGAACGAGTTCCCAGAGGATGAACCTATCGGGTTCGGTGGTCAGTCTATCCAATTGTTCAAGGGTCTCCTGATGGAGAGTGGTCTGATCCGTCTATACGTGGCACGTTCTCGTGACGGACGGAGGTGGTCATCGCATGGGGAGCACGGATATATTCCTTATCTTCAGTGCCAGAATCGGAAGCTGGAAAGCCGTCTCAGGAGAGAATCCCCTCGAAACCCAAACCCCCATTAGAGCCACCCTTCAACCCTAGGTGGTACCCAGTGGCAGCGGAGGTGATCCGAGCACTCGATACCATGCTCCCCAGGATGGGGAGATATGCCAGGGATAAGGACTACCAGAAACTAGCTGGCCTGCGCCCCTACTTCAAGGAAATTGTCGATGCACGTTCAGCCGTGGTGAAGGTGTTAAGACCCGGCCATCCGGTTGACCTAGATGGTAGCGAAAATCACCAAGGTAGACGCCAAAAAGTGAAATATAGGCCCCGTAATCCCCGTGACATCGACGTTAGCGGGAAAGGTTGATTTTCGTGCATAGTCACCATGAAGGACGCTTGGGATAATCCTAATAACTCAATTTAGGTGCCGAGTCATGTTGGGAAACACCAAGGAACTCGCTAATGACTTAGCAAAGCGCCGCTACCTTGACCTGCCCGAAGTGCTGGAAATCTTCAGGCTGAGCCGCACAACTTGGTATCAGGGCATCAAGTTGGGCCGCTATCCCAAGCCGATCAAAGTAGGCCAGCGCCGGGTCGTTTGGCGCGCTGCCGACCTTGAGGCCCTAGCCCAACGCCTGGAGGGTGGGGCCGATGCTGAATCTTGACGACGCCTGGGGCGAATGGATGCCACCCCGCAGGGCCTCACGCGTCCTGGGCGTGACCCCTGAGTTCCTGCGGGATATGCGCCTCAAGGGGAAGTGGCTGGAGCACTACCACTTCAGCTTTGTCAAGCCATCCAGGCAGCATTTCTACAATGTGCCGCTTTGCCGACACTACCTAGCCTGCGGCGGGTTTACCAGGTTGCACTGGGCCGCCGTCCATGAGTACTGGCATTCCCTACCCCGCCCCCGCCCCAAGCTGCCCGACTTCCTCCCAGAGGTCGCCGATAACGCCTGGCATCCATCGACCCCCGGCCGGCCGCTGCCCCCGGCCCAAAAAAATACCCCGGCGGCGTCGCACGGGGAAGGGCAGTAAACATTCGAAAACTTACCCCCACACTACACCATGAGCCGCCGAAACGGTCACGCACCCCAGCCAACGATTGCCCCCGACACCCACGTACATCGGCCGACACCCCCGGCCGGCCGGGCAATCCACCCCCGGCACCGTCAAGAATGGCTCGATTCTGGGGTGTCCCCCGACATCATCGAGCGCAACGTACGCAGCACTAATGACCCCAGGGAAGTTGACGAACTGCTGAACCGCAACACGGATCGCCGGTGGCGGCACTCAGATAACCTTGTCCCCGCCTGGGTAGTCGACGGACTAGATCCCAGTTCAGGGGAGCGGTGGGGACTGGGGGTATAGGTCAAGCCTGACAACCCACCCCCCAAACTGGACAAGGCCGGCCGGTAATCGGCACCGATGGCCAGCTCAAGCTCAATAAGTACCTGGGAGCCGCCGGGGAACCCACGGAGCCACTGTTTTTAGATAACGGGGTATTGGGGTTCTGGCCGGCGACCCTGGCAAACCCAACCACTCCTATCCACATTGTTGAAGGTGCTGAGAAAGCGGCGGCACTGCTGAGCAGGGGCCTAGCCGCGATCAGCATCTCCGGCTGTTGGAACGGCCAAAAGGCGGGCAAGCTGAACAAGCTGATCAGAAAGTTCGCCGCCAAAGGCCGGCCGGCCTATCTGTGGCCAGATCAGGATTGGCATGACAAGGGCCTGGTGCGGAAAGGCTGGGCCACCCTGGGGTGACTGTTGGCTAGAGCCGGTTGCGATGTCCACGTCTGTAACTGGGATAAAAACTTCAAGGGCATCGATGATTACCTAGCTGCCCACCCTGGGGAGGATGTCCACGAGTTTGTAGAGTTTGCTGATCCATTCAAGGAATGGGCATCTGACGCCCGCGAACTGGATCGTGAGCAGTGAGCGGGCATAGTCAACCTTGATCTTGACGGGTTGCTACGCCTGTTTCGGGGCCTGTACGGCGAGCGGCTCCAGTTCAACGCACTAAACCAGTCCTGCGAACTGGATGGGGAACCGCTAGACCCCGACCTGGTGCATGTGGAACTAGGCGATCGGTTCAACGTCCGGGCCGGCCGGGAAAACGTGGTAGACACCCTCAACTATCTGTGCAAGCAGCGGGCCTACAACCCAGTCGTTGAGTACCTAGACAAGGTTGCGGCGGCGGTGGAGCCGGGGGACATCGACAATATGGCCACCAAGTACCTGCACATTTCCGAATCTGACCCACTGGTAGCGCTACGCAACGCCCAGGTACGGAAGTTTTTGATCTGCTGTGTAGCCCGCGCCTATCGGCCTGGGTGCAAGGTTGACACTGCCCTCATCCTCCAGGGCCGCCAGAACCTTTGGAAGTCCTCATTTTTCAGGGTTCTAGGAGGTGCCTGGTTTGACGATTCGATGGGGTTGATTGAGAACAAGGACGATCTGATGATCGCCCACAAGTGCTGGATTCAGGAGTGGTCAGAGTTTGATTACGTGTCTGGCCAGCGGCACGCCAGTCAAATCAAGGCATTCCTGAGCCGCCAGTCCGACACCTTCAGGCCACCCTACGGCCGTAGTGCCAAGACTTACCCCCGGCGCTTTGTCATCTGCGGCACGACCAACCAAACCGAGTTCCTAAATGACCCCACAGGGAGCCGCCGATTCTGGGTTATCCCCGTCAGCCAGCTGATTGACATCCAGGCCCTGGAGCGGGATCGGGATGCCATCTGGAGCGCCGCGGTCCACGCCTATCGCAACGGTGAGCAATGGTGGCTGACCCCGGATGAGTTTGCCCAGTCCGAGGATGCCAACAGGGACTACCAGGCCAGCGACCCCTGGACGGATGACATCGCCGCCTATGTGGCCAGCCGCCAGAGCGTGACGGTCAAGGAAATCCTCAAGGCCCTGGATGTGGACAGCGGTCAGCAGACTAAAGCCCACGAAAACCGGATCGCTGCCATCCTCAAGGCCCAGGGCTGGGAGAAGTCGCGCCGTAGCGAAGGTGGTACCAGACAGAAATGCTGGAAACGGGAAACTCTTGGGGAGAAGGTGGTGCCAGGTGGTACCACCAACCCTGAAACTCCCGCTCCATCGACATTAGAGCCTGGCACCACCCCCCTAAATGAGGTGGGGCCACCTGGTACCACCCCTGGGGTAAGTGGTGCCAACGCAACCGAGGGACTGGTACCACCCCTACCCGACTTGGTACCACCTAGTACCATCCCTACAGGGGGGGTGGTGCCACCCAAAAATCCCGACAACACGGGCATTACAGCCGACCTGGTACCACCTGGTACCACCCCTAGCCCAACACTTTCCCAGGCAAGTGAAAAAACGGACGCCCCTGGGTTCGCGTCACCTGTCACCGATGCACTGGTGACGCGTGAAAACCTATCGGTGACACCCTCAAGCATCGATGGAGACGGACATGAGGGAACGCGTTACCGATGTCACCGATAGGTTCAACACTTTCCTGAATCACAGAAAAACGGCCGGCCGTTCCAGGTAGGTGACTTGGTTCGGTACACGGGCGGTCACGGGCCAGCCCTGTGCGTTTGGGCCAGAGTCCCCCACGCCACCGTGATCAGGGTTGAGGGCGAGCAAGTCATCGTCAAGGCTGAGGGCTGGGCAGTCGAGCGACCGTACCCCGCCAAAGACTTGCGGAAGCTGGGTGCATGATCCGCCACATCCTACGCCCAACCGTGGGCCGCTACAACCCAAGCCCAAGGTCACCCCCAACCCGGCCGGCCGGCCATCCGCTCCCAAGTTCCCCGGAGGAACCCGCCATGAATGAAGTTGATCAACTCAAACTCAAGATCGCCAATCTACTCGCCGAGCAAATCCAGGCTGAGATAGCCACCGCCGCCGCAGAGCAGGCAGGCCCCTGCGAGCTATACACCGGTGATGATGACCTGGTGTATGCGGTCTAGCCCAGCCGAAAATGGCCCATCCCATTGCACTCTGATGGTCGGGGAACCTGGGAAGAAGTGGGAAGAGGTGGGATGACCTGGGATGACTGGCCTATCGTAGAGGGGTAGCCCTCTGCCCTCTGCCATGACCCAGGCCACAGACCCCACTACCGGTGATGTTCTGAACCGCCTAGACCGGTTAACCACGGCGGTAGAGGCCATAGGCCATTCACTGCAAGAATCCAAGCTAGAGGCCCGTGTATACCAGGCTGAAACGACCCAGAAGCTGGCGGCCATTGACCAGCGGATCACAGACCTAGATAGGCGGATGGATCAGCGGATCGGAGACCTGGAGAAGCGCATAGATCAGCGGTTTGATGACGTTGATCAGAGACTCGATCGCACTGATAAGCGCCTAGATACTCAAGAGGGCCGTTTCTGGGGTTTCGTGGCAATCATCGTGACTGCCCTGATCGGTCTACTGGGCAAGCTGGCATTCTTCCCCAGTGGCCCCGTCTAGGTTTTCCCGTGATCATCTGAGTGAAGAATGCAGTGCCGATATAGTCTAGCCCTACAGGCCCCGCCCCGCCGGGGTTCTAGCCATTGGTGAAGAATGACCAGGTGCTCCCACCTGGTGGCCTCAATCTGGCCATTGCTCAGCATCGCTCGCAGGCAGGGCCGGCCGGCGCTCGACAGCCTCAGCGTTCACAACTGAGGGGGTAGCGTCATCGTCGGGGATGAGCGCGACATAGGTTGTTGCCTGAAAGTAGCGCCGGGCATCCTAGACGGCCTAGCACCACTCAGTCCCTCCCTGGATGCCCTAGAGTACTTTGCGAGTCTGGGGATAGTTTTGGGGAGAGGACGCTAAAAATCACTGAGAGCGCCCCCCGTCCCATCGGGGTTGTAGCGGTTGAGTTGGACGGTCTCTCTCCGTTATTCCCTGCTGGGCAGAACTGAGCGGCAAGATAGGGCCTAGAGTGTTAGCCAGGCAGGCCGGAAGGAGGACAGGTGAGGATCAGGCGTAGGCGAGGGTGGCGATAGTTGGACGAGTGACGCGACCCCTGGCCTGCCCCAGAGCGGCGTGTGTAGGTGAGCTATGTCTGCGGCTTTAAGACATGACGTTGGGCCGCTCGCCAGTAGCGGGAAAAGCGCTTCAGGTCTAGGTAGCCCTCGTAGGCCAGGAAGGGTTCAACAGCCAAAACGTCCAGCCGGAGATGTTTTGTCAGGCCATCGCAAATCTGCTGGAACCGGGGGCTCGGGCTGTCGGTGGTTACCACCCAGTTTGTGCCCTGTTCCTGGGCAAAGGTGAGGATCACTTGGGCGGGGTCGCCCCTCCGGATCACCACGGGTAAGTCCAACAGGCATTCGTAGAGGAACACTAGGCGTTTTAGGCTGATCTGTGATGCCGTCAAAAGAGTCTCATCCCAGACCCACAGGGCCGGCCGGCCGGGGTAGGCGGCAAAGCAGGGGCTGTGGGGATCCAGACAATCCCCATGAACCCAAAGGATGGGCTGATTAGGACTCATGGCGTAACTGATAGCTCACCTTGGGCTGCCACCAAACGGGCCAGAATGGGCGCGCCCTGGGTGCTGGGAAAGGGAGACTGCGGCCCCACCAAGATGCATTGATCCCGGGGGGTGACTCGCCATCGGCCGGCCGTGCCCGCGGTCTCTTGCTGTTCGGGGTCGCCGGGAAAGGTGAGCATGGCCAAGACCCGCAGCAGCGTATCCAGGTGGAGGGTGTCCTGGCCCGCCGTCGTGCGCTGGTCTAGGGTGACTAGGGTAACACTATAGCCCCAGCCGATCAGCCGCTGGGCTAGACCTGCACAAAGACTAATCGCCCGTTCCAGGTCAGCACGATGAACGGCGGCCCGCCGACCCTGGGGCTGCCAGCGGTGATCCAGGCAAAGGGTGACCGACTCGGCATCTTGGCGTTCCATTTCCCGCACCAACCACTGATCCCGCCGGGCCGAGGTTTTCCAGTGAATTGCCCGTACATCATCACCGGGGCGAAAGTCGCGCAACCCAAAAAAATCACTGCCCTGGCCCTGGGCCGGCCGCCGTCGTGACCCCCGCTCCCCCAGCGTCGCCAACACCATGGCCGGCGGTTCCAAAGGATTGGGATAGACCAGCAGGCCGGCCGGCCGAGACCGCCGCACCAATTTGCGGAATAGCTCAAAGGGAAAACTGGTGCGCAGTTCATAGCCTGTAAACAGCCACTGGCCGCGCTGGGGAAAGGTGACCCGATAAATGCCCTGCACCGTTTCACCCGGATCAATCCGCAGAAAGTAGAGACTCGGTAACTCCCCCAGTTCCGTCACTCGGTCTTGCACGGTCAGGGAGAAACTGGGCACCCGGCGCTTGGTATTGGTCACTTGGATCACCACCAGGGCGGGCTGACCCGCAAACACCTGGGTTGGGAGTTGGCGTTCCGCCGTCAGCCCTTTAACCACCTGCTCCGAAAGCACTGCGCTGGCAATGATCAGGCTGAGGAGCATCCCCAGCAGCAGGTAGAGCAGATTGTTGCCCGTGTTGAAGGAGCCGATACAAACCAGAAAGGTGACAATGGTGAACGTCCGTCCCACTCGCGTTAGGCCGAACCGGCGGGGCAGACGCTGTTCCAGGTCAGCCAGACGTTGCCGCAGGCCGGCCGTCATAGGGGCAGGGGAATATCGGTGAGCAAGTCATTGAGAACAGCCTCCGCCTCAGCCCGCTGTTGGGGTAAGCCTTCACCGAGGCTACTGAGACTAAGGCGATGGGCCAGTACGGGAATAAACAGGGTTTGCAGGTCATCCGGCACACAGAAGTCCCGACCCTGCACCAGGGCATGGGCTTTGGTCGCCCGCACCAGCGCCAGCGCACCGCGGGTGGAGACCCCGGCCCGAATCAGGGGGGAGTTGCGACTGGCCAGCACCACCTTGAGGAGGTAGTCCACCAGGGAAGCCTCTAGGGTGACCTGATCCACCGCCCCCTGCACTTGGCGCAGATCCTCCAGGGACAGCACCGGCTCCAGACTTTCTACGGGTTCCTGCTGCCGCCGCTCCAGCAATAGGGCGCGTTCCACCTCAGCATCGGGATAGCCCACAGACAGGCGCACTAAAAACCGATCCAGTTGGCTCTCCGGGAGGGGGTAGGTACCGTGGTACTCCATGGGGTTCTGGGTGGCCAGCACCACAAAGGGGTGGGGCAGGGGGTAGGTCTGGTCGTCCACCGAAACCCGCCGCTCGGCCATGGCTTCCAGTAGGGCACTCTGGGTACGGGGGGAAGTGCGGTTGATCTCATCTGCCAGGATCACATGGGCGAAAATTGGGCCAGGGCGAAACTCAAAGCCAGCGGTGTTTTTGTTGAAGATGGTCACGCCCAGAATGTCCGCAGGCAGCAGGTCACTGGTGAACTGGATGCGCTGAAAGTCGGCCCCCAGACTGCGTGCCAAGGCTTGGGCCAGGGTGGTTTTGCCCACTCCTGGAACATCCTCTAGCAGCACATGCCCGCCCGCCACAAGGGCCGTGATCACCAGATCGACCACGTGGGACTTGCCCCGAAACACCGACTCAACATTGGCCCGCAGGCGCTGGATCAGGGCGGTGGTGCCGGCCGGCCCTGGGGTAACCGTCTGGGTTGGGGTCATGGCGGGGGAGGTCTAAGTCTGGCTCGATCGTACCAGGGCCTCAGGGTAGACGGGGCGCGGGGGCGGGGATTCCCTGCACCATGCGCTCGTGGACGCCGCGGGACACGGCTGGGAAGAGGCTGAGATCGGCGGCATAGGCCGGGTGATCGCCAAACACCACCAGGATGTAGGCCATCTGCCCATCGTTACTGGCGACTAAGGCAGCCTCTTGGCGGGAGGTGGTGGTGAGACCTTCCTTGGAGAGGTAGGTGACTGCGGGGGGCACCCCTTCGCCCAAAAAGCCTTCGACGGCGTTGTTGGGTATGCCTTGCCAGGCGGCCGGCCGCAGATCCCGGCGCAGCAGATCCCGCATCTGGCGGCTGTGATTGGGGGAGACGGCTTGCCCCAGGTAGATCTCGTAGAGCAGTCGGCCGGCCTGAGCTGTGGTCATGGCATTGCGACTGGGTTGTTCAGGGCCGCCGCGCAGTTGCAACTCACGGCCTTGGGGCGACTCCCATCCCAGGCCAAACAGGGGGAAGTTCTTGTGGTTGACGTCCAACCCCGTAAATCCGGCCGAGGTAAAGAAGGTTGTCAATTGCTGCCGTTGGCGCTGCCAGACCTCAAATTCAGCAGGCGGCAGGGTGGCCCCCGAGCGGGTTCCTGTGAGCAGGTCAATCACATCGCTGGCAGCATCATTGCTGGAGTCCCGCACCATAGCCGCCACATCTACGCCCTCGGCCTGGGCATCGGTGATCCGGCCGGCCTGGAGGGCGCCGAAAAAAGCCACCATCCAGAACAGCTTGCTGACGCTCGCGGGGTAGCGCAACTGGCTCTGCTGGTAGCCAGCAAATTGGGGGGCCTGGGGATCTCGGATGTCAATGAGCGTGATCGAGAGGGGCGCGGTGGGGACGCCCTTGGCCTTGAGGCTGGCCACCTGCTCGTTGACAATGGCCTGAAGTTGGGGACTGTAGGCCATCACGGCCGGCCGGCGGACGTTATAGGCCCAGATACCGGGGAGCAGGGGCAGATTGTGAGCCACTTCCGGCGGTGTCCAGTTGGGCACCAAGTGGGTTCGCCCCCAGAGAATCCCCAGCAGGCCGCCTGTGGCCATCCCCAGACTGGCTAAAACCCCGTAGACCAGAACCAAGGCCGGCCGGTCGCGCACCAATTTAGAGGGCAGGGTCATGGGGTCTAGGGGCCCAAGAGGAGACTCGCCCGCCAGTATACCCCTGGTTTTCCCCCCGGCCGGCCGCCGCGGCCCATCTCCCTGGGGTCAGTCATCCGCACAGCCTAGGAACGCCGGTCGGCCGGCCGCTCTTGGAAGGCGCTGCCCACCCCCTGAATGATGCCGCGACCCACAAGTCCCAAGCCGCGACCAATGACACGGGTGAGGATATAGGCCATACCCCGGCCCACATAGGCCAGCACCGCCTGCACCACAGGGGTTACCGCATCCTGGAACTCCAACAGCAGGGTATAGAGATAGGGAATCCCCGTAAGCTGACCCAACGCCTCTGTGCGACTGGCGTAGATTGTGGTGCGGCGAATCTGGCCCGCCTCAATACACAACAGGCGGTAGCGGCTGGTGAAAATGGCCCGCGGCTCCAAGAAATAGTGGTGGAGGCGGTACTCCTGGGAGAGCCGATTGCGCAGGCGCTCCACCTCCCGCTTCGGCATCCACACGGGGTCAAAGAAGCGCTGTTTGAGGGGTTCTGCGTCGCCAAACCGGTTCAGGATCGGCTGGGTGACCGCATTGGCCATGCGCAGCACCAGGTTTTGGAGCAGTAAACAGGCCCGGTTACGCACCGCTGGACTGCCCGCGGGGTACTGGGCACCGTCCACCACCAACGGCGTGCCGTACAGTTCATAGGCCAAGAGTTCGGGCACGAGGGGGATTGTTGACAGGTAGGGGCCTTGCAGTCGCTCCCCCTCCGGCAAGAGAGCCGAAACGACCCCTAGCGGCCGTCCGGGGGTGAGTTCCAGAGTGTAGTATTTACCGATAAAGTCTGTCAGTGACCGCTGCCAAAGATCGAGAAGGATGGCAGGCACCTGTTCGGCTAGGCGGTCGGGCGGCATCTGGAAGGCGGCAATGTCCTCCAAAATAACCTGCCAGTAATGCAAAATCAGGCGACAGAGTTCCTGCTTTTTCTCGGGCCTGAGCACATCGGTTTCGAGGGGCGCGTTGAAATCATTGGCCAAGTCCCCCTCCAGGAGGGCCGCCACGTCCGCCGCTAAACTTTGGCGCAGGCCGGCCGGCCCCGGTCGTTCCACCGCCCCCGGCATGATCGGCTGGGGTTGCCACAGACCCGCCTCCGGATTCCAGAGGCGATCCACCAGCCAGCGGGCTGCCCGCAGTTCCCGCTGCCGCCCCTGCAAAATCTGCTGTTCCACCCAGGTCAGACTGCTGATCGCTTCCCAGGCTTGCAGGCTAGCGAGGGCTGAGTCAATCTGGGCCAGACCGGTGGTATGGCAATGGCGCCGGAGCTCAGTCCACAACCGGATAGCGGTCGGTGCGGTAGGGAAAAGGGGCCACTGGGCCTGACCACTGTGAACCCCCTGAAGGATGGCCGCTAGTCGGCCGGCCGCCTGCACCTTGGGGCAGTAGCCCTCGACCCCCGCCTGACGAAATTGGGCGAGCAGATCAACATCCACCAAGCCCGTCAGCAGCACAATGGGCAGGTGGGGATAGCGGGCCTTGAGGGTTTGCACCAGCGTCAGGCCGGCCGTGCCCTGGGCGTCTCCCAACTGGGCCTCCAGCACCACGACATCCGGCAACGATGTGCCCTCAGCCAACTGGCGCAGGGCCGCCATCGCCGAGGTGGCCGTCTGTAACCCCTGGACTAGGTTCGATTCCGCCAACCAGGCTTCTAAGCCAGCCCGAAATACCGGATCAGGTTCCACCAGCAAGAGGCGCAAGGGCCGAGTCATCAGCTTATCCTCAGCGTTTGGGCCGCTGTTTGCTCTGGAAGTAGGTTCGCAGTACTTGGGCCGTCATCGGCCCGGTGACACTGCCCCCACCCCCCCCAGAGTTTTCGCCAAAAGCCACCACGAGAATTTCTGGATTGTCCGCTGGTGCATAGGCCCCAAACCAGGTATGGGAGCGGCGGGGGGGATCTTCCGCCGTGCCACTTTTACCGGCCACTGGGGGCAGGCCCGGTATATTGAGGGCTTTGCCTGTCCCCTCAGTGACCACCCGCCGTAGTCCCCGCTGCAGAATGCTGATCGTGGAGGGTTTGAGGTTCAGGGATGTGCGCCACTGTTCTCGGTTGTCTTCCGGCCGCTGCAACAGATGGGGACGCACCAGATAGCCCCCATTCGCTGGCACTGCAAACATCACTGCCACCTGAACCGGGGAGGTCTGAAGGAACCCTTGACCAATGGACATGTTGACCGTATCCCCGGCGTACCAGTGCTCTCCCAATGCCTTCAACTTCCAGGCTTCATCGGGCACTAGGCCGGCCGCCTCCTCCTGGAAGAGTTCAATGCCTGTTTTCTGCCCAAAACCGAAACGGTGGGTCCAGTCAATCAGGGGCTTATCCTTGATACCCAGGGCAATCTGATAGAAAAATGTATCGCTGCTCCAAGCCATAGCTCCAGTAAAGTCCAGCGGTCCAAACCCCGCCCGATTCCAGTCCCAGAACTGGATGCCGCCCACCGTCAGGAAAGGGAAGGTTGCCAGCACCGTACCCGGCGCATAGCGGCCCGATTCCAACGCCGCCACCGTCGTGACGATCTTGAAGGTACTGGCGGGTGGATAACCCTGGAGTGCCCGGTTGACGAAGGGAAACTGCTTGCGTTGCAGCGCCGCCCACTGGCCGTCCGTCATCCGGGTGGAAAACAGGTTGGGGTCAAAGGCTGGCTGACTGACCATCGCCCGAATAGCCCCATCCCGTGGATCCATCGCCACAATTGCGCCCTTGCGACCTCCCAAGGCACGATAGGCTGCTTTCTGGAGGTCTAAATCGAGGGTGAGGGTGACATCTTGACCCGGTTGGGTGACCTTTTCTCCCAGGACGCGCAGCACCTGCCCTTGGGCGTCTACCTCCACCTGCTGCCCCCCCCACTCCCCGCGCAGTTGGGACTCTAGGGCTGACTCCACCCCCATTTGCCCCACGACATCCCCCAAACGGTAGCCCTCGTCCTTGCGTCGGGCCAACTCCTCCTCCGTGATTTCGCCTGTGTGGCCCAGCACATGAGCGGCAAGTTCCCCTTGGGGATAGTGACGGATGGCCTCCGCATCAACGATTACCCCCGGCAGGCTATCACTATGCTCAAGGAGAGCGGTAATCTGGGCCGGCCCAATTCCCCGTGCCAGACGGAGCAGGAAAGGCGAAAAATAACCGGCCTGTTTCAAACGGTTCTGGAGTTCAGCTTCTGGAATCTCTAGCAAATCCCCTAAGCGGTTGAGGGTTTGGTTCCATTCGTCTGGCTTTTGGGACAGGGGCCAGAGGAAGACCGAGTAGGAAAGACGGCTGCTGGCTAAAATCCGGCCCTTGCGATCAAAGATTCGCCCCCGCTCGGGTTGTTTGGGCACGAGGCGAATGCGGTTATTTTCCGCAAGCTGCCGGTTTTCACGGCCTTGGATCAATTGCAGGTAGACGAGACGCCCCCCCAACCCACCAAACAAGGCCAAGGTAATTCCGGCCATCAAGACGAGCGCCTGACCTCGACGGCCGACCCCCACGCCCCAGTCGGGTGTTCTCAGTCGGGAACCAGTTGTAGGCCAAAGCACCATGGGGTTAGTGAGACCTGAGTCCAAATTGCAGCAAACTGGCGATATTGTAACCCCCAGGCCGGGATGGAGCGGGTATTGGCGTGCGCAACTCAGTTAGAGAGTCGCTGCTTTGCACCGGTCTAGGCACAGAATGCCCCCGGCCTAGCGCATCAGTTTTCCCCCGGGGACGGTGACCCCGATCCGGTGTCTGCAAAGATGGCGACAAACTCGGCCGGCCGATCGGGTGTGATCAGCAGACTGCGGCCGGCCGGCCTCTCCAGCAGCACCAACCCCGTAGAGCGAGAGATATAAAACTCCAGGGCACCCTGGCGCTGGGTCCACAGCCAGCCAAACCCACCCCAGAGACCCCCAACTCCGACGCGCACGGCCGCGCCAAATCGGTGACGAAACTGTTGGGCATTGAGCGTATCCACCCGCAGGATGTCACCTCGGGATAGCGTGCGCTGCCAGCGGGGGAACTGGATGATCACTGTGTGCGGCGTAACCCGAAATGCCGAGGGACGGCACCCCAACCAGACACTGGCGTAGAGGACGATCATCCCAACTGCCAGCCAACCCAGCAGCGCTTGCCGGGTGACCCACCCCGCCAGTCCGAAACCGACCGGTACCAGAAGGAGGGCGTAGGTCAACCCCCGAATCAGGGGGGACATGGGAGCCAAATGGAAAACGTGAATTGTCGCGGCCATTCCTGTTCACCCCTGCAATAGGTTCACCGATTAGCAAGCCCTGGCCTGATGCTCCCGACGGTGATTGCCTGTACTAGGGTTGCAGTGTCAACTGCCATTCCCCCTGGTCGTTGACCTTGATCGGACGCGGTGTGCTGCCCACCACGTAAGGCCCCCAGTAGCGCCGTGACCCATCCAGGGCGAAGGCCATCAGCACATCCCCAGACACAAGCTGAAAACTTCCATCTGGTAGAGCCAATTGCAATCCCTCCTGTTCTCCTTCACCGGTGGCAAAGTCCCAGTGAACTGGCTCTTGATAGGTGCTGCCCTTCCGACTCATGAGAACTAAACGTAAGGGTTGGGTGGTGCGGTTGCTGACCTTCAAGCCCGGATGCCCAGGACGAACCGCCACCCGATTCACCGGAGGCGTCCCTGGGTCTGGCCAAGGGGCAGCCGGGGAACCGTCAGGAACCGCCGGTACGAGAATTTCCCCTGACCAGAAGCTATTGAGTTGCAGAAACGTCAATAAACCCGCCACACCCAGACCAAGGATCAAGGTGAGCAGGGGATAGAGTTTGAAGGCCATGGTGGGGGGGTCGGCAACCCGGAAGGCTACCCACCACTCTAGCCAATTTCACCCAAGTTTTGGGGACGGAAAATCGGGAATTTTCCGAGATTTCACCGAGACCTAACTGTAACCTGTGGCCTAATGCTCAGGGCACTTGTCTAGGTGGGTACCCCCAGGGGAATGGCGACCGGCCGGCCGGGGGTGACATCTAGGATCTGGGTGCTCAGGTGTTCGGCCTTGAGGCGTGCAGCCAGTTCCTCAAGACTGCCCTGCATTTGGATCAAGTTCATGATCAGACCGCTGGCCTGGTAGTCCCCGGTGGCTGTGGGCAGCAGCAGTTGGGGGCGGCAGGCTTGGGCGAGGCGCAGGGCCTGATCTTGTCCACGGATGATCGGCCCCACCAGGGGAAGCGATAGGTCTACCAGGGGGGTAATCGCCACATCCATGCGCCGGCCGGCCTGAATGACCGCATCGTGGAAGCCGTGGGGTTCGTAGTAGAGGGTGAGGCCATCGGCCTGGAGCAGGTAAGCGTTCTCCACCTGGGTGGGGCCGACGGGGGCACCCGGTAGAGCCTCCAGAGTGAGCTGGCCGAGGCGGGTTTGTTGACCGTGAGCCAGGGGGGTTACGTGGCTAAAACCGAGGGCGGTGGCAACCCGTGCTGCACTGGGCGAGCCAATCACTGGGATTGCCTTATCCAGGCGCGCCAGGGTGGGGGGATGGGCGTGATCCTCCAAACCTTGGCTGAGGAGAATGGCATCAATGGGCGGGGCGGGCAGTTCGGCCGGCCGACGGCGCTCCGCCTGGAACAGCCAAGGCAGATTGCCAAACACCAGTGGCCCTTCAAACCAGGGATCCACCAGAATCCGCAGGCCCGCGGCTTCGATCAGCCAGGTGTTGGCTTCGTACCAGGTGAGGTGCATAGGCATCAGGGACAAGGGACAGATACCAGTATGGCAATTGCCCCGGCCGGCCGGTGGTCAGCTAGGGGACGGACTTGCTACCCTAGCCGGTACGCGGAACGCCGCAGGTGTGAGGACACGACCGAGGATCAACTGATGCAGACGAGTTCCTGGCTAGACCCCCGGGAGCGGGCTTGGGTGGAGGTCGATGAAGCGGCCTTGGCCTTGAATACTCGTCAGATTTGTAGTCTGTTGCGCCCCGACACTGACCTGATGGCCGTGATTAAGGCCGATGCCTATGGCCATGGGGCAGTCACCGTTGCCCAAACCGTCTTGGAACAGGGGGCGACCTGTCTGGGGGTGGCCACCCTCAGTGAAGCGATTCAACTGCGGCGTGCTGGCCAGACGGCCCCGATTATCCTCTTGGGTGCCGTGACGATGCCGGAGCAGGTACAAGCCTTGGCCTACTGGCGCGTCGAGCCAACCGTGAGCGACCCGGCCCAGGCCCAGATGATCGCCGCTGCCCTGGATGAGGGGGTGGAGCTACCCGTGCATCTGGATTTGGATACGGGGATGGGTCGCCTGGGGGTGCCCTGGCAGGAAGCGGCCGCTTTTGTTCACCAGATCAGGGGGGTGCAGGCCCTGCGGATCGCCAGTGTCTATTCCCATCTGGCCACGGCTGATAGTCCCGACCCGGCCGGCCGCCACCTCCAGCATCAGCGGTTTGAGGCTGCCCTCCGGTCTCTAGCTGCCATGGGCTACTATCCCCCCTGTCGTCATCTGGCCAATTCTGCGGGCACGCTGGTGGACTCAGCCCTTCACTACGACCGGGTGCGGGTAGGTCTGGCCCTCTACGGGTATGCCCCGGCACCCCACCTAGCCGATTGCGTTACCCTGCGGCCCGTGCTTCAGGTGCGGGCACGCATTACGCAGATCAAAAGGCTTCCGGCAGGTGCAGGTGTGAGCTATGGTCACCACTTTGTCGCCGGCCGGCCGACCCGGATCGCCACCGTGGCCATTGGCTATGGGGATGGGGTGCCGCGTGCCCTCTCCAACCAATTGATGGTGTTAATTGCTGGGCAGCGGGCTCGCCAAGTCGGGGCGATCACCATGGATCACTTGATGGTCGATGTGACGGATCTACCCCAGGTGCAGGTGGGGGATGTGGTCACCCTCTTGGGTCGAGATGGACGGGAGACGCTCAGTCCCCAGGATTGGGCCACCCCCCTGGGCACCATTGTCTGGGAAATTCTTTGTGGTTTCCGGCACCGCCTCCCGCGGGTTACGGTGCCCGTTACGACTTCGGCCACGCCAGTCTCCTAAGTCCACGAGGTTAGCGCAGCGGCCACCAGTCCACCTTGTCCCGGGTTGCCCCATAAACCTCCTTTAACCTCTCTGGATCGACGACTGCCACCTGATCCTGCGGGGTATCCTCTTGGCCCAGGGGTTGAATCAGGCCCGCTTTGACCATGCCCTTGAGAACCAGGTCTACCGTGCGGTGGTTGAGTTGACAGGCCCTGGCAATGATGTCTAGGGGTAGGTTGAAGCGATAGATCCCATCTGGGCTGGGCTGGTGCCCCAGTTCGCGCTCCTGGTACACCAGCGCCCGCAGCAGGGCAGCCACCGCTTGGGGCGGATAGGCACTGCAATTGAGCAGGTGGTACTGAAACTTCTGCTGAATCTCAAACAGCGTGTCGTAGCGCTGGCGAAAGCTGACCTGTTGGTCATAGAGGGTTTCCACAACCCTCAGGGGAAGTTTCAGGACAGCAGTCGTTTTATAGGCTTCGACCAGGCTGGGAAAAGCCCGGCACACCCGCCCACAGCCCAGGGGCAAGTCGTGCATGCCAAAGCTACCGCCGGGATAGACCACCGCAATCACCCGATCCAGGGGGGTACTCCGCAGAATCACCGGCCCCCCCGAAATGACTAGGTACAGCGACTCCAGCCAGACTCCCGGCCGGCCGGCCGTGTAGATCGGGCGACTGGAGTAGAGCTTTTCAGCCTCCAGATGGGGCGTGATCTCCGCCAAAAGGGCCGGGCCAATTTCCCGCAGCAGATACTGCTGGCCCAGCGCTGCCAGGCATTCCGCTGTCTCCGCAGGCTGCACCAGTCGAGTCATGGGGCTTGAAGATGGGCACGCCACATCCATCATGCCATTGACCCCAAATGCTTCCAGGTTCACGGCCGGCCTGAATCACACTTGTAGTGCAATGCATTTACGTTATACCCAAGCCCTAAGTACAGATACTCTCCAGTCTCTTTATGATTCATGGCACAGGGCGACGCATCAGTCGCCGTACCTTCATCGGATGGTCGGGAGCCGGCCTAGGGTTGACGACAGCTTATGCCTGGTTACGCCAGTCCCCTGCGGCCTTGGCCCAACAGACGCAGGAGCTCACCTTGGTGTCCTTCGCAGTTACCAAGGCAGCCCATGACCGGATCATTCCCAAGTTCGTGGCGGAGTGGCGAAAGAAGACGGGGCAGACCGTGCGTTTCCGCCAGAGTTATGCCGGATCGGGTGCCCAGGCTAGAGCCGTGATTGATGGCTTAGAAGCCGACCTTGTCCATCTGGCTATTGCCCTTGACACAGATAGAATCCAGCGGGCGGGTCTGATCCAGTCCGGGTATCTGCAACGTCTTCCGAATAACAGCATCGTCACCCGCTCGGTGCCGGCCCTGATTTTCCGGCGAGGCAACCCCAAGGGCATCAAGGGCTGGGCCGATCTCGCCAAGCCGGGGATTCGGGTGATTACGGCCAATCCCAAAACCTCAGGGGTGGCGCGCTGGAACTATCTAGCCCTTTGGGGTTCAGTGACCGAGACGGGCGGTTCCGAAGCCAAGGCCAGGGAGTACGTCACGTCGGTCTACCGCAATGCCCCTGTGCTTCCTAGGGACGCACGAGAGGCCACGGATATTTTCCTGAAGCAAGGTCAGGGGGATGTCCTAATTAATTACGAAAACGAGATTCTCTTGGCGCTGCAACAGGGACAAGCAACACCCTTCCTGGTGCCACCTGTGGGCATTTCCATTGACAACCCGCTGGCCGTTGTCGATCGCTATGTGGATAAGCACAAGACCCGTGCTGTCGCCGAAGCCTTCGCCCAGTTCCTCTACACCCCAGTGGCCCAGCGGGACTTTGCCGCCGTCGGCTTTCGTCCGGTCGAGGCCAGCACGATCAAGGCAACGGCCAGCCAGTTTCCCAAGGTCAACAAACTCTACACCGTTGCGGACTTGGGCGGGTGGGATGCCGTTCAGAAGAAGTTCTTCGCCGATGGGGCGATGTTTGACCAAATCCAGGCCAGTTTGAGGTAAGCCAGCCATGGGACTGACCCTGACCACCCGGCCGGCCGGTCTGCTACGTCATTTCTCCTGGCCCTGGGCAGTGACGTTGGGCTACCTGGGCGTGATGCTCCTACTGCCTACCCTCGCCCTCATTGCCAAGGCCGGTACGGAAACCCCCGCCGATATCTGGCGGATCGCCACCGATCCGGTAGCGGTGTCAGCCTACCAAGTGACCGTGGGGGCCTCCCTGGCAGCAGCGCTGGTCAACACACCGTTTGGTGTGCTGGTGGCTTGGGTTCTGGTGCGTTACCCCTTTCCTGGCCGGCGCGTCGTGGATGCTCTGGTGGATTTACCCTTTGCTCTGCCTACCTCGGTTGCGGGCCTTACCTTAGCCACCATCTATAGCGACACTGGCTGGTTAGGGTCTCTCTTGGCTCCCCTGGGCATCAAAGTATCGTTCACCGTCTATGGCGTCTTTGTCGCCCTGGTGTTTATTTCCCTGCCCTTTGTCATTCGGACGGTGCAGCCGGTCTTACAGGAAATGCAGTCGGAACCGGAAATCGAAGAGGCCGCCCGCTCCCTGGGTGCCAACGCCCCCCAGACCTTCTGGCGGGTGACCCTACCACCCCTCATGCCTGCCATCCTCACCGGATTTGCCCTAGGCTTCTCGCGCGCTGTCGGGGAATTTGGCTCGGTGGTGATCATCGCCTCGGGGATTCCCTACAAAGACCTTGTGGCCCCGGTGCTGGTGTTTCAACGCCTGGAGCAGTACGACTACTCTGGGGCGACCGTGATTGGAGTAGTACTCATCCTGATCTCGTTGGTCGTGCTGCTGGGGATCAATCTAATTCAGGTGTGGGGGAAACGGTATGGCTAGTAACGGCAAACCCGAACTAGGACGGCCCCAGTCACGTCCACAAATCTCCTGGGGAAAGTGGCTATTGATTGGTCTCGCCCTTGCGTATCTCGGCATTGTGGTCTACATCCCCACGGTGAATGTCTTTGTCCAGGCTTTCTCCCAAGGTGTTGGGCCATTCCTGGGCAATTTCGCCAACCACGAATTTGTCCACGCCATCAAGATGACGGTGCTGATCGCGGCCTTGGCGGTGCCGATGAATACGATCTTTGGCCTCTGCGCCGCCTGGATTGTGGCCCGTCACCAATTTCGGGGTCGGGCTTTGCTGCTGACCATCTTGGATTTGCCCTTTAGTATTTCGCCGGTGGTGGCGGGTTTGATGATCATCCTCCTCTACGGGCGTCAGGGCTGGTTTGGCCCCCTGCTCCAGGGTGCAGATATTCAAATTGTGTTTGCCTACCCCGGTATGGTTCTGGCCACGGCCTTTGTGGCCATGCCCTTTGTGGCCCGGGAAGTGATTCCGGTTCTCGAGGAGCTGGGGACTGATCAGGAGCAAGCTGCCCATACCCTGGGGGCTAATGCCTGGCAGACCTTCTGGCGGGTCACCCTGCCGGGTATTCGCTGGGGGCTGCTCTACGGTGTAGTGCTCACCAATGCCCGCTCCATGGGGGAATTTGGGGCAGTGTCGGCAGTGTCGGGGAATGTGGCAGGCAAGACCCAAACCCTCACCCTGTTTGTGGAGGAAGCCTACAAGCAGTACCAAACCCAGGCTTCCTATGGCGCGGCTGTCATCCTGGCGGGTCTGGCCCTGGTTTCCTTGGCCCTGAAAGCGCTCTTGGAAAGTAAGACCCATGTGCCCCGTCGCGTTCAATTCTGATCCGGTTTAGTTGTTCTGAGGAGCCGAGTTATGGGTATTTCTGTCGAACAGGTGACTAAGAGTTTTGGCAGTTTTCGGGCGGTGGATAACGTCAACCTGGAGGTCGATAGTGGATCATTGGTGGCTCTGCTTGGCCCTTCGGGTTCGGGTAAGTCAACCCTGTTACGCCTAATCGCGGGGTTGGAACAGCCGGATGAGGGCCGCATCTACCTGACGGGGAAGGACGCGACCTACCAGCAGGTGCAGGATCGAAACATTGGCTTTGTGTTCCAGCACTACGCCCTGTTCAAGCACATGACGGTGCGCCAAAACATTGCCTTTGGACTAGAGATTCGCAAGACTCGGCCGGCCGTGATCAAGGAGCGGGTGGAGCGGCTGTTGGACTTGGTGCAACTCCAGGGACTGGGCAATCGCTACCCGGGTCAACTGTCGGGGGGGCAGCGGCAACGGGTCGCCCTAGCGCGGGCCTTGGCTGTAGAACCCCAGGTGCTCTTGCTGGATGAACCCTTTGGGGCTTTGGATGCCAAGGTGCGCAAGGAACTGCGGGCTTGGCTGCGCCGACTCCACGAGGAGGTGCACGTCACCACCGTGTTTGTCACCCACGACCAGGAAGAGGCGATGGAGGTGGCCGACCATATTGTGGTGATGAACCAGGGGAAGGTGGAACAGGTGGGCACCCCCGCCGAGGTCTACGACCACCCGGCTTCACCCTTTGTGATGAGCTTTGTTGGGCCGGTGAATGTGTTGCCCGCGGCATCAACCCTTTTCCGTGACACCGCGCCCCAGGGTGTATCTGCCCAAACCAGTGTTTTTCTGAGGCCCCACGATATTTTGGTGGAAACCGAAGCGGGCGAAGCCCTCACCCCGGCCCGCATTGAGCGGCTCTTGCATCTGGGCAGTGATGTGCAACTGGATCTGCTCTTGGAGGATGGCCAAGCCCTGACGGTGCACTTGCCGCGGGACAAGTTCTCGGAACTCACCCTGGATGACCAAGAGATCATCTACGTCAAACCCAAGGCTGCCCGGGCTTTTCCAGGGGCACCGGGGAGTGCTTCCCAGATGAACGGCCGGCCGCACGCGGTCGTCTTCTAGGGCTTCAAGAAGCGAGCTAGGGCTTCGAGTTTTTCCCAGGCGGCGCCACTCTGAAGAATGGTCTGGGCTAGGGCAACCCCTTGGGGCCAATCCGCCACCCGGCCGGCCGTCGTCAGGGCCAGGGCACTGTTGAGGATCACCGCCTCCTGTTGGGCCACCGTACCCTGTCCCCGCAGCACCGCCTCCAGAATGGCTGCATTCTGGGCCACATCTCCCCCAGCCAAGGCTCCTAGCGGTGCGGGGGTGAGGCCCAAGTCTTCGGGGTAGAGGGTCAGGGGTTCAACCTCCGAGTCACCCACTTGTGCCAAATCTGTGGCATCTCCCAGGCCCGCCTCATCCAGCCCCTCCCGGCCATGCAACACCAAAGCGCGCTGCCGCCCCAACAGCTGCAAGGCCTCAGCCACAGTAAACACGAGGGTAGGCCCGTAAACCCCAATCACCTGGTAGGCCGGCCGCAGGGGATTGACCAGGGGGCCAATCAGGTTAAAGATCGTCCGAATCCGTAGGACTTTGCGTAAGGGGGCCACGGCCTTCAGAGCCGGATGCCAGCCAGGGGCAAACAGAAAGGTGATGCCCACCGCCTCTAGGGCCGCCGTGATCTGATCGGGTGGGGCTTGCAGATTAACGCCTAGGGCTTCCAGCACATCCGCAGAACCGACCCGGCTAGAGGCGGAGCGGTTACCATGCTTGGCAACAGGCACCCCAGCCGCCGCTGCCACAAAGGCTACACACGTCGAGATATTAAACGTCCCGGCTCCATCCCCACCGGTACCACAGGTATCCAAGGAGGCGGGATAGCTTGGTAGGTCGGGTTGAGTAGCCTGGTTCTGGATCACTTGGGCCATACCCGCCAGTTCGGCACCCACCACCCCTTTGGCTTGCAGCGCTGTCAGGAGGGCACCGGACAATTCGGGGGCAATCTCCCCGCGCAGCCAGCCCTGCATGAGGCCGGCCGCCTGATCCTGGCTGAGGGATTGGCGATCGAGAAGCTGCTGGAGCAGATAAGACCAAGGACTGTCAGGGCTAGGACTGGTCATGGGCAGGTCAAACACACCTCGCCCCCATTCTAAAGACAGACCCGCGGCCGGCCGTCGGATGCATGGGATGACTCATGATCCTGAATATTTCGTGGAAATCTGGCCCAGGCTTCCCAATTCCCATGCCAGACTGGGGCCACTGAAGTACACGGTCATCTGGCCAGGTCTGTCAATCACCGGGGTATCCAGGCCGGAGACCGATCACTATGCTACTGACCTAAGACTTCCCCACCGGCCCTAGAGGAGCATCCATGAAAGTTCTAGTTCCGCGCGAGCGTGAACCCGGCGAGACCCGGGTAGCTCTGGTGCCTGACACCTTGGCCAAACTCCAGCGACTGGGGGCTGAAGTGTGGGTCGAGGCTGGGGCTGGGCAGGCCGCCCATTATGAGGACAGCGCCTACCAAGCTGCCGGTGCTTCCCTGAGTCCAGATGGGGATAGCTTGTGGGCCTCGGCCGGCCTAGTGGTTAAGGTCAGTCCCCCCCGCCCCGACGAAGTGGCGCGCCTTACCCCTGGCACCGTGCTGATCAGCTTCCTCGACCCCCTTGGTAATCCGACGCTGATCCATCGCCTCGCTGAAGCAGGCGTCACCAGCTTTGCCTTGGAAATGGTGCCCCGTTCCTCCCGTGCCCAGGCGATGGATGCCCTCTCCTCCCAGGCATCTCTAGCCGGCTACAAGGCTGTTCTCCTGGGAGCCAGTTACCTGCCCCGCTTCTTCCCGATGTTAACCACGGCGGCGGGCACGATTCCCCCTGCTAAGGTCTTGGTGTTGGGGGCAGGGGTGGCTGGGCTACAAGCCATTGCGACAGCCCGGCGTCTGGGGGCAGTGGTGGAAGCCTTTGATATTCGGCCCCAAGTCAAGGAAGAGGTGCAGAGTCTGGGCGCCAAGTTCTTGGAAATCCCCCTAGAGGAAGAAACCGAGGGGGGGGGCGGCTATGCCAAAGAAGTTTCCAGTGATAGCC
Organism: Gloeomargaritaceae cyanobacterium C42_A2020_066; assembly: GCA_015272465.1. Classification (GTDB taxonomy): domain Bacteria; phylum Cyanobacteriota; class Cyanobacteriia; order Gloeomargaritales; family Gloeomargaritaceae; genus JACYLR01. The sequence goes on from JACYLR010000217.1 coordinate 31,142, forward strand.
AGGAACGAACCCGCCAGTTTCTGACCGACTCGGTGCATAAAGCTGATGTGGTGATCACCACGGCCCAGGTACCCGGCCGGCCGGCCCCTCTCTTGGTTTCTGAGGATATGGTGGCTGGGATGAAGCCGGGTTCGGTGGTGGTCGATCTGGCCGCCGCTGGGGGAGGCAACTGTGCCTGCACGGATGCGGGTGCTACAGTTCAGGCCCATGGGGTCACTATCCTTGGCCCGCTGAACCTGCCTGCTACCCTGCCGGTGCATGCCAGCCAAATGCTAAGCCGCAACCTGCTGGCCCTTCTGACCCTTCTGCTCAAGGAAGGACAGGTGAACCTGGATTTTAGTGACGACATCATCGCCACGACCTGTCTTACCCATGCGGGCGAGATCCGCAACGCCCGAGTTCGGGATCTCGTCAGCCAGATCCATGCCTTGGAACGGAGCTAACCATGAGCGATGCCCTACTGACTGGCCTATTTGTTTTTGTCCTGGCTTCCTTCGCGGGCTTTGAGGTCATCAACAAAGTACCACCGACGCTGCATACGCCCTTGATGTCGGGCACTAATGCCATCTCAGGGATTTCGGTCGTCGGTGCCCTGTTGGCGGCCGGCAACCATGAATCGACCTTGGCCACTTGGCTAGGCATGGTCGCTATTGTCCTGGCGATGATCAACGTCGTGGGTGGCTTCCTGGTCACGGATCGGATGCTGCACATGTTCCGTAAGAAGGAGGCTTAGATGGCAACCTGGTTACCCACAGGCATTCAACTCAGCTACCTGGTGGCTGCGGCGCTGTTTATCCTGGGGATCAAAAAACTTGGCAGTCCTGCCACCGCCCGATCGGGGAACCTCTGGGCCGCAGTCGGCATGACCCTAGCTATTGTGGCCACCCTGTTGGATCAACACATTGTCGGGTACGGTCAACTGGCGGTGGCCTTGGCCGTGGGTTCTGGTCTGGGTGCCCTGATGGCCTATCGGGTAGAAATGACCGCCATGCCCCAGATGGTGGGTCTACTCAATGGTTTGGGCGGTGGGGCCTCGGCGCTGGTTGCCCTGGCGGAGTTCTGGCGAGCGTCTAATCTGGGCACAACCCTGCCTCCCGAAACTCTGGTTTCGATTCTGCTGGGCGTGGGGATTGGCGGTGTTACCCTCACAGGCAGCCTGATTGCCTTTGGCAAGCTTCAGGAATGGCTGACGGGCGCACCGGTGACCTTTGTGGGGCAGCGACTGATGAGTGTGGGATTAGTCGTGGGTTTTGCCCTCGGATGTGCCTACCTGCTGGTGGTGGAGCCGACGGATTTGGGCGTGCTCCTAGCCCTTACCCTGGTAACCCTGGTGTTTGGGGTGCTGTTTGTCATCCCCGTGGGCGGTGCGGATATGCCCGTCGTGGTGTCCTTACTCAACTCCCTATCGGGTCTGGCAGCCAGCGCTACTGGGTTTATTCTGGCGAATAATATGTTGGTGGTAGCCGGTGCGCTGGTGGGGGCATCAGGGCTGATTCTGACCCAGATCATGTGCAAGGCCATGAACCGTCCCCTCACCAATGTGCTGTTTGGCGCATTCACGGTTCAACAAGCTGCGACGGTGGCAGGTGTGGCCGGCCCTCAGGGTTCGATGAAGACCGTCGATTCCGAAGAGACCGCCATGATGCTGGCCTATGCCCGTTCGGTGGTGATTGTGCCGGGCTACGGCCTTGCGGTTGCTCAGGCTCAACACGCCGTGCGGGAGTTAGCGGATCAACTGGAACACCGGGGCGTAGATGTGCGCTATGCCATTCACCCGGTGGCCGGCCGGATGCCGGGGCACATGAATGTTTTGTTGGCGGAAGCCAATGTGCCCTACCCCCAGTTGTATGACATGGAGGGTATCAATCCAGAGTTTGAGCGCACGGATGTCGCCCTCGTCATTGGCGCTAATGATGTGGTCAATCCAGCCGCTCGGCATGATAAGGGTAGTCCGATTTATGGCATGCCCATCCTGGATGTGGATCGCGCCCAACGGACGGTGGTGATTAAGCGAGGGGCCGGCCGGGGTTATTCAGGGATTGAAAATGAGTTGTTCTTCAAGGACAAAACCCTGATGCTCTACGGCAATGCTCGTGATGTCCTGACTCAACTGGTGAGTAGCGTCAAGCAACTGGACTAATTCCTCGCTGGCAACGCTCGTTTAGTCATGTATAGCCGATTTAAATTGCCATGCAGCGCTATCTACAATGATGAGCTAAGATTGA
>JACYLR010000193.1 GCA_015272465.1 Gloeomargaritaceae cyanobacterium C42_A2020_066
GACCTTCCACCGCCAGAACCCCTCTGCTAGGTAGGGGGCCACCCCATCTTTCAGAGATGCCACATCATTACTGATCACGCGGGGCGGCTGCCCAAACACAATCCCAGCCAGATTCCCCTCGCCCACCACATCACTAAAGGCCAAGGTCACCGCCCAGTTGAGGATGCTAGCCTGATCTCCTTGGCTGATGACATCGCCAGCAGCCGTAACTGTGGATTCGACCGCGTTGGCGAGGGTGTAGCCCACCCAGCCCGACCAGGTGAACTTCTCCAGGGCCTGCCAACTGAATCCCAGCCCAAAGGAGTCGCTGGTACTGGCAGCCCCTCCGAACGGACTGACGGCATTGACCGTACCCGGCAGGGAGTCAAAGTCACCCCGGAATTCGCCTTCCCCCAAGCTGCCCCCTGCATCGTAGGAACGGATGTAGGTGAAGCCCAGACCCAAGGTTTCAATCGGGCGGTAGGTCAATTGGGTCAGTACCCCGTAGCTGCTGCCAAACAAGCCAGACGTGGGACTGGCCGACCCATCGCTGCCCGACACCGCCAGGAAGTTGGCGGCAATACTGAGTTGCTCAGTAATTTCATAGCTGATGCCAGCGCCTGCATCACCGCCCAACCAGTAGATGGGGTTACGGGTACCGAAGTTGGAGAGAGCGGCTAGGCTGGGATCATCCAGGGGGTTCAGGGTGTCGGTGACATCTTGCAGAAACCCACCCACGGCCGAGATATAGACAGTTCCCTTGTCATCGGCAAAGGGGAAGGAGTACTGGAGGGTGGCTAATTCCACCGTACCTCCCGTACTGGGTGCATCGACCTCGTAGCTGGTGCGGGTGGCGGGGCTGCCCGAAGCGTCTTCAAAGTTGGGATAGTCACTGGCTACCAGTTGGGTGTAGAGCAGATCCTTGCCCGTAAAACTGGTGTTGAAGTCCAGGTAAACTCGGTAGCCAAAGGTGGTATTGTCCTGGATCTGGTCGCCGCTGCCGTTGGACTGGTCGCCACCTGTGATCCCCTGAACCGTGAAGAGAATATCCCCCGCCAGCTTGGTGGTGGTAGAAAATTGCTGGGCTTCCAGGGTCGCTGTCCGGGCCTCCAAGCTATCGACCCGACCTCGCAGGGTCGCCAGTTCGGCCGCAAATTCTTCTTGCAGCTTTTGTACCTTGGCCAAATCATCCTTCGTGGCTAAGGGTTCAACCGCAGCGGCGATCAATTCATTGATCCGGTCTAAACAAGCGTTCAGGCCGGCCGCGAACTCGTAGCGGGTTAAGGCCCGATTGCCCTTGAAGGTGGGGGGATTGGTGGGATAGCCCGCGATGCAACCGTAGCGCTCTACCAGCGATTGCAGGGCAAGAAAGGCCCAGTCGGTGGGCTTGACATCGGAGAACTCCGAGACCGAGGTGACCTGGCTAACCTGGGGTGTGGTTCGGCTATACTGCTGCACCTGCCGCAGTACGTCGGTGGTTTCTGCCTGGGCGGCTGCCCCACTGGCCACTAGCAATGCCGTCAATAGACCCAACCGGCCGGCCGGCCGCATTCCCTGCCTCATCATGGTTCACCTCACACCGTGTCTGCCATCCCAAAAGGAGACATTGATAATAATCAAGATAATAATCATTACCAGTCTCAATAAGCAAGAGGTCTCAATAAGCAAGAGTTAACTGGACATTTAGCACCCAGCGTCGTGTCCCGACTCAGGCCCACTCTGGGGATCGAGACCACGCCATACTGGAGATATGACCTGCCCCATGTTCCCACCTGAAGGCTCATCCCAAATGGTTGGCGCGGCTGTTCACGGCCTGTTGCACCGCCATCAAGCAACCTTGGCCCTGGAGAGTCTTCACCAGCAGTGGGTCGCCCTGGGCCGGCCAGATCAGGCGCTCACCCAGGCGCTCACCCAGTTAGAAACCCTGACGGCCAAACTAAAACAGGGCCGATTCACCATTGCCGCGGTGGGTTTGGTGGGGCGGGGGAAGTCATCCCTACTGAATGGACTCCTGGGCCGGCCGGCCTTTGCGGCGGGGCCGCAGCATGGTGTCACCCGCAGCGCCCAACGAGTGGACTGGTTGGGGGCATCCGCCTGGTCTGTAGAGCACCTGACCCTGGGGTTGCTGGACACGCCGGGCCTGGATGAAGTGGCGGGGGAGGATCGGGAAAATCAAGCGGTGCAGGTCGCCCTCGACGCGGACTTGATCTTGTTTGTGGTGGCCGGTGACCCGAATCGGGTGGAGCACTGTGCCCTAGAAGCCCTCACCCAGGCTGGAAAACCCGTCATCCTGGTGTTCAATAAGTCCGACCAATACCGGCCGGCCGACCACACCCAGATTCTCGCCAAGCTGCACCACCTGCCCTATCCCCTACGGGGGGTGGTCACGACGGCAGCAGCCCCAACCCAGGTACAAGCAGTGGCCCGTCCCGATGGGGGCGTTGATCTCGAACGGGTAGCAACTGCACCTGATTTGGCCCAACTGACGGGTGCTTTAGGACAACAGATTGCCGCTAATGGGCATACCCTGTTGGCCTTGAATGTGCTCGCGGGGGCCAGTCGTGTCCAATCCGAACTCCTGCGACACCGGGCAGCCCACCAATCCCACCAGGCCGGCCGATTGATTCGCCAGGCAGCCCAGGCCAAGGCCCTAGGCGTGGCCCTGAATCCCTTCACCGGACTGGATTTGGTGGCGGGGGCGGGGGTCGATACAGCCCTGATCCTGCGCTTGGCCCATCACTACGGCGTGCCCATGACCCAGAGTGCCGCCCTAGAACTGCTGCGCCAGATTGCCCTGGGGCTAGGCGGTTTGGGGTTGGGAGAGTGGATCGGACGGGTCGGCCTGGGCGCCATGCGCGGCAGCTTGGGGGTAGCGGTGCCCCTTTCGGGTGGCGCAGCAGTACTGCCCTATCTGGCGGTGGGCCTGGCTCAGGGTGCTCTAGCGGGTGTGATGACGGTGCTCATCGGGCGGGCAGCCCAACAGTACCTCCTGCGCGGCGCAACCTGGGGGCCGGCCGGCCTACAGGCAGTCTTACGGGATGTACTCCAGACCCTGGAGGTAAGCCGGGTTCGGGCGAATTAGCAGGGATGACTTAGGGTGCAAGTGGGATTTTCAAGTTGTGAAGGCAAGGGTGAAAACCCAGCGCAGACGGCCTCTGACACGGACGTTGACCTGTAGCGGGCGGCTCAGACGGGTGCTGTCGTAAGGCTAAAATTCTAACAGCCTTTAGTACTTGCAAGAGCAGGAATAGAGTGGATGATCGAGCCTGAGGACGCAGCAGTAACAGCTTGGGGTAGTAGTAAATAAGTAGTGAAAGCTTCTTTAGGCCGAGTCTAGAGATGC
>JACYLR010000206.1 GCA_015272465.1 Gloeomargaritaceae cyanobacterium C42_A2020_066
TCCTAACAGCTCTTGATCATCTAATAGTCATTTCACTACATCTTTATTACTACCGTCGCATTTTCAAAGCTAGGCGGCCGATAACAGCCTTACCCCTAACGACTTGTAAACCGTTGTCGTCCGTGATAAACCCCCATCCCCAGGCCAAACAGGCCGGCCGCCACCAACACGATTCCCGGCCCAGAGGGCAGATTAAAGTAATAGCTCAGGTACATACCTGCCACACTGGCCGTCACCCCCAAACCTGCCCCTAGTAGCATCACCTGAATCAGTCGATCCACCAGCAGGTAGGCCGTTGCACCAGGCGTGATCAGCAGCGCCAGCACCAGAATCACCCCCACCGCCCGCATACTGGCCACAATCGCCAACGTCACCAACACCATCAATCCCCAGTGCAAGCGCCGCACCGGCAGGCCGGCCGCCTGGGCACCCAGGGGGTCAAAACTATAGAACAGCAACTCCTTGTAAAGCAGCGCAACCGCGGCGAGGACAAGGATACAAATAAGGCTTGTATCCCACAGATCGCGGCTAGTCACCCCCAGAATGTTGCCGAACAGAAAGTGATTGAGGTCAATTTTCTGCTCTTTTTGGATGAGTGTGATCAGGATAATCCCCAGGGCAAAAAAGGTACTCAGCCCAATGCCCATTGCGGTATCTTCCTTGATGCGGGATGTGTCTCGCACCCAGTTAATCAGGGCAGTACAAAGGACACCCGACACTAAGGCCCCCACCACCAAGGGCAATCCCAGGGCAAAGGCAGTAGCCACCCCCGGCAAGACCGCATGGCTGATTACATCCCCCAGCAGGGCCAGCCGCTGCACCATCAAGTAACTGCCCATCACCGCACAAACCAGCCCGACCAAAATGGCCATACCCAGGGCACGCTGCATAAATCCGTATTGCAGCGGTTCCAGCAGCAACTCCACCATATTCAGGCTGCCATGAGACCGTAGGCTTGCTGGAGAAAGTCGGGACGGAGTGCTTCCTGGGGTGAGCCTTGGGCCAAGACCCGTCGGTTGAGGAGAACCACCTGGTCGAAGTGTTCGGTGGCTTCATCCACATCGTGGTGAATAACTAGCACGCACTTGCCCTGGGTAGCCAAGCTGCGAAAGAGGTCAAACAGCAGGGCCTGGGTTTTGAAATCGACGCCCGTCAGGGGTTCATCCAGGCAGAGTAGGTCAGCCCCTTGGCTGAGGGCGCGGGCTAGAAAAACGCGCTGCTGCTGCCCCCCAGAAAGTTGACCGATCCGCCGTTGGGCGTAGTCGGCCATACCCACCTGCACAAGGGCCTGACGCGCTTGCGCCCGGCCGGCCGCTGAGATGCGCTGAAACCAACCGGCGGCGGGCACCTGCCCCATAAGCACCACATCCTCGACCGTGGCGGGAAAGTCCCAGTCGATCTGAGAGCGCTGGGCCACGTAGGCAATCCGTTGCCGTTGCGCCGCCAGCGGCCGGCCGGCATAACTCACCCAACCGCGCTGGGCAGGCACCAAACCCAGCATGGCCTTGATCAGCGTGCTTTTGCCAGCCCCATTCGGCCCCATCAGGCCAATCACCCGGCCGGCCGGGAGGCGCAGGTTGACATCCTCCAAAACGGTCTGGCCCCGGTAGGCCACACTCAGATGCGTAATCTCCAGATCTGTCATGCCATCAGTCCACTAGCTTTCATTATCTTTTCATGAATTGCGCTGCCGGCCAATCCGCCTGAATACCTGTCCCGCCTGGCTTCGCCTCCCCAGTCTCTTGCAGCTTAGTCTTAAAAATGAAAGGATAGTGAAAATATTTACAGGTCAACCGTATGGCAGGCTCACCCCTCAGGCATGGGATTACCGCCGTTGCTTCCTGCCTGTTGGTCTGGGGGGGATTGGCAGGGTGCGCCCCCCAGAAGCAAGGATCGGCCGGCCGACCGTGGGTGGTAGCCACCAGCACCTTCCTGACGGACTGGACGCAGCAGGTGGGCCAGGGCGTCGTTGAGGTGGAGGGGCTGTTGCGGCCTGGGGATGACCCCCATCTGTACGAGCCGCGCCCCACGGATACCCGTGCCCTAGAGCGGGCGGACGTGATCCTCTACAACGGCTACAACCTAGAACCGAATCTGATCCGTCTGGTGGACAGTGTGGGGGAACAGGCGCGGCGGGTGGCGGTGGCGGAGGTGATCCCACCGTTGCAACTGGCCAAAGACGGCAAAACCGTGCCCGATCCCCATGTGTGGGGAGATGTGGCCCAGGTGGTGACGATGGTAGCCCTGATCCGGGACGAGTTGGTGCAACTGCGGCCGGCCGACGCGGCAACCTTGACCCGCCAGGCCGAAACCTATCAACAGACCCTCGCCCAACTGGATAGGTGGGTGGAGCGCCAAACCGCCACCATCCCGGCCGGCCGGCGCTATCTGGTTTCGACCCACGATGCTTTCCAATACTATGCCCGTGCCTACGGATTGCAGGTGCCGGGAACCTTAATTGGCATCAGTACCGAGGAACAACCCAGTGCCCAGACCCTGCGTGGTTTGGTGACAACTTTGAAGCAATTGGGGATTCCGACGATTTTTGCTGAAACCACGATCAACCCCCAGTTGATGGGCACCGTAGCCCAGGAAGCGGGAGTAACCCTGGCCGAGGCAAAACTCTACTCGGATTCCACAGGGCCGGCCGGCACACCCCAGTCCACCTATGTGGGGATGATGGTGCACAATACCTGCACGATTGTGGTGGGTCTGGGTGGCCGCTGTCAGCCATTTACTCCAGCTTCAGGAGCAGCCCAACCCTAGGTCAGATAGAGCGATTTACTATATTACTGGTCGGGTTATTCACACAACCTCATCTTGCGTAGTCCTTTTAGGCAGATGTTAAGTTTTGGGTAAGTCATAGGTTTGCTAGAATTCGAGTATAGCTGATTGGACTAGGAATGCGACACTCTATTTCCAGAGTAAGCACGGACAATCTCATCTATACTAGTGTCGGCAGGAGAATTCATCCTTAACCGCTTCAATGCACTGAAGTCATGTTCAATGTCGTTGAGGTCTGGTGAATAGCTTGGTAGAAATAGAACCACCAGAAGTGTTGAAACCCGATATGGAACTTTGCATCTTATCCGACAAGGGTCTCTGGTAGCAGATCATAGCTCCAATGGATGATTGTGCACCGACGACTTATTTCCAACTGCAAATATCGATACTTGTCCAATAATTGTTGCCCATATGATGATGGGGTAGTAGTAAATAAGTAGTGAAAGCTTCTTTAGGCCGAGTCTAGAGATGCAT
>JACYLR010000042.1 GCA_015272465.1 Gloeomargaritaceae cyanobacterium C42_A2020_066
TAGCGCACCTCAATGGCATTGAGGGGGTCAGCGGTTCGAATCCGCTTAGCTCCATAGACAACTTTTCTGGTCAGAAGTCCCTTGGGATTGATTGCCGGCCGGCCGATCCCCATGCCTCAGCGTTACTCAGGCCTTCAAGGCCCTGTTCGGGAATAGTGATGTCACAGGATGGTGACTGAAGCCTGTTCCTACCCCCACCGCGAACCTCCTATGACCCGTCCAACGGCCATACCTTGTGCCTGGTACGCCGGCCGGCCGCTGCTGGAGCCAACCCTCAGTCTCAGCCTGGAGGACCCAGGTTTCCTCTACGGCGCAACCCTGTTCACCACGCTGCGAGTTTACGGTGCCGATCTGATGGATAGACGTACCGCCTGGCCAGCTCACCGTGCTCGTCTCCAAGCCAGTGTTGCCGATCTGGGTTGGCTATGCCCCAACTGGGACTCGGTTACAGAGGGTATGCACAGCCTCCTGCTCCACTGGCCCGTGCTGCGGGTTACCCTCTTCCCCGATGGCCGGGAGTTGATCCACGGCCGGCCGCTGCCGCCGGGGTTGGCAACTCAGCAACAAACCGGCATCAGCGCCTGGGTAGCGCCCCACACCCCATGCCATCGTTGGCGACCCGAACACAAAACCGGCAATTACCTGGGGGCCTGGCTAGCTCGTCGGGAAGCCGCGCGCCACGCGGCCCAAGAGGCCATCCTGACAGACTCGGCCGGCCGTTGGCTAGAGACCAGCACCGGCACCCTCTGGGGATGGGGGCAGGGCCAGTGGTGGACACCGCCCCTCACCGGTGAGCAATTACCCGGCATTGCCCGGCAGCGGCTCATCGAACGGTTGCACCTCCTAGGACAGTTCATTCAGGAGACCCCCTGGACAACCGATGTCCCTGAATCCCTGGAATGCCTGGCCTACAGCAACAGCGTCGTCGGGGTTTTGCCCATCCATACCGTCGGCCGGCCGGCCGGCCCCCTCGCGTTCTCCGTTCCCCACCCCGCCTTAGAACAGCTCGCCTCTCTGCTGGGAAACCCTTAACATTCGTTTACATCTCCTATCATGGGAAAAGAGTTTAAGAAACGCCTCAGGAGGACAGACCCCTGTGAGTAAGCGCTGGAGAAATGCGGGCCTCTATGCCCTATTAGCCGTGGTGGTGGTCGCCCTAGGCACGGCCTTTTTTGACCGGCGGCCCCAGATGGAGTCTTGGCGCTACAGCCAGTTCGTGGATGCTGTCCAGACTGGGCAAGTGGCCAAAGTCAGCATCACCTCCGACCGTACCCAAGCGGAAGTGGTACGTCAGGACGGCCAGCGGGTGATCGTCAATCTGCCCCCCGACCCCGATTTAATCAACATCCTGACCGATAAAAACGTAGATATCTCCGTCCTGCCCCGTCGAGAAGAAGGCTTCTGGTTCAAAGCTCTCAGCAGTCTGTTGTTCCCGGCTTTGCTGTTGGTAGGACTCTTCTTCCTGCTACGGCGCGCCCAGGCTGGCCCCGGCTCTCAGGCGATGAACTTTGGCAAGTCCAAGGCCCGCGTCCACATGGAACCCCAAACGCAGGTCACCTTTAACGATGTGGCTGGGATTGAGCAGGCCAAACTGGAACTAGCCGAGGTCGTGGACTTCCTCAAGAACGCCGACCGCTTCACGGCCGTGGGGGCCAAAATTCCCAAGGGTGTGCTGCTGGTGGGGCCTCCCGGTACCGGTAAAACGCTCTTAGCGCGCGCCGTCGCTGGGGAAGCAGGAGTACCCTTCTTCAGCATTTCCGGCTCTGAGTTTGTCGAAATGTTTGTGGGCGTGGGCGCTTCCCGTGTCCGTGATCTATTCGAGCAGGCCAAGCAGCAAGCCCCCTGTATCGTCTTCATTGATGAAATTGATGCCGTCGGTCGTCAGCGGGGCGCGGGCCTGGGTGGCGGCAATGACGAGCGGGAGCAGACCCTCAACCAGTTGCTCACCGAGATGGATGGCTTTGAGGGCAATTCCGGCATCATTGTGGTGGCGGCTACTAACCGACCGGATGTGCTGGATGCGGCCCTGTTGCGGCCCGGGCGGTTTGACCGGCAGATTGTGGTGGATCGGCCCGACTACCAGGGGCGTCTGGAGATCCTTAATGTCCATGCTCGGGGCAAGGTGTTGGCCCGTGATGTGGATCTGGAGAAAATTGCCCGCCGGACGCCTGGGTTTACGGGTGCAGACCTCGCTAACCTGCTCAATGAAGCGGCAATCCTGGCCGCCCGGCGCAATCTGACGGAAATCTCGATGGATGAAATTAATGATGCCATCGACCGGATTTTGGCCGGCCCCGAAAAGAAAGACCGGGTGATGAGCGAGAAACGCAAGACCTTGGTGGCCTACCACGAGGCGGGTCATGCTCTGGTGGGAGCACTGATCCCGGATTACGACCCAGTCCAGAAGATCAGCATCATTCCTCGCGGGCGGGCCGGTGGCCTGACTTGGTTTACCCCCAGTGAAGACCGCATGGATTCGGGTCTCTACAGCCGCCTCTACCTGGAAAACCAGATGACGGTGGCGTTGGGGGGACGGGTCGCCGAGGAAATTATCTTCGGCGAGGAGGAGGTCACTACCGGAGCCTCGAACGATCTCCAGCAGGTTGCTCGGGTGGCCCGCCAAATGGTGATGCGCTTTGGTATGAGTGACAAGGTGGGGCAGGTGGCCCTCGGTCGTTCTCAAGGGGGGATGTTCCTCGGCCGGGACATTGCCCTAGAGCGGGACTTTTCTGAGGAAACGGCTTCCCTGATCGATGACGAGGTCCGTCGGCTGGTGGATACGGCCTACCGCCAATGCCGCCAAATCCTCACCCAGAATAAGGCCCTGCTGAACAAGCTGGCGGCCCTGCTGATTGAAAAAGAAACCGTGGATGCTGAAGAACTCCAGGCCCTCCTGGATAGCTCTGAGGTGCACATGGCCAGCGCCCTCTAGACCGGCGCACCGACCACCGTCCCGGTCGGTCGGCAGATCCGCGAATGACTAAGCCCCACCCAGGGGCTTTTTTGGCGTTTCACAATGGAGGGAAGTTCTTTCACGTCACGGGCTATGCGGCGGTTCTGGTGGGTGGGCGTGGGTTTGGTGTTGGTGTTGATGCTGGCAGGGGTGCAGCAGGTTGGGTTACGCCAGGCCACGGCCCGGGTTCCCCAGTTGGTGCTGGCGACGCCCAGTGGGCCTTCGACCTTCAACTACGCTTTGAATACCACGCTCTACAGCGTGTTTGGCTTTATCTATGAGGGGTTGTTACGTCAAAACGGG
>JACYLR010000086.1 GCA_015272465.1 Gloeomargaritaceae cyanobacterium C42_A2020_066
CTTGGTAGCCTATGCGGTGAAGTTACCGATTTTCCCGCTCCACACCTGGCTCCCGGATGCCCACGGTGAGGCTACAGCACCAGTCCATATGCTGCTGGCGGGGATTTTGCTGAAGATGGGCGGCTATGCCCTAGTGCGGATGAATATGCAGATGCTGCCGGAGGCCCACAGCTATTTCGCCCCGATTCTGGCGATTTTGGGCGTGGTCAACATCATCTACGCTGCCCTCACCTCCTTTGCCCAACGAAACCTGAAGCGCAAGATTGCCTACTCGTCCATTTCCCACATGGGATTTGTGCTAATTGGTCTGGCCTCCTTTACAAACACGGGGCTGAGTGGGGCAGTGTTGCAAATGATCTCCCATGGGCTGATCGGAGCAAGCCTGTTTTTCCTGGTGGGGGCTACCTACGACCGCACCCACACACTAATCCTGGAGGAAATGGGGGGGGTAGGTAAGCGGATGCCCAAGGTGTTTGCTATGTTTACCGCCTGCTCTCTGGCTTCCTTGGCCTTGCCCGGTATGAGCGGCTTTGTGGCGGAACTGATGGTGTTCATTGGCTTTGCCACCAGTGACGCCTATGCCACCCCCTTCAAGGCAGTGATCATTATCCTGGCGGCGGTGGGGGTGATTCTGACGCCGATTTATCTGCTCTCGATGCTGCGGCAGATTTTCTACGGGCCGGAGAACAAGGAGCTAGTTGAGCACGAAGACCTGGTGGATGCGGAGCCGCGGGAGGTGTTCATTATTGCTTGCCTGTTGGTGCCGATCATTGGCACGGGCCTCTACCCCCGCCTAGTGACCAGCCTCTACGATGCCACGGTGAGTGGTTTAAATGCCGAGGTGCGCCAGTACTTGCCCCCGGCCGGCCGGCCGTTGGTGTTGGGGAATCCGCCTCCGACCCCGGCTCCATTGCTCTAGCGACTATCCTGGGTCTGGAGGGGGTGGGTGGAAACACCGATCTCCCCCGACCGTGGCCCGGGAATCCTAAACCTGGTGGACGGTACATCTCTCTTGGGCTTGCGAGAGTCCACCCCCATGGTTTCCCCCCAGCCTGTCACACCCGCGCCGCTCATCCTGATTGCGGACGACGAGTCCCCGATGCGCCATTTGCTCCGCCAGACTCTGGAGAAAGATGGTTATCAACTGGTCGAGGCCACCAATGGGGCTGAATGTCTCACCCTGTTTCGGGATCTACGCCCGGATATGGTGCTCCTGGATGCGGTAATGCCGGTGTTGGACGGCTTTAGTTGCTGTGCCCAATTGCGGGCGGCGGCCGGCCGGCGAGAGGTGCCCCTATTAATGATCACGGGCCTTGATGACGCGGAATCCGTGGAGGAAGCATTTCAAGCGGGGGCCACAGACTATATCACCAAGCCGATCCATTGGGCGGTACTGCGGCAACGGGTGGCACGCCTGTTAATGGCCAGCCGGGCGATGGAAGAGTTACGCCAGCGCAGCGAACGGGAGCGGCGGCTGATTCAGATCACCGCCCGGATACGGCGCTCACTCGATCAACAGGAGATTTTGCGAACTGCCGTCGAGGAGATCCAAGCCCTGCTGGAAGCGGAGCAGGTGGCTGTGTGCGAACTGGAAGGAGGTACGCCTCAGTTCATTGTGGAATCCAGTCTCCAGGGTTGGCCGACTTTAGGGGATGTGGCCGGCCCCTATCCCTGGCGCGAACTAGCCACGCTCCAACCGGCCCCAGGGGATTGGACTTGGATTTGCCCCGATAGCCAACAGACTTCGGATTGGTATGGCCTGTTCTTGGCCCAGCACCAGATTCACGCAGGGGTCGCCGTGCCGATTATCCCCAATGACCGGGTCTGGGGGTTGCTGTGCGTTCACCAGTATTCCGCCCCGCGCACCTGGAGTGCGGCGGATGTGGGTATTCTGCAACAGGTGACCCTGCAACTGGCGGGGGGCCTCCAGCAGGCTCAAATTTACGCCCAACTAGAAACGGCAAACGCGGAACTGCTGCGGCTGGTGGCGGTGGATGGCCTTACCCAGGTGGCGAATCGGCGCCGCTTTGATGAATATCTCCACCAAGAATGGCGGCGGGCCGGCCGGACTGAGGAAGCCCTTTCCCTGATCCTGGCGGACATTGACTGGTTTAAGCACTACAACGACACCTACGGGCACATCGCTGGGGATGACTGCCTCCGCCGAGTCGCCCAGGCAATTCAGCGCGCAGTCAAGCGGCCGGCCGACCTCGTGGCGCGCTATGGGGGCGAGGAGTTCGCGGTTATCCTGCCCCAAACTGGGTTGGTAGGGGCGATGACCGTTGCCGAACAGATCCGGCAGGCTATAGCCGCCCTGGAACTGCCCCACGCGGGTGCACCGCAAACGACCATCGTCAGTCTTAGCCTGGGAGTGGCGAGTCTCCATCCAGCACCAGGCGTGCAGATGGCGGATTTGGTGAAGCGGGCGGATCAGGCTCTCTACCAGGCGAAGCAGGAGGGGCGCAACCGGGTGGCTGTTGTCTGTTAGCTTGGGTTTCCTAGGTGGCAGACCAGTGAAAAAGACCCTCAATCTGGGCCGCTAGACCTAGGGGATCAAAGGGCTTTTCCAAAACCCCTGCCACACCCAGGGTCGCGAGCTGGGCCAGGTTAATGCCCGTGGTGCGGGCGGTGAGCAGAATCACAGGTAGGTCTCGGCCGGCCGGCCGCTGACGGAGGTGCTCTAGGGTAGCCAAGCCATCCATTCCCGGCATCATCAGATCAAGGATAATACCCTCCACAGCGTGATCGGCCAACCACGCCAGGCCGGCCGGCCCCGAATCCGCCTGAAACACCTGCCAATCCGTTTGCATTTCCAGGCTTATTTGAGCCACCTCTCGAATATCGGCTTCATCGTCAATGATTAAAATCCGCCGGCCGGCCATACTTACCACTCCCTGGATGTATACGGATTTGGCAAGGCATGCAAACACAGCCCTGACATCTAGGGTCAAGCCAGTCGCAAAAGTGGGAACTGGCAGACATTGTTCGGGTTTTTCAAACACCTGGGGCTGCTGACTAGGACAATACACGAGCAGTGCCCGTTCTCTGGGGTCGATCAACCAGCCTAATTGGGTGCCATACTCAAGGCAATGCAGAATATTTTTGGTAACCCTTAAAGCACTCTGATCCGGTGAGAGGATTTCAATTATCCAATCGGGAGGTAAGGAGAAGATATTGGCGACTTCACCGGTTGGATCACGCGGAATCTTTCCCCATGTGAATATTGCAATATCAGGGACAATAGAACGCT
>JACYLR010000136.1 GCA_015272465.1 Gloeomargaritaceae cyanobacterium C42_A2020_066
CGTTTCAGTCCCTCAAGAGGGATTCTGGGGCCGGCCGCTCAATTTGACGGCGCTCGGCGGCGAGGCGGTTCTGTTCGTTTCAGTCCCTCAAGAGGGATTCTGGGGCCGGCCGCGCCAGAATTGCTCGAACTGTGGTGCAGTGGTCAAGAAGTGTTTCAGTCCCTCAAGAGGGATTCTGGGGCCGGCCGCTGTTGACTGGTCTGGAGGGCTAGAGCGCTACCCTGGTTTCAGTCCCTCAAGAGGGATTCTGGGGCCGGCCGCCTGACCACTGAATGCTACGTTAATCCCAGTTAGGTTTCAGTCCCTCAAGAGGGATTCTGGGGCCGGCCGCCTGGGTGGAACGTGTTAGGCAATCCGAAACTACTTTTAGAGTTTCAGTCCCTCAAGAGGGATTCTGGGGCCGGCCGCGCGTCCAACTCCCTACCGTACCAAAGCCATAGTCCACGTTTCAGTCCCTCAAGAGGGATTCTGGGGCCGGCCGCTGCAGCCTGCCAGAAGCTCTGCACCGTCGGCCTTTCAGACATCAATTTGGCAAAGGTCTCCCGTAGGAGCCTCCCCAAGCCCTCAGTCTGCCTCCGGTGGCGGCGACTCTGGCCCAAAAAGCCCTAATTGTCGAGGTTCAGCGTTTTGGCGAACCCCCCGGGGTTTTCGCCCCCGCTTGGGTTTGCCAGATTTCCCCTCTTGTTGCTCCCCCACAGGGGAGGGGACCCCAGAGTAAATTGCGCCCTGGGTGCCGTCGTGAGCGGCTTCCTGTCTCATCGTCTCCTCTTGGCTTGCGCCGAGGAGCTCGCCCGCTGGCACGCCTCCAACGGATAGCCGGGTTTCCCCCGCAACAGGCTTTACTGCCCCAACGAAACTGGGGTCAGACGGATCAAATCCGCAGCCATTAGTATAGCTTTTCTGCCATTCAGCCTTGCCAAAGACCACCTGCGCCGCCGCCTGATCCCGATCAGCCCGATAACCACAGTGGGGACAGTGATGTACCCGAACCTTCAGGGCTTTGGGCACCGACCCGCCGCACCGAGGACACACCTGGGAGTTGTTGCGACTGCTGACCAGATGAAACTCCGCATCCCTGGCCTCCACCTTGGTCTTCAGCATTTCTCGGAACTGTCCCCCCGCCACATCCAGCAGGGCCTTATTCAGGCCCGCCTTAGCCCGGCGGTTGTTGCGTTCATAGCCCTTGCCATCGGTTCGCGCCTTGGGCTTGGGCTTTCTGACCATGTTGCGTATCGTATTCTCCTCAATCGCCACACCCCCATATTCACTCGCAAGGAACGTACTCAACTTGTGGTTAAAGGCGCGCCGCTGCCGGGACACCTTCTCGTGCAGACGGGCAATCCGCTGCTGCATTTTCTGCCAGTTCTTGGACTTACGCTCGCCATTCTGCTGCCACTTGCGGCTTGCCTGGCGCTGGAGCCGCCGCAGCTTCTTCTGGCTTTTCTCGTAGTACTTGGGAGGGGTCACCTTGTCGCCTTCATGGCTGGTGATCACCGCCGACACCCCAGGATCTAGGGCCACCGCCTGTTCGGGTTTCTTAGGTCGCTTGGGTTTATCTTGAATGGGACAAACAAGCTGGAGGTACCAACCACTGGCCTTTTTGAGAATACTGGCCTGGGTGGGGTGGCAGGGCAACCGTTCCGCCAAGCCCTTGACCGTGAAAACCAAGCCGAGGGGAAAGCTAATCTGGTCGCCGTGAATCTTCACCGTATCCGGTGCCGTCTCCCCTGTTTCTCTGTTGACATATTTACCTGCATTCCCGTTCGTCAAAATCCGTATGTCCCCTCGCCGTCGATAGCGAGGCCGCCGAACAATCGTTTGCGTAGGGTTTTTATAGGCTTTCCAGGCATACTGTAAATCCTCCATCAGCCCATTGCGAAACCGAGAACACATGGACATCCAGGGGCCATCTGGCCACGGCCCATTCTTCCCCTGGAGCTTGTTACCCATGACGACCTTCCTGGGGTCTTCGATATGCGGGTACTGGCGAATCTTGCAGTAGGGCCCCTTGACCACGCCACGGCTGTGTTTGGGCCGGACTATCCCTGAACCGCGCAGCCGAGCCGGTTTCTTGTTGCCCTGGGCCTGCGCTTTGTCTTTCTTACCTCGCTTCTTTTTCCCTTTAGTTTCCAGGGGAACAGACTCGTCCTGAACTCCCGAACTTGTCTCCCCTTCACTACTGTTTATCGAAGCAGGGGGACGGCCCCACTTCAGCCAAACACCTGGTGGCACCCCACAGCTTTTGTGCTTTTCCTGAAGTTGAGCGCGCCACTCCCGCTGCTCGCTTTCCTCCAGCAACGCCAACCCATAATTCCAAAGCTGAACAAGGCAATGCAGCCAGTCTTCTAGCCGCTCTACTTGAGCCTTATTGGGGTTGAGCTTAAACTCCAGTGTCTTCACCGTTCAGCCCACCCCTCACCGACCCTTAACCCAATAACGCCGACTTGAGGACAATCCCCACCAACGCAATCGACGCGCTCACCGCCAGGCCGGCCGAAATCCCCCCCACCCACTTGATCACATCCCAGGTGCGGTCATTCCACTTTTGGGTCTGGGCCAACTCTTCGGCCAATCGGTCGATCTTGTCTGCCAAATCCCGCAGAGTCGGTTCCCGCTCTGGTACAGATGCCATACCCAAATCCCCATGATCAACCCAGCTACAGTCCCCAGCTTAACAAAAGCTGACAACAGGGCCTGATTCTCTGGCGACTAGGCATTGGCAAACAGCGCCTCCACCTCCTGCTTGGGCAACACTCGGCCCTCATCCTCAAACCCCACCATCTGGTCAAAGCTCAAGTAACGGTAGAGATCCTGGGCAAACGGATTGATCTTGTCGGACACAATTTCCCGGTACTCCTCCGGCGTGGGCATCCGTCCCAACAGGGCACAGGCCGCTGCCAGTTCCGCCGACCCCAGATAAACCCGCGCATCTTTACCCATGCGGTTGTTGAAGTTGCGGGTCGAGGTCGAAAACACCGTCGTGCCATCCGCCACCCGCGCCTGGTTACCCATGCACAGCGAACAGCCCGGCATTTCCAGGCGTGCCCCCGCCGCCGCAAAAATGCTGTAGTAGCCCTCCTTCCGCAACTGCTCCTCATCCATACGAGTGGGGGGCGCAATCCACAGCCGCACCTTGGCCTGACCCGCCACCTCCAGCACCTTGGCCGCCGCCCGGTAGTGGCCGATGTTGGTCATGCAGGAGCCGATAAATACCTCGTCAATACGGTCACCGGCACATTCCGACAGGGTCTTGATGTTATCCGGGTCATTCGGGGCCGCCACCAACGGCTCGGTAATCTGGTCAAGATTGACCTCCAGAATGTCCGCGTACTCCGCATCGGGGTCGGCTTGGAGGAGACTGGGATTAGCTAACCAGGCTTCCATCTGCCGAATCCGTCGCAACAGAGTACGGGCGTCCTGGTAGCCCCGGGCCACCATGTTCTTCATCAAGGCAATGTTGGAGCGCAGGTATTCCGCCACCGTATCGGTGCTGAGGGCAATGGTGCAGCCTGAACAGGAACGCTCCGCCGTTGCGTCAGTCAGTTCAAACGCCTGCTCCAATTGCAAGTCTGGCAGGCCCTCCATTTCCATCACCCGGCCGGCGAACAGGTTCTTTTTGTTCTGCTTGGCCAGGGTGAGGCGGCCATCCTGAAGGGCCACATAGGGAATGGCATTGACAATATCCCGCAGCGTAATGCCCGGTTGCAGGTGGCCCGTAAACCGCACCAGCACCGACTCCGGCATATCAATGGGCATGACCCCAATCGCCGCCGCAAAGGCCACCAGACCGGAGCCACCGGGGAAGGAAATGCCCAGGGGAAACCGGGTATGGGAATCCCCGCCGGTGCCCACCGTGTCCGGCAAAAGCATTCGGTTCAGCCAGGAGTGAATGATGCCATCGCCAGGCCGCAGGGCAACGCCACCCCGACTGGCGAAGAAATCGGGCAAGTCCTGATGCACCTTGATGTCCACCGGCTTGGGATAGGCGGACGTGTGGCAGAAGCTCTGCATCACCAGATCGGCACTGAAACCCAGGCAGGCTAGTTCCTTGAGTTCATCGCGGGTCATGGGGCCAGTGGTGTCCTGGGAACCCACCGTGGTGATCACAGGTTCACAGGAGGTACCGGGTCGAACCCCCGTCACACCACAGGCGCGACCGACCATCTTCTGCGCCAGGGTGTAGCCCTTGCCCGTATCCACCGGGGCTTGGGGCCGGATAAACCCAGGATGGGGCGGCAACCCCAGGGCTTGGCGGGTCTTGTCCGTCAGGCTGCGGCCAATCAGTAGGGGAATCCGACCACCGGCACGCACCTCGTCGAGCAGGGTGTCCGGGCGAAGTTGGAAGGTGCTGATCACCCGGCCGGCCGCATCCCGCACTTCCCCCAGGAATGGATGAACCGTAATGGCCATGCCGGTTTCCAGGCTCTCGACATTACACTCGATGGGTAGCGCCCCGGCATCTTCGGCGGTGTTGAAGAAGATCGGTGCAAGGGTGCCCCCCAGGATCACCCCGCCCCGCCGCTTGTTGGGTACGTGGGGAATGTCCGCGCCAATGTGCCAGAGCAGGGAGTTGATTGCTGATTTGCGCGAGGAACCCGTTCCCACCACATCCCCAACAAAGGCAATCGGCCGGCCGGCCTGTTTCAGGTCTGCCAGGGTTTGCAGGGCACCGGGCATGCGGGTTTCCAACATCACCAGGGCATGGAGGGGAATGTCCGGGCGGGTGGTGGCGTGCACCGCAGGCGAAAAGTCATCGGTATTGATTTCCCCCGGCACCTTGAACACCGTTAGGGACAATACCTCGGGCACGGCCGGCCGCTGCTGGAACCAGAGGGCTTCGGCCCAGGCATCCACAACCCGGCGGGCGCGGGGCAGGGTTTCCGATAGGGCATAGATATCGTGAAACGCATCGTAGACCAGGGTGGTGGTGGCCAAGGCTGTCGCTGCGGCATCGGCGATCACCGGGTCAGCCACCTGGAGCAAGTCCAGCAGTGCCCCGACGTTGTAGCCCCCTACCATCGTTCCCAGCAGCGCCACCGCCTCTAGGGGGGTGATCACGGGCGAGGTGATCTCTCCCTTGGCCACCGTCGCCAGGAAACCGGCCTTGACGTAGGCAGCTTGGTCAACCCCCGGTGGCACACGCTCACTGAGCAGTTGGCGGTGGGTGGCCGCCGCTTCTGGCGAATCCGGGTGCTGCAACGCTTCACAGACCAACGCGGTCTGTTCTGCCGTCAAAGGCAGGGGAGGAATCCCCAACTTGGCTCGCTCGGCAACGTGCTGCCAGTATTGTGCCAGGGTCATGGGAACCTCCATACAAGCGAATTGAGGGGCTGGGAAGAGGGGCGCTGCCCATTCTAAAGAGTCTGTCTAACAGTGTGACGTATCTCACCCCACCCTTTGCCCGGCCGGCCGTTGCCCATACCCTAGGCGTGGTACATCCTGACCGTTAAAATGCAGAGGTTCGGAGCGTTCTTGGGAAGAGTTTGCAGCTCCAGGAATGCCGCTTGTTGAGGGTTGGTAAGGCATTATGGTGGCAACCGGGTCTGAGGCAACAATCGGCCGGCCGGCCTTTTGCGAAGGCATTCAGTACTTCAGCGAGTCTTGGCCCGAGTTTGAGCGCTACGGTCAAGTTCCGATTGTTGACCCCGCCACCGGCACGCTCAGATCCGTGACCGATCCGGCTGCCGCCTACCAAACCCTACTCACTGCGGATGCCCTGCGGTACCTGATCCTGCAAATGACCGCCAGCAAAGCCTCCGGCCACCCCGGTGGGTTTGCCAGTTGTGCCGAAGCCTTTGCCGCTCTCTACCTGTTGGGTCACAAGAATTTCCCCACCGAGGTTGGCCACCACGCCCCTGGCTTCTACAGCGCCCTGTTTTTGGATCGCTCACTGGAGCAGATGGGCATCCACACGGTGCAAGATTTACGGAATCGGTTTCGGGAGCGGGAGGGGTTGCTGGGCCATCTATCGGGCTACATCCCCGGCGTCCTCTCCCCGGCCGGCCCCCTCGGGCAGGGTCAGCACTTCGCCATGGCCGGTGCCCTGCTCAATCCGGATCGGCTGTTTCCTTTTACCGTGGGCGACGGTGGCCTCGGTGAACCCTACATCACCAGTGCCTTCCTCCATTTCCATACGGCGTTTCCCCAAGTCACCAACTTCCTGCCGGTGCTGGTCTGGAATGGCTACAGCCAGGAACACCACGCCATGTGCTCCACCTGGTCTAACCACCGCATGGTCGAGTATTGGCAGGGGAATGGGTTTGAGGAGATTGTCCTGGTCGATGCCAAAACCTTTGATGACCAGGATCAGCCCGAACCCTACGTAGATAGCACCAGCTTCTCCTTCGGTCAACGCTTGGTCTTTGCCCAAGCGGTACTCGCCGGTGTCCAGCAAGCCATTCAAGCGACCCAGGCAGGCAAGCTAACGGTCTTTATCCTCAAGCAACTCAAGGGGGCGGGGGTTCATGCCCGCGGCTCCAAGTCCCACAATCTCTACGCCCAGCACACATTGGATAACCCGGATGTGGTAGCAGCCCTTCAGGCCCGTGCCCTTCCTCCTGTGGCCTGGGCATTGGTGCGCGCCAACCTGGAGCGCGCCGGGGGTGGGCCGGCCGGCCGGATTGCGGTCACCGAGTCAGTACGGCCCTTGCCACCCCTGGGTACCCTCAAACTCCAGGAGTTCCCCCTAGGAGACAAGCAGGTGTCTACCACTGCCATGGGCGAACTGGTGGTGCAGGTGGGCCAAGCCGACCCCGCCTTCCTGGTGAGTAATGCCGATGGTAACGAAGCCTCCGGGATTGCCAACATCAACCGCGGCCTGAAGATTATTCACCCCACCCCCGACCCCCTCTATTTTCAGCAACCCCAGGGGCAGGTCTACGAACCCCTCAGTGAAGACGCCTGTGCGGGGCTGGCGGCCGGCCTGGCGCTGTTGGGGGGGCGGAGTCTGTGGTGCTCCTACGAATCCTTTGCCATTAACGGCCTGCCCATCTGGCAAACGGTCACCCAGGCGATGGCGGAACTGCGGCGGCCTACCCCCTCTACGGTGTGCCTCTACACCGCCGGTGCCTTGGAGCAGGGGCGCAATGGCTGGACGCACCAGCGGCCGGAAGTGGAAGCCTACTACGCCGCGTTGATGCGTAACGGCAATGTCTATCCCCTCTTCCCCCCCGATGCCAACGTCACCCAAGCGGCCTACGAGTGGGCCTTGGGTACGTCCAATAAGGGCATCGCTATTTTCGCCAGCAAGACTCCTCTGCCGATCCGTACCACCCTGGAGCAAGCCCGTCAGGGGGTTCAGGAGGGCGCGATTGTGATTCAGGAGATGCCTGGCACATCCACCGTAGTCTTCGCCGTGGTTGGGGATATGGTGTTGCTGCCGGTAGTGGAGGCGGCCGGCCGGCTGGCAGAAGCGGGCATCGGAGTTCGGATCGTCTCGGTGGTCAACCCGCGGCGGTTGTGCCGACCCAGCGATGTGGCCTGGGAAACCTGTGCCGAACCGGATGGGGAGTTTATGTCCGATGCTCGCTTTGAGGAACTCCTGGGAGGAGATGTGCTAATCGGGGTCACCGGCGGCCCGCTGGCGATGCTGGAACCCCTGATGCTGCGTGCCACGGCTCCGCGACGGGACTTCCTGGGCTGGCGGCGCGGGGAAACCACGGCTTCGCCGGGAGAGTTGATGGGCTTCAACGGGTTAACGGGTGAAAGCCTCAGTCAACGAGCCCTCCTCCTGCTTAAGCCCTGATCGCCGTCCTCTGGCACCGTTCAGCCGATGGGCAGTGACGTTTGTAGATCAGCCCTACTCAGCATCGTCTTGCGCCAACCCTGCACGCGGGCCTGAAGGTGAGACGGCAGCCAGGTGTCGTGGATCGGGTAGAGGGGCAAGCGTGGCTGGAGCACCCACCCACCGGTCGCGAGGAGTGCTTTCAACTGCCTCACCGCAGGCTGGGGGTAGTCGGGGTTAATCACATCCAGGAGGCCAATGCCCCCCAAGTCACGGGCACCTGCCTCCAGACAGGCCAATAGCACGTCCGGCCGGCCGATGAGATTAGGGGGGATCTGAATCACCACCTCCGCCGGGAGGAGACGACGCGCCAAGGCCACCACCTCCGGGAGTTGGTCAACTGGAAAGGGCGGCAGAACCGCCGTCTGGCCGTGGCCCGGTTGGTACGGTTGGAGGATCACCTCCTGGATGTGTCCCCAGCGGCGATGACTGTGGGCGATGGCGTCCAGCGTATCCACCCAATCCTTGGGGGTTTCCCCAATGCCCAGCAGCAACCCGGTCGTGAAGGGAATCCGCCAGCGGCCGGCCCAGTCCAGTTGCTGTTGCCGCAGGTCAGGACGCTTACTGGGGGCGTGGCGATGGACGCCGGTCAGGAGGGCGGGGGTCACCTGTTCGAGCATCAGGCCGAGGGAGACATTGACCTGGCGCAATTGGCCCATTTCTGCCCAGGTGAGGGGGCCAGCGTTGGTGTGGGGAAGCAGATCCTGTTCCAATGCCAACTGAGCCAACCCGACCAAGCGTTCCATCCAGGCCGGCCGGCCGGGGTGGCGGGGATGCACTTCTCCGCTCAGGATCAGGACTTCACTAATGCCCTGGGCCGCTAATCCCGCCAGTTGGCGGCCGGCCGTTGCCCCATCGAGACCGGGGTCTTGGCCCAGATCCACGCGAAAGTTGCAGTAGGTGCAGCGGTTAAAACAGGCGTGGGTCGCCACCAGGGTGTAGCTGGGGCTGTAGGTGACGATCCGATCCCTTTCACTCGCCCCGGCCATGACCTGTCAACTGAAGCTGGAGGGGGTTAGGACAACCATCCATCAGGCGCACCAGCCCCCACTGATCGGAGCGAAAGGCCAACGCCCTAATTGCCCCGGTTGAGGGCTACTTCAATTTGATTGAGTTCCTCGGTAATCCGAGCCTTTAGCTTGTCGGGGAACGGCCGGCCGGGGTAGCTGCTGTAGTGACCCGCAATAGCATTCAGCACCGTCCGCATCGTGGTGTAGGAGGTGAGTCCCTTCACCGTTGTATCGCGCCGGTACCGGGCTGCGAAGTCGTTGAGTTGGAGCTTGGCTTGGGCCTGGTACTCGCTCTTGGCCGGGTCGGTTTCCGGCAACTCGATGGCCGTGCGTAGGGTCTCAACCAGGGCCAACGTATCCTGGGCATAGTTGCCCGTCAGGGAGGCGGGTATATTGCTACAGCCGGAGAGCAGGACAACGCAGGCTAGGACTAGCGCCACCAACCGCAACCCAATTCGCCCCATAGCCCTGCGCTCCTTAATTTTTGTAACCTTTCTTACGATTCTACCCCAGGCCGGCCGCCATGCCCCCCACAATTCAGGTCACCGTCAAGTTGTTTGCGATTTACCAAGAAGTCCTCGGCCGGCCGGAACTCACCCTGCACCTGCCCGTCCAGTCCCCCGTGGCCAATGTTTTGGAATGCCTGATTCAGCAGCACCCGGAACTCGCACCTTGGCAATCCCAGACCCAGTTCGGCATCAACCTGACGATAGTGCCCCCCACCACCCCGCTCCAGGATCAGGATGAAGTTGTGTTGATTCCTCCCGTCAGTGGAGGCTGAGGTAATCCCGACTCTTTTAGTCCGGTATATTTGACGACCTTTTAGGGGCGTGTTAGCATCACGGCCAATCTGGTTGCATCCCTGAGGACACCTGTCTATGGTTCTGGCTACCGCACCCACAACCTCGCCCCGCGCCGCCTTCACCCATCTGCGGTGCAAAGAATGCGGTGCCGAGTACGAACCCAAGGCTACCCACGTCTGCGAACTGTGTTTCGGCCCACTGGAAGTGGCCTACGACTACGCCGCCATCCGCGAGCGGGTCAGCCGGGACAGTATTCGTCAAGGCCCCCATTCCATCTGGCGCTACAAGGACTTCCTGCCTGTAACCACCGCCACCCCGATCGATCTGGGTACGGGCCTGACTCCTCTGATTCGAGCTGAGCGCCTCGGTCGGCGTCTGGGCCTGAAGAACCTCTACCTCAAGAATGATGCGGTGAACATGCCCACCCTTAGTTTTAAGGATCGGGTCGTTTCCGTAGCCCTCACCCGCGCCCAAGAACTGGGTTTCACCACGGTGGGCTGTGCCAGTACCGGCAACCTAGCCAACTCTACAGCCGCCATTGCAGCCCACGCAGGGTTGGAGTGCTGCGTGTTTATCCCCGCGGACTTGGAGGCAGGTAAGGTTCTGGGTACGCTGATCTACCGGCCGACGGTGATGGCGGTCAAGGGCAACTACGACCAGGTGAACCGTCTCTGTTCTGAGGTAGCCAACACCCACGGCTGGGGCTTCGTCAATATCAACCTGCGGCCCTACTACTCGGAAGGCTCGAAAACCCTGGGCTACGAAGTCGTCGAGCAACTGGGCTGGCGACTGCCCGACCATATTGTGGCACCCCTGGCCTCCGGATCTTTGTTTACCAAGATTCACAAGGGCTTCCGGGAGTTTGTCGAAGTGGGCCTTGTGGAAGACCGGCCCGTGCGCTGTAGCGGTGCCCAGGCCCAGGGATGTAGCCCGATTGCCCAAGCTTTTGCTGAGCATCGAGACTTTGTCACCCCCGTCAAGCCCAACACCATTGCCAAGTCCATTGCCATCGGTAATCCAGCCGATGGGGTCTATGCTCTGGATCAGGCGCGCAAAACCGGCGGTTCCATCGACATGGCCACGGACGCGGAGATCGTGGCGGGCATCCAGCTTCTAGCAGAGACGGAGGGTATCTTCACGGAAACCGCTGGTGGCACCACCATTGCCGTGTTGCAGAAACTGGCGGCGGCCGGCCGCATTGACCCTGAGGAAGTCACCGTAGCCTACATTACCGGTAACGGCCTCAAAACCCAGGAAGCTGTCCAAGGCTACGTCGGTGAACCTTTTACCATCGAACCCCAACTCGACAGTTTTGCCCGCGCCCTAGAGCGTTCCCACACCCTGGAGCGCCTGGAATGGCAAACCATCCCTGTCTAAAATGAGAGCAAGGTCGGCAGAGCTAGGTTTTAGGAGTACACAGGATCACCATGGCAGTCAAGGTTTTAATCCCCACACCATTGCAGAAACTGACCCAAGAACGGGCTGAGGTGGAATGCCAGGCCGGTTCTATTGACGAACTTCTGGAGTCGCTGGACGCCGCGGCGCCTGGCATTAAGAATCGCGTCTGTGATGACAGCGGCCAGATTCGTCGCTTCGTCAACTTCTATGTCAACAGCGAGGACATTCGCTTTCTCGAAGGCACCGCCACCCCCCTCAAGGATGGGGATGTGGTCAGCATCATTCCAGCTATTGCGGGAGGTTGAGATGGCCACGGATACACCCGATACACAAACTGCTGGGACTGAGGTCAAAGCCAAGGCACCCGCAGCTGCCAAAAAGGCTAAGGGGCCAACCGTTGAAGACAAGCCCCTAGGGCAGTTCATCACGGAAGACTTTTTCCCAGCCCTGCGCCCGCTGCTGGCTCAGCAGGGATTGGGGGATATGGAGCTAACCTTCGCAGATAACCGGATCAAAGGGAGTTGGGATCAAGGGGATCATCAATTCGTGGTCCACTTCCTCCAGGGAACCTTGAAGGGGCCAAAGACCTTTGCCTACAGCAGTTTCGGTGCTGCACCCAGTACCCTCGAATCCTTCATGATCCGGGAAGAAGCTAAGGTCACCCTAGACCTGATGGTGCTTTACGTGCTCCAACGGCTGCGTGCCCAAAAGACTGTTGTTCTTAACTAATCAGCTTCTTCACTTCAGACAAGTCCACTGCCAGTCTGGGACTAGGAGGTTGCGAGTCTTGAGTACGCCGTCAGGATTGTCTGCGACCCCATTCCAACAAGCTTGGGGTCTAGATATTTAATTGGGGGCAGTACATCAGGCACGGTTGTCAAATCCCCGCTCCTAACGCTGCCCAACTCTACTTGGTCGGCGGTTCCTGCCAGCGCTTATCCAGCTTCGTCCGGCCATCGGGCATGATCGCCCCGGCCATATTAGCTCCAGTTAAGTTGGCGCGGTTGAGCTTGGCTCCCTTGAGGTTAGCCTCTGTTAAATCGGCGTACCAGAGGTTTGCATTCGTCAAATCCGCGCCTTGCAGATTAGCCCGCTTGAGGTTGGTGCGGCTGAGGTTGGCGTCGGTTAGCGTGGCTTCACTGAGATCTGCCCAGGTAAGATCGGCTTTATTGAGGATGGCCTGGGAGAGATTGGCTTTGCGGAGGTTAGCTCGGACGAGGATGGCCTGACTCAGATCGGCATCAACTAAGGTGGCCTCTTGCAGCGCCGCACGGGTCAGGTCAGCCCCAGTCAAGGTGGCACGGGTCAGATTGGCTTGCTTCAAGTTGGCGCTGATCGGCACCGACGTTCCCACTAATGCACTGACCGTCTGGCCACCAATCTTGATCACACCTAGGCTGGCTTGACTCAGGTCGGCTTCTGTGAGGTTGGCCAAAGTCAGGTTGGCGCCGGCCAGATTGGCCTCCCGCAACACGGCTCCCACTAGGCTGACTTCCCGCAACACCGCCCGGCTCAGGTCAGCACCCTGGAAATTGACCTCGTCCAGGATGGCACCAATCAAAGAAACCTGGATCAGTTTGACCCCAATAAAGTCCCGCTCCCCCCTGGCATAGCGAGTGAGGAAATCCTGGGCTGGGGTCTCAAGGGCTACACCCACTTCATCACTGGTGACAAGGGGGGGAGGTGAAGGTGCCCGCCGGCCGGCCGTCACTTCTGGATCAGGGACGTTTTCCCAGGGTGAGGCTGGGGGCGGTGCAGCTACGGTGCGCGTGGGTTGGGACTGCCAGGCAGGACTCAGGTCACCCGTGGGCGGGCCTTCCAGTCCAAAGGCTTCCATCCAATCCGGAAACAGTTCCTCTGCGCGACGGGCATAGACCTTAGCTGTGGCCACGCCCGGAATCTCAAGGCGAGCCAATCCCTGACGAATGAGGTTTAACGAAGCTCGTCGATCCGGTACGTGGGGTGCTTCGAGCAGCACTTCTAGGCAATTGTGCCGAAACACCACCCGCGCCGTGACTCCCTGGCTGGCGAGAGCCTGGTTCATCAGAAGTGCAATCGCCTCCGGGTCGCCCTGCTTGGCCCTTTGGAGGATGGAGGGGGAGTTCATGGTCAGACCCTGAGGAAGGATTAAAAGTAGCTTAAGTTGCACCCCAAGCTGGTGCCAGAGAATCCCAGGATTTTTTTCTAGTCTCTGAGGCCGGGGGAAGAGGGAAGCTCACCCAGGCGACTTGAGTTGGCTATGATGATTCTCCGCTTCAGTTTACCGTGCTATCGCGAGGAGTTGGATGCTCCAAAAACCGGGTTGTGGCTAGGTGATCCCAGACCTGATCAGGCGGCAAAGGCCGGCAGAACAGGTAACCTTGGCCATAGGGACAGCCCAAGGCTTGCAGCTCAGCCAATTGCTCCGCGGTTTCGACCCCCTCAGCGACCACATCGAGTCCCAAACTCTCCCCTAGGGTGAGAATAGAGCGCACAATCTCTTTAGTACCCCCATCCGTATTGAGCCGCCGAGTAAATGAACGGTCAATCTTGAGGGCATCAATCGGCAGGTTGTGAAGCAATGCTAGGGAAGAGTAGCCGGTGCCAAAGTCATCGACATTCAACTGCACCTGGAGTTGGCGCAAGCGTTCGAGGGCTTGGCCCACCTGCTCGATGTTGGTCATCATCGTGTGTTCAGTAATTTCCAGCCGCAGGCTCTGGGGGGGCAGCCCACTGGTGGCCAGAATCATCTGAATGCGATCGACCAGATCTGGTTGGGTCAGTTGCTGGGCTGAAAGATTCACACTCACCGTCAGGAGTGATTGGCTCACCCATTGCCGCTGCCAGCGCGCCACTTGGTCGGCGGCAGCTTCTAAAACCCACCAGCCCAGGGGTACGATCAGGCCCGTTTCCTCGGCGAGGGGGATGAACTCTCCGGGAGACACGAGGCCCCGTTCGGGATGCTGCCAACGCACCAGCGCCTCAAACCCCACAACCCGCTCTTGGCCCAGCGCCACAATCGGCTGGTAGTAGACACACAACTCGTGGCGGTCGATGGCTCGGCGCAGGTCATTTTCCAATTGCATGGCAGCGAGGGCCTCCACATGCATTTGGGGGGTGAAAAGTACGTAGCGATTGCGGCCACTGCCTTTGGCCTGATACATGGCGATATCGGCATCCCGCAACATCTCCTCTGCTGTCTGGTAGTCGGAGTGGCTAAGGACGACGCCGATACTACAAGCGGGTGTGACGGTGTGGCCACTGAGTTGCACAGGGGTACTCAGGGTGGTTTGGAGACGCTCTAGCAAACTATTGAGCAGGGTGGGACTCTCCAAATCCTCCAAGATCAGGACAAATTCATCGCCGCCGAGGCGGGCAATGGTGTCGGTTTCCCGGAGAACACTTGTCAGGCGCTGGGCGAGAATCACCAGCAGGTCATCCCCCGCCCGGTGCCCCAGGCTGTCATTGATCACTTTGAACCGATCTAGGTCAAGGAAAAGGACGGCAAAAGGCCGTTCAGGAAAACGCCGGAAGCGACTCATAGCCTGGGTGAGGCGATCCATGAAAAGGACGCGGTTGGGCAGGCTCGTGAGGGCGTCGTGGAGGGCTTCATGGAGGAGTTGGGCTTCGGCTCGCTTGCGTTCGCTGATGTCCCGCCCAATGGCCTGGTACTCCAGCGGCTGTTGTTTCTCGTTAAAGACGGCCCGTACCGTCCATTCGTACCAGCGGCCGGCCGTGGTTTGGCATTCTAGGGTGCCCACGGGGGTGCCGGGGGTCAGTTCGGTGAGATGTTGCCCAAAGCGAGTTTGGTCTTCAGGGAGAAAAGGATGCTGAAAGACTTCATCCAGCAAGGCATCCACCGGCCGGCCGGCGTAGCGGGCAAAGGCTTGGTTGACAAAGGTGAGGGTGCCATTGGAGCGGCAGCGGTAGATTAACTCGGTTTGGTCTTCGACCACCATACGGAAGCGCTGTTTCTCCTGCCGCAGAGAGGCCACCAGTTCAGCTTGGGTGACGGCTAGGCCCACTTGTCCGGCAATTTGTTGCAGCACATCCACTTCTTCGGGAATCCAGGGCCGCGGGCCTTGGCAGTGCTGGGCCAGCAGCAGACCCCACAACTCTGGGCCTGCCAGGATCGGCACCACCAAGTTGGCCCGAATGTCGAACTGGCGCAGCATGTCCAGGTAGCAGGGTTGGAGGTTGGCCGCTAGCACATCACCCAAGACGGAGACCCGGCCGTGGCGGTAGAGGCTGATGCACTGCTCGGTGAAACAGGGGTCTTCAAGAGTTCTCGTGAGGATTGGGGCACCCTGGGGGCCGATGGCCTCAACAATAAACTCTCCAGACCAGTTGGGGAGAAAGCGGTAAACCAACACCCGGTCGCACTGGAACAGGGATTGCACCTCATCCACCGTGGTTTGGAGGATAGCTTCCAGTTCGAGGGACTCGCGAATCTTGAGGACGATGCTCGCCCAGGCTTCATTCCAACGCTGTTGCCGCAGCCGGGTCAATTCGGCGAGTTTACTTTCGGTGATGTCGCGGGTAATGCCCACTGACCCCAACACCACCCCCTGGGCATCCCGCTGCACTTTGCCAAGGACTTGTTGCCAGCGCAGGCTGCCATCCTCCATGACGACCCGCCCCTCCCATTCGTAATAGGCTTGATTGACATCTTGAGCAGTTTGCATGAGCAGGGCATCCAGGGCTGGCCGGTCGTCGGGGTGCACAGGACGGATAAAGTCCTCGAGGCTGACTTGGAAACTGGTGCCCGGGGGACGAGTCCGGTAGCGAGAACGCGGCAGGTGGGAAATCACGGTGACCATCTGGCTGGGCCAATCCAACTCCCACACGGATAGGCCCGCGCTTTCCATCGCCAGTTGCAGACGAGCTTCACTGTTGCGCAGGGCCTGGAACGCAGTTTGGCGGTCAGTGATGTCGAATAGAACACCATCTAAGTAAAGGCAGGTGCCATCGGGTGCAAAGACCCCCTGCCCCTGTTCGCTCACCCAGCCAATCCGCCCGTCGGCCCGCACCACCCGGTACTCTAGGGCATAGATTTTCCGCTCGTGAGTGGCTGCGAGGGTGTCGGCGATTACCCAGTCCCGGTCATCGGGGTGGATTAGGCTGTCCCAACTGGGGGCACGTTCGTTGAGCAGGGCCTGGGCAGAATAGCCACTCACCGCTTCGATGGGGCCACTGACAAAGACCATCATCCAGGGGGGTGTGGCCTGCATTCGGTAAACTGCCCCCGGAATGTTGGCCACCAGGGTGCGGAATCGGTGTTCACTGGCCAGGAGTTCGGCTTCCGCTGTTTTGCGAACGGAAATATCCCGACAGTTCACCACAATGGCCCCAACATCCGGGTCGCGGGTCTGGTGGGTGACTTTGGCCTCAAAGACCAACCACTGGCCGGCCGCGGTGCGGAGGCGATGCTCGGGTAGGGTGATCGGCCGGCCGGGATCACTGGCAGCCATGCCCAGGGTATGGGCCACCGCAGATCGATCGTCGGGGTGGATCACTTCAAAGTAGGGACGGCCCACCAGGCAGGCTGGGTCGTAGCCCAGGGTAGCCTTGGCCGCCGGACTGACGTAGGTACACAGACCCTGGGGATCGAGGAGCAGCAGCAAATCCGCAGCATTTTCGATCAGAGCGCGAAACCGCCGTTCCTGACGAGACTGGGCCGCTATAGCCCCCTTGAGGCTGGTAATGTCTTGAAAGGTGCCTATCATGCCCAAGCGATTCCCTTGGGTGTCCAAGAGGCAGGCATCGGTTACACGTATATCCAATCGGTGGCCGTCCCGATGCTGGAACTGAACATCGACCTGATGGTTTGCCTGGGTCATGCCCGCTGCAAAAACCTGCATCAGGGCCTCGTGTTGGTCAGGGGGCCAGAAGGGAAAGGGGGGGCGTACACCGAGCAGTTCCTCCGCCCGCCAGCCCAACATCTGCACAAAAGCTGGGTTGACGTAGATCAGTTTCCCGGTCTGATCGACCGCAAGGACGCCAATGGGCAGGGCTGCCACCAAGGCTTCTAACTCAGCACTCTTTTGGGCAAGGGCGGCAAGGGCGGCGGACTGGGGCTGGCTGAGTTGGGTTTCCAACTGCTGACGGGTTTTAATTTCCTGGTCGAGGGCCTGATTGAGAATGTGGATCGTGGTCTGGAGATCAAGGGGATCTAGGGCTTGGAGCACATCCGTCTGGGTGACAATCCCCAGCAACTCCCCCCGGCGACTGGTGACAACTACGCGTTTGACGCCCTGCTGGGCCATCAACTGCTGGGCATCCCACAGGGTACTCTGGGGCCTCAGGATATGGAGCGGCGTGCCCATCACCGCCTTGGCCTCGGTGCGATGGATATCGCGGCCGGCCGCCAACAGGCTGACCACATCCCCTTCCGTCAGGATCCCCACCGGCCGGCCGGCGGTCGGGCCTAGAGGTGAGTGGGCCTCGGCCACGAGAACCACACAACTGATCCGTTCCTGGGCCATCCTCTGTATCAGACCTGCGACTGGGGTGTCTTCTCCGGCCGCCACCACCGGCCGGGTCATCACCTCACTCAGGCGGCGCAACCGCAACAAATCGCTCGGCTGAATCTGGCGACGCAACCCCTCCTGGGTCATCAGCCCCAGCAGGCGGCCGGCCGCATCCACCACAGGCAACTGTCGAATGCGGTGCTCTCGAAACAGGGCTAGGGGGACGAAGATATCCGTTAAAGTCTCCCCATTGAGCGTGATCAGCGGCTGAACCATCACCGCTCCCAGGGGCCGATCCAGGAAATCGGGATCGGTCGCAGCCAAGCGCACTACATCTCGTTTGGTGAGAATTCCGGCCGGCCGACCCTCGTCCAGCACAACCACACAGGGCGTACGCTGGGCACCCATAGTAGCCACGGCTTGGCGCACCGTTCCCTGGGGTGACGCAGTCTCTACCGGCTCTATCCAAGTTTCAAGGCGCGGAGTCACGTCACCCCCTGTGGCCGGCCGGGGGGCAGAGCGTGGCCAGACTGGACAAGATTGTCAGGCAGACCGCATCGGCACACGGGTCAAGACTATGCTAAGAGTGAAGCGAAACGCCTATCCCTAGGCCCACAGAGCTTTCCTTCAGTATGACACTTGCGCTTATCTTCGACGGGGCCAACCTGTTTGTGCTGCCCTTTTGGGCCTTAATGATTTTGCTGCCCAACTGGACGGGAACCCGGCGGATCATGACCTCCCCGTGGCCGTTTGTCGCCCTTGCCAGCCTCTACCTCTACCTGTTCATCCGCGCCATTA
The DNA here is from genome assembly GCA_015272465.1 of Gloeomargaritaceae cyanobacterium C42_A2020_066. Taxonomy (GTDB): domain Bacteria; phylum Cyanobacteriota; class Cyanobacteriia; order Gloeomargaritales; family Gloeomargaritaceae; genus JACYLR01. The sequence continues at coordinate 18,242 of JACYLR010000136.1, forward strand.
CCCCGGACACAGCCCAGGCTCTCGCCAGCCCCCAACTGGCTGATATTGCCCAAGCCTTTGGTCAGGAACCGGTTGTTCTCACCGGTTGGGTGCATTTCCTGGTGATGGATCTATTTGTCGGGCGCTGGATCTACGAGGAAGGGCAGCGCACCGGCGTCTGGGTCTGGCACTCCCTGCTCCTAGGTTTGTTCGCAGGTCCCTTGGGTTTGCTGTCCCATCTGATTACTGCCGCTGTCCGGGGATGGTGGGATGCCAAAGCGGTGCCGGCTGCGGAGGCTGAATCTTCCTAACCTCCAACGTCCTGTCCTCCCAGCGCTCCCCTCGCCGGTTTTGGCCACGGGTTCGCTGTACGAGGCCCCGGATTGGGGCTAGGACTGGTCGGGAATGCGCGCCCGGCGATGGATCTGCCAGGCGGCTAGACACAGGGTGCAGTTCCCCACAACCGTCAAACTGGCCTGGAGCGTGACCAATCCCTCCAAACTGGGCGCATTCTCAAAGAAATGCCAGGTACAGGCGGCGAAAGCACTCCCTAGGGCCGGCACCATGGCCCAAGCCAACCATCGCCAGGCCGGCCGGCCGGTTTGCTGCGCGTACTGCCACACCAGCGCCATCGCCACAGCCCACTCCAGAACACTGGATACATGAATCACCCAGGTGGGTAGGGAAAGGCTGTGCATAGGCCGGCCGAACGCGAGGATGATGGGACTGACATCTTCGCCCAGTTTACTGGTACCCGTTATGCAGGTTGTGCTCTGCGGCTATTACGGCTACGGAAATGCAGGGGATGAGGCGCTGCTGGCCACCCTCCTGGAGATGTTGCCCGATCACTGCACACCTGTGATTCTCTCCGCCGATCCCGTCGCGACCGAGCGCACCTACGGCGTCGCAGCCTGCCCCAACCGCCAACCCGGCCCGCTCCTAGCCACTCTGCGCGCTAGCCAAGCCTTTATCTGGGGGGGTGGCAGCCTGATTCAAGACGCCACCAGTGCCTTCAGTCCTCTGTACTACCTGGGGCTGATGACCCTCGCCCAACAATTGGGGTTGACGACCCTCGCCTGGGCACAGGGGATCGGGCCACTGCGGCGACCGTGGGTGCAGCGTTTGGCGCGCCCTGTGTTTCGGGGATGTACCGCTGTCAGTGTGCGGGATGGTGGCTCCGCCAGTCTCCTCCAAGCCTGGGGAGTCCCCCATCAGCTTGCGCCCGACCCGGTATGGGCGATGGCCGGCCGGCCGATGACCTCGCCAGTCCCTTCCCAGTCACGCATTGCCGTTGTCCTGCGCCCCCATGCCTGGTTGACTCCGGCCTGGATTGCGACCCTGACCGAGGCCCTAGCCCAATTGCAGCGAGCAACCGGTGCCCATCTCTGGTTGATACCCTTTCAGCCCAGCACCGACACCGCCCTCGCCCAGGCCCTCCACGCAGCCCTGCCCCACAACAGCCAAGTGCTGATCGAGACGGATGTTCACCGCTTGCGGGGGCTGTTTGATCACGTCAACCTAGTCCTAGGAATGCGCTACCACAGCCTCGTCATGGGGGCTGCGGCCGGCCGGCCCTGTATTGGCCTCAGCTACGACCCGAAGGTGAGCCGCTTGGTGCAAGAGTGCGGCCTACTCGGCTGGTTCTTAGCCGATTCCCCTCCGCCTGCCCAAGACCTGGCAGCCGCCTGGGTACAATACTATGCAAGCCCACCCAGCCAAACCACCTACCAGGACTGGGTTGCCCGTGCCCTCAGCCATCAGCAACTCTTGCACCACACCCTGGGAGGCCCTGGCCATGACTCGCCCGCCATCCACCCCCACGGATGACCCCCTACCCCGGCTCAAGTTGTTTTTCTATTTGGTGCCGGTTTTTGGGCTATTGCCAGCGCTCTGGGGTCTCTACCGCCGGCCGGCCGCTAGCCGCGACGAACGCCAAGTCTGGCGAACTGTAGTTGCGCTGGGTATCCTCTGGCTGCTGGGACAAACCCTGCTGAATGGGGCCAGCAGCGGGGGAGAAGTGGCCCCCGTCAGCCTACAACTGATCAGCAGTCTCCTGACATCTGGCTATTTTGCGGCGCATATCTGGCTGATGGTGCAACTGTGGCAGCGGCGCCCCGTCCGTCTTCCTGGATTGCAGGCTCTTGTGAGACGCTTGCCCTGACGCTAGGATGGTGCCCAGCCTCTTACGGACTGCCCGTTCCGGTCAGCACTCAGGAGATTTGTGTCCGCCACGACCCCCCGCTACCATCGGCCCCGAAGCCGCCCTGTCCCGCCTCGCGCCCGGCGGCGGCCGACACGACTCTGGTTCCTCCTGTTCATGGCAGTTGGTTTTGGGTCAGCGGTGGCCGGGGCGAGTCTCGCCCTGTTGTTCGGAAGTCCCACCCTCCAGCAAGCCGAACTATCCCCCGAGGAAACACGCCTTGTAGGGGGGGATCGGATCGTCACTGGGGGCTACTTTGGCCTGCCCCGCCTCACCCAGCCTGTCAACATCATGGTGATGGGCATCAAGATGCTGGCCCTAGACGAACAGGAAGGCTTTCAAAAACGGGTCAATACCTTCGACGGATTGGCCGATACGATCCTGATCGCCCGGTTTGAGCCGGACACTCGCCAAGTACGCGCCCTGTCGATTCCCCGCGATACCCGCGTCAACATTCCTGGTCACGGCTGGAGCAAGATCAACGCCACCAATGTCTGGGGTGGCCCGGCCTTGACAGCGCACACCCTGGATATGTTGCTGGGTGGGGTCGAGGTGGATCGCTACGTGCGGGTTAACCCGATGGCCGTTGAGGCCCTCGTGGATGCGCTGGGGGGGATTACCCTAACGGTTCCTGAGGACATGCGGTATCAGGACGATAGCCAGCACCTCTACATCAACCTCAAGGCCGGCCGGCAGCGATTGAACGGCAAGCAGGCGATGGCCTTCCTCCTGTTCCGCTACGACCGGCTGGGGGATATCGGCCGGATTCAACGACAGCAACTGTTCATGCGCGCCTTCCGGGAGGAAGTCCTGACACCCGCCACGCTGGCTAGATTGCCCCAACTGTTGAGTGCGATCCAGACGTACGTCGATACCAATCTGACGGTCGAGGAGATTGTGGCCCTAGCCGGGCTGGTCAAGGAGGTTCAGAGTGACAGTTTTCAGATGACTCTGCTGCCAGGTCAATTTAGCGGTCAAGAGTACAGTGCCAGCTATTGGCTCCCGGACGAGACACGGGTGCAAACAGTGGCGGCCCAGTTTTTCCAGGCCCGGCCGGCCGCCGCCCTCAGTGAGGGTGAGGGGGAAACTCCACCGTCCCTAGCCCAACTGCGAATTGCCATCCAGGACAGCACCGACAACCCAGAGGCCGTAGCTGCCGTCACCGATCACTTACTGGGGGCGGGTTATCGCCGCATCTACGAGGATGTGCCCTGGAAGGTTACCCTCCGCCAAACCCAGATCATTGCCCAGCAGGGTAACCTCGCCGCCGCCCAACAATTGCAGGGAATTCTCGGCTTTGGGGCAGTGCGAGTGGAAAGTACTGGGGAACTCTACTCCGACCTTACTATCCAGGTGGGTCAAGATTGGAAGTATGGCCTCAAGGCCGTCACCAGCTCGGCTCAAACAGGCGAGCGGCCATAGAAAGGCAGTGCCTCTGTCCAGGCCGGCCGCTTACCCTGCTGCCACTCTAGGGCAGCCCACTGCCACAGCTCGGTCACGGGAGCCTCATCTAGAGTTGCAGCGACAGTGAGACTCTTGGGCCAAGTCAATAGGGCAGTCTGCCACTCACCCGCGGTAAAGACCCGATCCGGGCAAAGAGCCTGCGGGCCAAAGGCCGTACCAACATAGACACCGCCATAGACCTGATTCGGGCCGGCCGGAAGGGTGACGGCGATGGGTGTCGGGGTAGAACGGCCGGCCGCCCAGGCCAGACAACCCAGGCTGGACAGCGACCAGAGGGGTAGCGTCAGACTCTGGGCCAGCGTGCGAGCCGTGATTACGCCCAGGCGAGTACTGGTGAAACTGCCCGGCCCACAGGCGACGGCGACATAGACGAGATCTGTCCACTTCAGAGGTGCAAGAAAAGCCTCCAGCGTGGTGTGGAGATGACTGGCGATCTGTCGCCCCTGGGGCCAAGTTTGAACACGCAGGTCATCAGGGGCACAGCCAACCGCTAACCCCAGGGTTGAACCACTGGTGTACAGGGCTAAACCATAGGCCGTCATCAGGTTGGAAGCGGTTCCCCGGGGCGCAGTCTCGCCCACCGGCCGACCTCTTGAAGGAACGACTGGCAACCGACCACATCCCATTCCATTTCAATCACCTCGTCCCGACTACGGATGTTGACATTGATCGTCGGTTCCTGGGGGTCAAAATCCGGCGCGTCCGTGAGATGGGACTGCTGATGCTGATGCTCCACCGCGTGATAGGTCATACAGCGATCGACGTACTGGCAGTTAATGCAAATACACATGGCTCTCCCTCCGGTAGTGGGGGGCGTCTCCCTACTCTAGCTCGGCTGGGTTTAATCCTCATCTGGAGTGTAGATGGGGGTCGGAGAACAGAATGCCCAGCCCCTGGGAGAGCGGCTATCCTCAGGTAGGGTATCGTCAGCTCGGTGTAGTTCCGCCGCGACAAGCATCTCTCACTTCTTCCGAATAATTCATTATGTTGGTTGGTGAACAGCTACAGGCTCACTGCATTATTGGGGATGCCGGGTCGCATCTTTTGGTTTCTTCCACAAGATTGGCAATCTGTCTGCGTGTGCGACGAAGATTTCCCCATTGCTGACCAGCACCATTTCCCGCTCTTTTTAATGCTTCTCGTGCCTCCCTGACTGATGGCGCTTGCCGGATTATTTGCGCTGACCATTCGAGCATTTGCAAGCAGAGAGACTGGGTAACCTGTCGTGTCCACGAACGGGAAGCGCCTGAGGGTACGGGCAATGTCTCGACATGAAAGATCATGCCACTATCAACCTTTTCAACGATTTCATGGAGTGTTGCTCCCACTTCAGCATGTTGCTCAAGGATGGGGATAACATCATGGCCAATTCCAGGAATGGTTGGCAACGCAGGGTGCAGGTTCAGAGCGAGGCCCATCCCGGAGATCTCCTGAGCGGAAAAGATCAGGTCATTGTGAACAGAGAACACTATGTCCCAGGGCCAGGCTGAGACAATAGCACGCGCTTCCGTGTCAGGTTCCGTGTTGATATCCCATATGGTAGATACATGATCAGGGAAAAAGCGACGCAGAACCTCCTCTGCACGCAATCCTAAGGACGCATCAGAAACGAGAAGCGTTCTTGGAGTCCAGTATGCTGTCATCTAGTTAAGTATTGGATCAAATCCACTTCCCGTTCACGTTCATGGGGTTTGCAGATAATGGTGATGCCTCACCCCCGTCAAAATGTAGCATCTGTCTCGATTGGTGGTCAATTGCTCTCCGTAATGCAGCGGCATAGGCCTTCCTCCACCCCTTTTGAGGGCTGCGCAAGAACCACGAGCGGCGAATATCCCAGGATCTATTCAGTGGTGTGTCTATGATATTTCCGGTATGATGAGCGTACCCTCCAAGATTATAGATAGTGATCTCACCGAGGTAAAGCTGAGTACCATCCGTGAGGAAGTCTACACGAACATGGTCGAAGTCAGCACCAATCTTTGATGCCAGTTCCAGGGCCTTCCCAATGCATTTTGGCAGTGGTCGCCGATCTATTTGCTCTGAGATCGCTGTCTTGATGTCTAGCATGTGGAATTGGCCATCCAAATCTTTCTCCCAAATTGCCCCGGCCCGACCCTGTTCATTCTTAGAAATCAATACAATTTGTTCAACGTGGGATCCAAAAGCGTAAAGCTTAAGGTCAATCAGGTCGCCTGAAGTGGGTCGGATGACTTCTTCTACCAGAAGCCTTCTAGGGATATTTAAGTAAGCCCATTCAAGATGGATATTGCCATGTGACTTTTTAAGGAAACTGTTAGCGTTGTTAACGAGTCGAGCAGGATCATAGCTACTATCCTTCACGAAGATGTTCATAGCCCACCCATGTGTCGCTTTAATAACGACATCGCCTTCAAGAAGGGTCTCAGGTATTTCGTGCGCGTTGGTGCCGCACCATAGAGTTCTTGGAATTGTGACATCGAGAGCAAGACTCGCAATCCAATCCTTGACTGCTTGCTTGTCTGATAGAATCACAAACCTTGGGTCATGGTCAAAGATCTTTCGCCAAGCATACTTCTCGTTGGCAGTTAGTGGCAGTGCAATATTCGGACGAGAGAAGCTTAAACCCCATCTGTGCTGCACGAGGCGACGCCAGATTTTTGGGTATTGCACTATGGCCCATGCCTGTGCAAACCATATAATTAGACAGCCGAACATCCTAAGCTTATCCAAGTGCCCAACTTTTTTACTCAAATGTATTTTATGTCTGAATTATGAAGATCTTACAGACTATCAAGCACCTATGCACAGTAGGAGCTGGTCAACTCGATGATTCAGGCTCCCATTCTCAATGAGAAGACCGGCCGGCCGGGTGGTAGGCGTGTCCCTATGCCGACCCTGCTCCTGTTGCCTACCAGGAGTGGAGAGCATGCAATTGGGGCGTCTTCTTCAGTTGGTGGGTTTCCATAAACGAGGTCGTGGGCCAAGTTACGGGCGCTGGCGCTAAAGGCAGGGCGGGCAATGGCGAGCTGCCACTGGTCAAACAGGGATGCACCCTCAGTCTCAATGATCTTGTAGGCCTTGCAGGGTAGCGGGGCGCAAATCGGGTTGCGTGTCGGGCACTTCTGTAGATGTGAGCATAGCTTTGCCCCCCCATTGCACCGCGGTCATGGATGATAGGCTCCGGGTTCAGCCCTCAGGATTGGCGATGGGTTTTGGGTCTCACAGCAGGGCCTTCCTGAGTAGGCTTACCTACCCCGATCCTATCGATTCGGCCGGCCGCTGATTCTAGAGATAGCCTTAAACCCTGGGGCCACTCCCTCAAGCTCCACCCAACTCACCCAGGACATCACGCACTAGTCCTCTGGGGAGAGCGGCTCATCCAACTGGGCTATCTCCTGATGCAGGCGGCGGCGGGACAGGCGTCGATACTTTTCTGCGGTCAGGCGAGGTTCAGCTCGCAGCCGGCCGGCCGGGCCACTTTTGTATTTCACGCCTGCATCACGGCCGGCCGAATTTGCCGTGTGGGCCTCCTGGGCTAAGCATTCCTGAAGCCAAGTGCAGTAGTGGGCATAGCGTTCCCAATCCCCTCGCACCTGACACCCTGGTTCCCGGTGATGCTGGCAATTGCGAAACTCACAGGTTCCGTAACGTAACCGCTGTCGAATTTCAGGAAAGGCATCCCCCAACCCGCGTGCTGACATCCGCAGCAGGGGCTGATTAAACCCTGGCGTATCCACCAGAAACCCCCCGGCCGGCAGCGGCAATAAGGAAACATGGCGAGTCGTATGGCATCCCCGACCCGAGCGGGCCGAAACCGCCCCCACACCCCGGCCGGCCGTAGGCACTAGAGCATTGATCAGACTCGACTTCCCCACCCCCGATGGCCCGCAAAGTACTGCCGTTTCCCCCACTAGGGCAGCTCGGAGAGGTTCCAAACCCAGAGACATTGGGGTACTCACCAAAAAGGGTTGGTACCCCCACTGGGCTAGACGCGTTTCCCACGCCGCCGCTATCGTTGATTCCACCAGATCCACCTTGGTGAGGGCCACCTGAACCCCCAACCCCATCGCCTCAGCATGCACCAAAAACCGGCTGAGTAGCATCGCTTCTAGGGGCGGTTCCGCTAGCGAGACCACCACCACCAGGCAGGTTGCATTAGCCACGGGTGGATGGGCCATCTCCGACTGGCGCGCCGCAATACCTGCAATCACGCCGCGTCCCGTCCCCAGATCCGCCTCCCCCAACCAGACCCGATCCCCCACCATCACCCGCCGGCCTGTCTTCAAAAGCCGCGCCCGCCCGGTACATAACAGGGGCGTTTGATCGACCGCCCCGTGCGCCAGATAGACCTCGTAAAAATTTGCCTGGGCCGCCACCACCGTGCCCATCGGCGCGGCCGGCCGGGTCAAGCCCGTACCTGGAGGACGTAGTAATCGCCCTCCGCCTCCACCGCCTCCACCTGGTAGCCTGCAACCGCTAAACTCTCCGGCACTTGCTCAGCGGGTTCGCCCCCATCCAGCCAAACCTCCAACAGCGTCCCTGGGGCAAGCTGGGTCAGGCGCAGTTTGGCCCGCACATAGTTTAAAGGGCAGGGGAGGCCACGCAGATCCAACTTCTGGTCAGCCACCGGTCTCATCCGAGAATCTTGCCCAAGAACTCTTGAATAATCCCCTTGTGAACCTGCTCACCACGCACTTTGACCAGCTTGCTCAGCAATTCCCGCTCCTCATGGGAAAGGCGAGTTGGAATCTCGACCTGGACTGTCACGAACAAGTCTCCCCGACTCGTGGGATTGCCAAGGCGGGGCACCCCTTTGCCCTCCAGTCGAAACTGAGTTCCGGGCTGAGTCCCCGCAGGAACATCCAGTTCGTAGGGGTCTTCCACCGTTGGCACCATCAGGTGACAGCCCAAAATCGCCTGTAGGTAGCTGATCTTGGCCTGGGAAAACAGATGGATTCCCTCCCGCCGAAAAGCTGGGTCATCCCCTACTGTCAGGTACACATACAGGTCACCGGGTGGCCCACCCCGGCGGCCCGTATCTCCCTTCCCCGAAACCCGCAGCCGAGTACCGCTTTCAACCCCCGGTGGCACCGTTATATCCAAGGTACGGGTGACCTGCACGGCCCCTTGTCCGCTACAGGCTTCACACATCGCCTCAAAAGCTTGGCCGCTGCCCCCACAGGTTGGACAGGTCGAGACTTGGGTAAAGCTACCGAAGGGGGTACGGGTAGCCCGCTTGACTTGGCCAACCCCGCCACAAGTCGGGCAGGTGCGCATTTGAGTACCTGGCTTGGCCCCTGTTCCTTCGCAGACCTCACAGGATTCTAGGTGAGTCAGCCGCACCTGCTTCGCCCCACCAAAAATCGACTCCCGGAAGGTCAAGTCAAGATCTAGGCGTAGGTCATCCCCTCGTACAGGCCCGCTCCGCCGCCGTCCACCCGAGGCTGCAGCACCCGCAAAACCGCCGAAAAAGGTTTCCAGAATATCCGCGAACCCCATATCTCCCATGTCACCGTAGGCTGGGCCGGCCGAGGCGCTAACGCCAGCTTCCCCAAAGCGGTCATAGCGGCTACGGGTTTCCGGGTCAGAGAGCACTTCATAGGCTCGACTGACCTCCTTAAAGCGCTCCTCCGCCTCCGGCTCCTTATTCACATCTGGATGGTACTTGCGAGCCTGACGCCGATAGGCCCGTTTAATCTCTTCCTTGTCGGCAGTCCGGGCGACGCCCAACACCTCGTAGTAATCTCGCGCCATGCCCTCATTTACTGACAAAAGGTTGACAATGCCTTGGATTTCCCGCTACTCAAGCTGCTCGTAGTCCGAAGAGACAATGGTTGTCGCGCTGGCTGGAACCTGCCCCGGGGCTTGGTAGGAGGCTGCTCCCATGGACATGATAACTTGGTTCATCCCATTCAATTCGTCCTGGAGGGCATTCACCGCTACATCCGGATCTAAAACCATCTGGCGAAGACGGGCTGCACGGGCTGCTGCTTCAGACTTCAGGCTCGCGTCCAGCCGCTGGCTCCCATCCCGCAGGCCAAGCTCATAGCTTGCGAGTAGGGCATCCGCCTGATTCTTGTACTGAGCCAGTTCTCTTCGCCGCTGATCTAGTTCAGCATTGACCGTAGCTTCGAGGGTGAGCCGTTTGATTTCCTCGGAAGTTAATCCGCCCGTATTGGTGATTTTGGCGGACTGGGAACGTCCTGTGCCCCGATCCCGCGCCGTTACCTGTAGGATACCGTTGGCATCAATCTCAAAGGTAACTTCAATCTGAGGCACGCCCCGCGGGGCTGAGGGCAGGCCCGTGAGTTCGACACGCCCCAAGCTCTTATTGTCGGCTGCCATCGGCCGTTCCCCTTGGAGAACGTGCACCTCGACGACCATTTGGTTATCCACTGCGGTTGAAAAGACTTCCGACTTACTCGTTGGGATGGTGGTGTTTCGTTCGATAATCCGGGTAAACACCCCACCCAGGGTTTCAATCCCTAGGGATAGCGGCGTGACATCAAGGAGCAACAAGTCCTTGACTACAGTTTCGCCTCCGAGCACACCAGCCTGGAGGGCCGCACCAATTGCCACGGCCTCATCCGGATTGACGGATTTCTCGGCCGCCTTCCCCCCAAAGTAGCTTTGAATGGCAGTCTGCACGGAGGGCATCCGGGTAGACCCCCCCACCAGCAGAATGCGGTCGATATTTTGAGTGGACATACCCGCATCTCGAAGAGACTGGGCTACTGGCTCCAGGGTCGCCTGCACCAAGTCGCGGGTGAGTTCATCGAACTTTGCGCGTGTTAGCTCCACATCGATGTGCTTTGCACCCGTTTCATCTGCGGCGATGAAAGGCAAATTGATAGTGGTGGTTAAAGCGCTCGATAGCTCAATCTTGGCCTTCTCTGCCGCCTCGCGCACTCGCTGGAGGGCCATTTTGTCTTGGCGTAGGTCAATGCCCTCATCCCGCTGAAAGTCTTCGAGGAGCCAATCGACAAGACAAGCATCGAAATCGTCACCCCCCAAGCGATTGTTCCCGGCTGTCGCCTTCACTTCAAACACGCCATCCCCCATCTGAAGGATGGAGACATCGAAAGTACCCCCTCCTAGGTCAAACACGAGAACCGTTTGATCCTGCTCCTGCTTATCCACCCCAAAGGCTAGTGCAGCGGCGGTGGGTTCGTTGATAATCCGCAAGACCTCAAGACCAGCAATAGCACCTGCGTCCTTAGTAGCTTGGCGCTGAGCGTCACTAAAGTATGCAGGTACGGTGATCACTGCTTGGCGAATTTCCTCGTTGAGAAATGCCTCAGCATCTTGCTTGAGTTTTTGGAGGACAATGGCCGAGACTTCCTGGGGAGTATAGGCTTGCCCACGGATTTCGACATTGACAGTGCTGTCTTTGCCAGGCACACATTTGTAGGGTACCCGGCGCCGCTCCTCTTCAGTTTCAGCCCAGCGCCGGCCGATGAAGCGCTTGATGCTGTAGATCGTATTTTCGGCATCGGTAATCGCCCGCCGCTTCGCTGGCTGCCCGACCAGCCGCTCCCCGGATTTACCAAAGCCAACAACACTGGGTGTGGTGCGGCCCCCTTCGGCGTTGGGAATGACAGTGACTTGCCCCCCCTCAAGGACGGCGACACAACTGTTGGTTGTCCCCAAGTCGATGCCAATGACCTTTTCCTTTGCCATGACGAACCGATGTCTAGTCGGACTCCGTACCCTGCCACATCCGAGTCAGGGATTCTCTCCCAGTGTTCCACAACTTCTGGGAAATGTGATCAACAGGCTGCAACTTTCTCAGGGATTCTACGGAAAGTCGGGAAGGACTAGGTCTCAATGACGGGCTCTGTTGACAACACAGGGCCGGCCGGCCGGTCTTCTGCGTCATTGACTCCATCTGTTTCGGGTGGGCCAGCCACCTTGACCATGGCGTGGCGGAGCACCCGCTCCTCCATCAGATATCCCCTCCGCAACTCCTCCAACACTGTGCCTTCAGGGTGTTCCCTAGAAGGTTCACGGAGGACTGCTTCGTGATAGTTCGGGTCAAAGGGCTGTCCCTTGGCATTGATGGGAGCCACCCCCAGCTTCTTCAGAGACTCGACCAGTTGTTTATAAATGCCCTGGTAACTCTTGTGAATACTAATCTCCTGGTCTGTCTGGGGCTTCAGGAGGGCGCGGGCCCGCTCAAAATCGTCAACTACAGGTAGTAGGCGCTCAATCACATTGCCAACGGCGCGCCGTTCCACCTCCTCTTGCTCCCGCTGACTACGTTTCCGGTAGTTATCGAAATCCGCAGCCAAGCGAAGGTAGAGACTCTTCTGCTCCTCCAATTGGTTCCGTAGGGTTGTCAATTCTTGCTGGAGTGCAATCGCCTGGGTGAGATCAGTCGCTGAGGGTGGTGTTGCCGTTTCCACCGCAGCCGGCTCCTCAGGGTCAATAGGCAACTCGATCTCACCAAAGGTTGGAGCGGGGTTCCCTTGGTCAGATTCGGTACAAGTCGCGATCGTTTCTGTCTCGGCTTGATCCTTGAGTTGTTCCTCGCGTTCAGAATCCCCCATACCTCAAACCTCCCAGTGTGGCAATGTCCATGGGTGAGACAAGCTCTCCACGCGCTTCAATATAGCAATCCCACCAAGGGTAGCGTACTCTGATGCCACGCACCTAAGGGAAAACACGTAGAGAGTACATCCTGGCTCCTACATCTAGGTCAACAACACAGAGCTGCCGGGAGGATAGGGGATACCAACCCGGTCTTGTTGGTCATATAGTCTGCACATCCCACCCATTGGCCGGGCATACTAGAGGCATCCATGCCCGATGTTCCGCTTACCCCCCAGACCTTAACCCTATGGCTAACACGCCCATGCGCCCCGGCCGTGCCCTGATCCGCCAGGGGGGCGGCAATCCCTTCGCTAATCAACTGGTTAAAGCTGGCATTGTCGATCAGGACAATCTCCGTAAAGCCCTGGAATTGGTGCGTCAGACTAACCAAACCCTCCCTGAGATTCTCGCCAACCTGACCGGACGGGAGCTTCCCCCCGAACTTCTGCGCCAGTACAAGCGGCAACAGCTCTTCGAACTCAAGGTGCTCTACGGGGTCGAGTGCCTCGATCCGGAACTTAATCCGATCACGTTTCCGCAGGTCAAGGAACTGATCGACACGCTTGTGCCCCTCGACCCCTGTCGGCGATATCAACTACTCCCCATCCTGCGCCAAGATGGCAACCCTCCCAGCCTTCTGGTGGCCATGGTCAACCCGGATAACCTCCAGGCAGTTGACCAGCTCAATCGACTACTGCGGGACAAGGGCCTCAAGCTCCGCCGCCGGGTGATTACTCAGGAGGACTTCCAGCAACTGATCAACCAGTACGTTGACGTCAAGCACCAGGAACAGCAGAAGGCTCAAGCGGAAGTCCAGATCCAGGACATTGATCTCTCGGATTACGCCCAACTGGGTGAGGTCGATGATGAGAAGGAGATGGATCTGGCGCAGGCGCTGGCCAACGCTGATGAGGCTCCGATTATCGCCCTTGTCAACAATATTTTGGCCAAGGCACTTAGCGAAGGGGTATCCGACATTCACATTGAGCCACAGGAAGAGTTTCTACGGATTCGCTTCCGGAAGGATGGAGTGCTCAGAATTGGCTGGGAAAACCTGCCTAAGCAGGTGGTGCCGGCTGTGACCTCTCGCTTCAAAATCATTGCCAATCTGGATATTTCGGAACGGCGGGCACCACAAGATGGCCGGATTCGGCGAATCTTTCAAGGCCGGAAGGTGGACTTTCGGGTTAATACCCTGCCAATGCGCTATGGCGAGAAAATTGTTTTGCGTATTTTAGACAACGCGTCCACGCAATTAGGGCTAGATAAGTTAATCACTGATCCAGAGACCTTGACCATTGTTCAAGATATGGTCAAGCGTCCCTTCGGTCTGATTCTCGTGACGGGGCCAACAGGGTCAGGTAAGACTACCACGCTCTACTCAGCCCTCGCGGAGCGCAATGACCCAGGGGTGAATATCAGCACGGCGGAAGACCCCATTGAGTACAGTCTCCCTGGCCTGACCCAAGTACAGGTGATCCGGGAAAAAGGCATGGACTTTGCCGCGATTCTACGGGCCTTCCTCCGCCAAGACCCAGATGTCATTCTGGTGGGGGAAACCCGAGACAAGGAAACCGCTAAGACGGCGATTGAAGCGGCCTTAACGGGGCACCTTGTGTTGACAACCCTGCACACCAACGATGCCCCTAGTGCTGTGGCTCGGTTGGGGGAAATGGGGGTGGAAACCCACATGGTGTCGGCATCTCTGATCGGGGTGTTGGCGCAACGGCTGATGCGGCGAGTCTGCTCCGAATGCCGGATTGCCTATGTACCAAGTCGGGAGGAGTTAGCTCGGTTTGGGCTGTCTGTCTCGGATAGTGCTGCAGTCACTCTGTACCGGGCGAACAGCCTATCCCCTGATGAGATCCGCCAGGCCAAAGCAAGCGGTCAGCCCATTTGCCCGAAATGTAATGGTGTGGGCTATA